>JAQXFQ010000001.1 GCA_029005175.1 Bacillota bacterium
ATTAATAACTGGGCGTATATGTGGATGGCCGTATTTATGATTTTAGGCTATGCATTGCTTCGTGTAGTGCAGTATCTTTTCGGTGTGACCGTGCTCAAATGGTTCAGTGTATCGATTATTGTTCTATTGATGATTTCGCTGGCTTATTCCGCTTGGCAGGGAACTACTAACGAAAAGCGCATTGTACACACGATTTTATTTGTGGCGATAGTAGTAAGGCTGTACTATATAATGGTTACAGCGCAGGCGGCGTATGGCGGCGAGGTCTATGAGATAATTCAGACTATGAATACAGAAATGACCCTGCCGGATGTTGCGCAGCCGCTGTATTATGTTGTAGCCTCGGTACTGTCTTCGCTTGCCGGGATGATAAGCTTTACAGCTTCGTCACCTATGGAGATCGTGCGTTTGGTAAATGAGTATTTCGGCGTGGTATGCGTGATTATAATGCATTATATTTTATGCGAGCTTGAGGTCAACGACACAGCAACGTATATAGGTGTATCAATTATAGCTTTCCACCCGGGTCTGATTATGGCAGGCGGTGAGCTTAGTCCTACAATGCTGCTCACTATGCTGCTTATGTTCACCATGCTTTATCTTTCCAGATGGAATAATTTTACTGATGGCTACAACTTTGTATTAATGAGCGTTTGTCTTGGTCTGGCAGTTATGACCGACCTGAGGGCATTTGTATTTTTGCCTGTTGTTTTTGTACTTGTCATAATCAACATTGTAAGGGTATTCAAACGCAAGCAGGCGATAAATATGATTGCAAACATCATTCAGGCTGCGTTGGGACTGGCAATATGGACAGCGCTCAGCTTTGCTTATCCTGTCAGAAACGCCATGTCCGGCAAGAGCACCGGGCTGCTGTCTCTTGCAAACGATATTTCGGCAAACAGCGCAAATTTAAACTTGGACAGAAAATTTTTATCATTCTCTGTTGACGAGCTTCTTTCGGTATTTACAAATCCGCAGGATAAAAACGCATGGGCATATCTCGTTAAGTCATCAATGTTCGGAGGCAGCGAGAAATCACTGCTTGACATAAACATTATGAGAATTTTCATCATGCTCAGCCTTGCGATTTTTATAATCATGGCATTGATGGGTATAGCCCTGATATTTGCAAGAATTGACGCGAAGAAAAAGGTAAATATTTGGACAATATTGGCACTCAGTCTTTGCGTTGTGGGATATTACATTTTACTCAATATAGGCAGACCCGTTGAGGCTTCGATGGCATTTGGCAACATCGCTGTAATTCTTGCCATAGGTACGGCGATGCTTTGCGCCGGCATAAATGTTCTGAACAAAAAGAAAAAGTTGAATTTTGTTTCGGGCATTTTGTATATGCTGGTAGTGGCTGCGGGATATTTGTTCTGTGTCTGCTCAGTTGCATATAATATGATATTCTTCGTGCAATGATAATTAACGCAATCAATGGACAAATGACATTTGAAGCATATTGATGTATCCTTAAGACATCAGTATTTTCAAACTACACTATGTTAAAAAAGAAAGGCAATGATCAAAATTGGCAAATAAAATCAAAATTATAGCAGATTCTACATGTGATCTTTCCACCGAAATCAAAGAAAAATATGATATTGAAGTTCATCCGTTCATAGTAAATCTTGGAGATAAGAGCTTCCGTGACGGTGTGGATATAAAGACAAATGATATTTTCAATTATTACAAATCCACCGGAAAGCTTTCCAAAACTGCCGCAGCGTCGCCGGCAGAGTATGAGGAATTGTTCAAAAAATGGACGGAAGCAGGCTATGATATTCTGTTTTTTACCATAAGCTCGGGATTTTCCGCAGCATATAATAACGCATGTATCGCTGCTGAGGGCATGAATAACGTATACGTAATCGAATCGGCAAATTTATCCACCGGCATACTCCTTGAGATAATGGCGGCGGGCGATATGATTGCGAGCGGAATGGGCGCGCAGGAAATTGCAGCTGCAATTGCTGAAATTGTGCCAAAGGTTCGTGCCAGCTTCGTTATCGACACTCTGGAGTTTCTCTGGAAAGGCGGCAGATGTTCGGGTGTTGCCGCACTGGGCGCAAATCTGCTTAAACTCAAACCATGCATTGAGGTGGTCGACGGTAAAATGTCGGTCGGAAAGAAGTACCGCGGCAATATCGACAAGGTGGTGCCGCAGTATATCAAAGACCGTCTGGATGCCTCTCCGAGAGTTGTCAAAAGACGCGCGTTTATAACACACACATTTGATGATATGAAGGTAGTAAATGACGCTGTAAATCAGGTTAAAGCCACGGGCAAATTTGATGAGGTACTCGTAACCAAGGCGGGCTGTACGATTTATACCCACTGCGGACCGAACACTTTGGGAGTGCTTTTCATAGACGAATAATTATTTTTTAATTTAACAAACCAAAAACCGTATATTCACTTTTAAATTTCAAGTGAATATACGGTTTTTTCGCTATAGTTTGAAAGTTTATTCGGCACCAAGGCTTACAACGACGTTTATCGCGCTGCCTGCCTGAATTTTGTTGCCTACTTTTGTGCCGTTAAGTCTGATAATGCGACCCATATCATATGTGTCGCTGTATTCCTCAGCCTGATCGCCAAGTGTAAGACCGGCCTTTTCAAGTTCAGCCGAAGCCTGACTTACTGTCATGCCGATGATGTTTGGAACCACGCGCATCTTTGCTCCAAGGCTTACCGTAACGCCGATAGGTGTATTCTTCGGCACAGCAGATCCCGCTGCAACAGTTTGTGATATTATGCGCCCCTCAGCTATAGTGTCGCTGTATTCTTCGCCGGTGAGCATAATGTCAAAGTTGCCGTATTTAGAATTGCCGTTTACCTTGCTCCACTCTTTATTCACCAGATTGGGAACCTCGTAGAGAACCTTTGGCTCTGAGTTATTGTCAGATGATGTGCTT
This sequence comes from Bacillota bacterium, assembly GCA_029005175.1. GTDB lineage: Bacteria > Bacillota > Clostridia > Oscillospirales > Acutalibacteraceae > RUG762. The sequence goes on from JAQXFQ010000001.1 coordinate 2,928, forward strand.
ATATACATATCGGGGGGATTAGTATTATCCGTATTGTTTTTATTTAGCAATGGGATAACAAAGAAATTGATACACACCAGTGCGATAATACCGAGCACCACAAAGCCTATAAGTCCCGACATAATGCCATACTTGTAGGGTGAAATCTCGTCATCTTTGTTGGAGACACTGTTTACGCTTTTGCCCTGCGATTGCGGCGCGCGTCTTGGCTCACTTCTTTGAGAAACTGTGCGTGTGGGAGGCTCGGGTGCATAATCCTGTCTTTCGCTGTAAGCTGCCGCAGCGGCTACGGCTGCGCTGTAGCTTTCCGCAGACGGGGTGCTCTTGACCACAGGGCGTGGCTCAGGCTGGCGCGGTACAGGATTGTTGAGCTGTTCCTTCAGTTCTTCCATAGTCTGTGTTCTGCTGCCGGCCTTGACCTGCAAACCGCCGGCGAGCGCGGTGACAACGTGCGTGGGAATATTTTTGGCAACATCTGACGGCATGTTCAGACGCGGCTCATATGCTCTGGATACGGCGTCGGGCGGACGCTTGCCGGTGAGTGCATAGAATAAGACCGCGCTCATAGCGTAAACATCAGTCCACTTGCCCTTTTTGCCCTCAAGGGAATATTGCTCGATTGCGCTGTAGCCCTCGTAAAACTCCGGAGTTAATTCGGTTTCTGCCAAGTGTGCATCGGGATTTCCGAAAGCAGTGAGCTTGAGAGTGCCGTTGCGTGTCATAATTATATTTTCGGGGCAAATGCCGAAATGCACCAGTCCTATGGAGTGCGCGGAAATCACAGTGGAAATGAGCGGCATAAAGAGCGGACGCGCTTCTTCCCATGTGAGCCTGCGGGCGCGTTTAACTATTTCAGAAAGCGGCTTGCCGTCGATGTATTCGTAAACGATGTATGCTGTCTGATTTGCCTCAAACATATCCACTATGGGCACTATGGAGGGAAGATTAGAAAGCTTTGCAACGGCTCGTCCTATTTCCATAAAATCCTGCATATAGTCCTGAAAAACCAGCTTGTTGCCGGGGGCAATGATTATGCTGTCGTTTCCCTTGACTCTGGAGCAAAGCGTTTTGGGGAGATATTCTCTCACTGTAACCTTTTTATTGGTAGATGTGTCAAAGCCGATGTATGTGACACCCTCACCGTTTGTCAAAAGTCTTTTGCCTATAATATATTTATCATGAAGCACTGTTCCGGGTTCGAGATATGGAAGCACCTGCGGAGTACCCTCAACGTAACCGCATTTTGGACATTCAACGGCGTCGCCTTTGGGACTCATGCAGCCAAGGCACAGACCTTTGTAAGCCATAATAATCTCTCCTTTGTTTAAATTATGACCGCCGCGCATGGCGGCAATCAGCGTAAGCTGATGGAATCAAATAATGAATCCTCATATAAATTACGAAATTATTTTATCATAACAATTGAAAATTGTCAAAGATTATTAATATACTGTAACCTGTTGCACACATATTGATAACAATTTTTAATTTTAGTTAAGAAAATTTAACTATTTTATTCAATTGGTTCAGGCTTTTCGGTGATGTTTTTGTACTTTTTCCATACATTGTAACGGAAATTATACGATGCTTCTTCGAGCGTCACCTTGTTGTTTTTGTATTGGATCGCCTGATTGTAGAGCAGCTGGCTTATCGTGCTGTCGTAAACTGTAGGCAGGGAGATTTCCATACTTTCGGCGGCGTTGCTGTATACCGAAAATGCGTCCAGCCCGTCGAAAAGAGGATTTTCGATTCCGATTTGTGACAACTCTGCAATTGCAGAGCGGTTGTTTACATATTCCATATTGCCCAGAGCCAAAACGCGCATAAATTCCGGGTCGCAGGTGAACTTCTTTATAATTTTGCCTGCGAGCTGCTTGTTTTGTGAATTTATCGAGGAATACAGCCAACTGCCGCCGTAAACAAAGCCGTTGGGTGCGAGTGAGGTTTTCCATTTGCCAAAGGACTGACCGTTATTTTTGGCGGTGGAGAATATAGTGTTTGTGTCGGCATTGAGTGAGGATACATTTTTATTCAGCCACGGAGCAGAAAAGAAGCAGAAAACACCGTCGCTGACTGCGCTGTACCAATCGTCGCTCATAACCTTTGAGCCGCAGAATGCGCTGCATTTGCCTAAATCATTGATATAATTCAGCCACCTTGAGATAGTATCCTCTGACACGTCCAGCTTGCCGTCGGACATCCATAGCCCTGTCATAGCAGATTCTACCGACATCCAAAGCTCTGAACTGTTTGTAAGCATCTTTACTTTGCCATTGGACTTTTCGTTGAGAGTTTGTGCAACGGAAAGAAAAGTGTCCCACGAGGAGAGAAGCTCCTGCATTTCTTCCTGATTGGTTATACCCAGATATTTTTCCGCATAATCAGTTCGGTAAATAATTATTCCCGGTTCAGCGGTAATTGCCGAGCCTTTCTGCACTTTATTTGCATCAGAAGCAAGCACGCGGGTGTATGTGTACTGACCGGCGAGATCCGCCTCTGTAATGCCAAGCTCGCTCAGAGCCGCAGTATTTGCGTTGTTTGCAAATCGCGGCGCCATGTCGTCATTGCCTACAAATATATCAATAGCTTCGCCGTTGTCCAGTCGTTTTTCTACGTTGTCGGCATAGGTCACAATTTCCTCATTTATCCATTTTATCTCAACATTTTCCATTAGTTCCTCATTGCGGGGAATAAAATATTTCTCCATCATATCGCGAAAGTCATCGTTCCAGCACATGATTGTCAGGGTTGTTTTAGGCTGTGTAAAATCCTTATTATTTCCGCAGGATACAGCCATTGACAGCAGTATAGCCGCCGATGTAATCAGCGCAAACGCTTGTGAAAATACAGAGTTTTTTCTGAATAACTTAAATTTTGCCAAAATCATTCACCGTCCTTATAATTAACCGTATTTATAATATACCGCATTGATGAAAAATAAATGCCATATATATGAATATTTTTTGTTACACTATTGTGCCGCCGCACACAACTACATTATCCTCGTAGCACACGACAGCCTGACCGGGAGCAACCGCGCGCTGCGGATTTTCAAACTCCAGATGAATTTCCCTATCGCCGGTCTGCTCGAGTATCGCCTTTTCCTCGCGCTGACTGTAGCGCACCTTGGCGGTGACTCTGATAGGGCGGTCGAGCTTTTCGTATGCAATCATTGTAACGTCCGATGCGTTGACCTGTGTGCTGAATAAATCCTCGTTGTCTCCCAGCGTAACCGTGCGCTTTGCAACGTCCTTTGCGCAGACATACATAGGCTTGTTGAAACCCATGCCCAGTCCCTTGCGCTGACCTATAGTATATCGTATGGTGCCTTTGTGCTGACCGATTATATTGCCGTCCTTATCTACAAAATTGCCGCATGGACATGTTTCACCGAAATATCCCTCGAGGAATTTGACATAATCACCATCGGGTACAAAGCAGATGTCCTGACTGTCGTGCTTGCGGGAATTTATAAACTGATTGCTCTCTGCAATAGCCCGAACCTCGGGTTTAGTCAGCTTTCCCAGAGGGAAGAGCGTCCTGGATAGCTGATGCTGATTCAGCGGATAAAGAAAATAGGTTTGATCCTTAGCGTTATCCGCCGCCTTTTTGAGCAGATAACGCCCTGAAGCCTTGTCGAATTCGATTGATGCGTAATGTCCTGTAACGATGTAGTCACAGTCAAGCTGTTCCGCACGTCGAAGCAGCCCGCCGAACTTTATATAGCGGTTGCAGTCAATACATGGATTCGGCGTAGCACCATCGCGGTATGTTTCGGCGAAACGGCGCATGACATCGGCTGCGAACTCATCCTTCATATTAAACACATAGTGGTCGATGCCGAGCCGCGCGCATACGCTTTTTGCGTCCATAACGTCATCCAGTGAACAGCAGGTTTTTTCCTGAATTCCTATGTCGTCCTTGTCGAATAATTTCATTGTCGCTCCGATAACTTCATACCCCTGCTGCAATGTAAGAAAAGCGGCAACCGAGCTGTCAACACCGCCGCTCATGGCAATCATAGCTTTGCTCATATAAAAATCACCTTGTTATTTGAATTGTTTTCTTAAAATTATATCAGATGTATGTGATGATTGCAATGGAATATTTGCATAGCAAAATAAAAATGCGCTCCGATGAAAATTCACCGAAGCGCAATGATTGTATTTTACTTGCCGAGGATTGCGAGCAGAACACCGGCTGCAACAGCAGAACCGATAACGCCTGCAACGTTCGGACCGAGCGCATGCATCAGCAGATAGTTGGTGGGGTTGGTTTCCTGACCGACCTTCTGGGATACACGAGCCGCCATAGGAACAGCGGAAACACCGGCAGAACCGATGAGCGGGTTGACCTTGCCGCCTGTAGCCCAATACATAATCTTACCGAAGATAACGCCGAATGCAGTGCCGAGGCAGAATGCCGCAAGACCGAGACCTATAATCTCAAGTGTTTCCAGCTTGAGGAATACAGAACCTCTGGCGGTAGCACCGACTGTTACACCGAGGAAGATAGTGACAATGTTCATAAGCTCGTTCTGAGCAGCGTCGGAAATTCTCTTTACTACGCCGCTTTCGCGCATGAGGTTGCCCAGCATGAGCATACCAACCAGCGGAGCCGCAGAGGGGAGAAGGAGAGCAACGATAATCGTAACGATGATCGGGAACATGATTTTTTCTGTCTTGGAAACAGTGCGGAGCTGAGACATCACGACGGAGCGTTCCTTCTTGGTTGTGAGCGCGCGCATGATAGGCGGCTGAATGATTGGAACGAGAGCCATATAGCTGTAAGCCGCAACTGCGATAGGACCGAGGTAATCAGGTGCCAGCTTGGATGTAACGTAAATAGCGGTAGGACCGTCAGCACCGCCGATGATAGCGATAGAACCTGCAACAGCGGCATCAAAGCCGAGGAGGATAGCACCGCAGAAGGTGAAGAAGATACCTATTTGAGCCGCAGCACCGAGGATAAAGCTCTTCGGGTTTGCAATCAGCGGACCAAAGTCGGACATAGCGCCGATGCCGAGGAAGATAAGCGGGGGATAGATACCCAGCTTAACGCCGAGGTATAAGTAATAAAGCAGACCGCCGGAGTGCGCAACCTCAACATAAGTCTGACCGTCCGGCATGACTATCTGCCCGTATTTGGCTATTTCCGTAGCCGAAGCTTTGGCCAGTGGAATCAGCTCCGTGGTGGGAACATCCATGACGCCCGAGAGCGGCAGATTTACCAAAAGCATACCGAATGCGATAGGGAGGAGCAGCAAAGGCTCGAACTGCCTGCCGATTGCCAGATACAGCAAAAAACAGGCAATAACGATCATCACGGCATTTTGCCAGCCGTCGCCGATGAACAACTGCAAAAGACCGGAATCATGAAGAATACTGAGAATAGAATCCCAGATGGAAGTTAAAATTTCCATGCGGTAACCACCTTTCAAAAATAAAAATCAACTTGTCCGGGTTCAGCGTTTCCTTATTAAAAGGGGCGTGTATTTTCAAATATACCCGATGCAGCCCATGCAGAGCGTCCGCTGACAGGAGCGCGCTTGACTTTCTTTACGATATAATTCTTGCCATCGCTCATTGAAGCGACTGCGGCGGCGATAACTGCGATTATTTCGCCCGGAATTTCACCGTCGGCCGGCTCTGCGGCAGGTGTGGGCTCAGCGTCAGCCGATTTCTCCGATGCGGCCTTGGCAGCCTCTGCGGCGGCTTTTGCAGCTTTCTTCTTTTCGCCTGATGCGGTTACAGCCTGAAATATTCCGCCGTAAGCATAGAAAATGAAGATGAGCAGAACCAGAATCAGGAAAACGATAAGAATACCGGAGGCTGTGACAACAGCCATGAGCATGCCCTTGCTTTCAGCTAATCCGGCACCTACAACAGGCATAAAATCTGTCAACATAGGATTTTCTCTCCCAACATTATTATATTTGCATACTGAATTAGGAATAACAGCCTGCGGGCAGACCAAACCGAATTCACATGCAATTCTTTTCAAATATTATAGCTTACATATCCGATTATTTCAACATTATGCCATAAATTATTATTACCTAATTCTTATTTTTTCTGTTTTACCTATATTTAATCTTTATTTTTGGTAAACTTATGGTAAATTTATTATTTGCTTTTAACAATGGTTAAATCATTAAATTAAATGAAACTCAAAAATCAGAGCTGTTAGTTTGATGGTGATAAAACATAATAAAATTGTAAAGGAAATGCTTGACATATTGACTGCGATGTGTTACAATAAATCACACAATAACCTATAAAGAGTGCGCGAGAGACAAGCTCGTTGACCGCACAGCAACCTGCCGGACGGTAAGGTGCTAATGCTTGGACGATGGGAAAATATGAATTTTAAGTCCTGTCGTCAACGATAGGACTTTTTGCGCTCTTTAAGGAGAAAAGAAAGGAATTAAATTATTATGAAACTCACAAGTAAAACCCAAAAAAGCGCAAAGTCAGAAAATCAGAGAAAAATAGCAGATTTGCTCAGGCTTAAAGGGCGGGTTTACGTCCGTCTTGCGAATGAAGAAATCGGTCGGCGTTTTCTGCGGGACGCAGAACGTGAGGGCTTTACCTTCGGTGATGGAGCAAAGCCTACGGAGCGGGAATATTCCGATATTTTCGCTGTAAACAGGGACATGACAATAAACTATGTCGGTTTCGTCGGTCATATAGCCTTCAGCGGCGCAAAAAAGACAGGCGGAGAGCGGCTTTTCAGAGTGGATTATGAAAAGTATTCTGAAAATGAGAAGGATTATATGGTCAAGTAAAATGGTTACAGAAAGGTGATTTTATAATGGGAAGAAATAATAACAATAACAATAATAACAATAATCCATTGGAGACTTTGGGAACATTAGCAATAATTTACTATTTGGTTAAACACTTTAAGGAAGTGGGTTTGTTCGTAGTTTGCTTGATTATAATTTTTTCCGTTATGTTTATATTTAAAATTATTGGTCAGATTTTGGGTCAATTTGCAGAACAATTTTTCTCGGTAGTTGACTTAGGATGGTGGTTTCTGGGGCTGATTGCGATACTCGTTATGTTTATTTTAATTCACAAGTACTGTGTTCCAAATGTAAAAAACTTCAGATATTATCGTGTTGCGGCGATGATTTTCGGCTGTATTTTCATAGCAGTTGGAATTGCTTTGCTGGTAAGAGATTATATGTGGTTTATTGAACAAAGGGATAAATATTGTTTAATTTATCATTTGAATTGTGAGATTGATTATCAGTATGATTATGCTAATTATTGTGCATTAAGTTCCATCGAGAATTTGCTTTTGCCGTTAAATGCACTTGGCGTGTCGCTTATAAACGGCGGTATAGTTGTGATAATCGACGGCTGTGTGACAGCGGCAAGACGCTTGAAAAAATTGGCAAATACTGTGAATAATAATCTTAAATAATAATTATAATGAAAAGCCCGCCTTGATTCGCGCAAAATAATTGACATAATCGCTAATTGATGTTATGCTGATTTAAAAATGTATTTTAACGGAAGGAAACTCCATGTATGTCAGATATAAGCAACAATTTTTCGAGTGTTGAGCTTCTCGCTCCGAGCGGCGACATCGAGCGGCTGAAATGCGCCGTTATGTACGGTGCGGATGCAGTGTATCTTGCGGGGACGATGTTCGGAATGCGCGCGGGGGCGAATAATTTCAATCACGAGCAGCTTGTCGATGGTGTAAAAATCGCCCATGAAAGCGGAGTCAAAGTCTACATGACCTGCAACACGATTCCCCGCAACGATGAAATAAATCAGCTTCCCGAATTTCTCGAAAGGGCGCAGGCGGCGGGAGTTGACGCATTCATTATTGCCGATATAGGGGTAATGCGCATGGCTCAGAAATACGCGCCAAAGGTGCATGTGCATATCTCAACTCAGGCGGGCATAGCCAACTATGCGACTGCAAACGAATTCTATAATATGGGAGCGTCGCGAGTGGTGCTTGCCCGTGAGCTTTGCTTTGACGAGATTGCCGAGCTGCGCGCCAAAACTCCTGGAGATTTGGAAATCGAGGCGTTCGTTCACGGCTCAATGTGCGTTTCGTTCTCGGGACGCTGCCTGCTTTCCAGCTATATGACCGGGCGCGACGCAAACCGCGGAGACTGCGCCCAGCCCTGCCGCTGGAAGTATTACCTCACCGAGGAGCACCGAGAGGGGCAGAAATTTGAGATATTTGAGGACAAGGGCACGCACATTCTCAACTCACGCGATATGTGCATGATAGAATATATCCCCAAGCTGGTCGAATGTGGAATTACTTCATTTAAAATTGAGGGGCGGGCGAAGTCGGCATATTACACGGCGGCGGTGACTAATGCATACCGTCAGGCGATTGACGGGTATTATGCCAATCCCTCGCCCGACTACAAGCCGTCGGAAATCATTATGGAGGAGCTTCGCAAGGTCAGCCACAGGGAATATTCCACAGGCTTTTATCTCGGCACCGAGCCGGGTCAGGTTCTCAGCAACGGCGGCTATGTGCGGGAATTCAAGGTTGCGGGTATGGTGGAAGACTGCCGCGACGGAATGATGATACTGAGCCAGCGCAATAAGTTCTGCATAGGTGATACTTTGGACATAATGCCGCCGAAAGCGCAGCCGTTCACGATAAAGGTGAGCGAAATGTACGACGAGGCGGGCAATGCGATACAATCCGCACCGCATGCGACAATGACGGTAAAAATTCCCTACACAGGTGAGCCGATCGCCAAAGGCTCGTTTGTAAGAATCGAAAATTAAGGAAAAGCATAGTAGAAAATTCATTTATATATTCCAAGGGCGCAGCCCTTCCTATAACTATTCACTTTTCACTATTATTTATTCTCTATTCACTAATTTATCTAAAGGTGGTAATTGCTATAAGCGATAAGATATTGATGGCGGCACCCTGCCTGCTGGGTCTTGAGGGACTGGCTGCGGGAGAGCTTCGCCGCATGGACGCGGAAAATGTAGCGGCTGAGAACGGCCGTGTTCTGTTTGAGGGAGACGAAAATATGCTCGTGCGTGCAAATCTCGGCTGTCGCTATTCCGAGAGAATATGCATTGTAATGGGCAGGTTTAACGCATATACATTCGATGAGCTTTTTGAAAAAACGAAAGCTCTGCCGTGGGAACGCTGGATAGGCAAGGCTGACGCATTTCCCGTCAAGGGCAGCTCGCTCAATTCAAAGCTTCATTCGGTGCCCGACTGTCAGAAGATTATTAAAAAAGCCGTGGTCGAGCGGCTTAAATCGAAATATTCGCTCAGTTGGTTTGAGGAAACAGGCGCGCTGCATCAGATTCAGTTTCTGATAATGAAAGACAACGTGCTTATGATGCTGGATACCTCGGGCGCGGGTCTGCACAAGCGCGGCTACCGTCCAAACGGAGCGATTGCCCCGATAAAGGAAACTCTTGCGGCGGCTATAGCAGATATTGCGTTCGTGCGCAGCTATTCGCATGTTATCGACCCCTGCTGCGGCTCGGGAACTATCCTCATAGAGTCGGCAATGAAGGCTCTGAATATTGCCCCCGGTCTGCGCAGAACATTTTCTGCCGAGAACTGGCGCACGATTTCGCCGAAGGTGTGGCAGGAGGAGCGCAAACGCGCACAGGATTTAATTAAGCGTGACGCGGAATTCAGCGCATGCGGCTATGATATAGACGGAAGCGTTATTGATTTGGCGCGTGACAATGCCTATAAGGCGGGCATGTCCAAGCGAATCAGATTCGAGCGCAGGGATATTGCCGACTTCAAGCCTGACGGCGAAAAGGGCGTTGTGGTGTGCAATCCACCGTACGGCGAGCGACTGCTGGATGTGGAGAGCGCGCGTAAGATTTACCGGACGATGGGCGAGAGATTCGAGCGTCGTCAGGGCTGGAGTTACGCCATTATCACGCCCGACGAGGAGTTCGAGAAGCACTTCGGGCGCAAGTGCGACAAGGAGCGCAAGCTGTACAACGGCATGCTGCAATGCAGACTTTATATGTATTTTAAATGATAGCTTTCGGGTGAATTTATGGATTGTTGACGGGATTTTATTTGAACCTTTTGCGATATTTATTTTTTAATTATATAAATTCACTATTGCAAATCTTAAAAAATAGTGTATAATTTTAAATATATTGGCAATATTTTGTAAATATTGCTCTGAGGTTCGGCAATTCAAAAAAATTCACAAGGAGATGCTGTTTGTAAAATGAAAGCACAAACGCGGAAATTTCTCAAAAAGTCAAAGCTGCTTCCGCTCACATTGGCGGCGGCGGTTGGGCTGACGGCAATCAGTGTGCCGTTTTTCGCCTTTTCGAGCGCAGGCGATAAGTCTGTTTCGCCTACAGATTCGGTTTCATCGTCAGATGTAACCCCCTCCGACAGTAACGCGGGTGGGATAATGGCACTGAGTACGGAAGTAGCCAGCGGCACCTGCGGCACAGGCGTGACATGGACGCTCGACGACGCAGGTCTGCTCACCATAAGCGGCAGCGGAGCTATGGATAACTATTCAACCTTATCCTCTGTTCCGTGGCATAGCTACAGGGCACAAATAACATCAGCGGTAATAGGCAGCGGCGTCACTTCTATTAGCCGCGGTGCATTTTCTTTTTGCAGCAGCTTGACAAATATCAATGTAGATGAAAACAATTCGGCATATGTAAGCGAAAATGGAGTACTATTTAATAAAAGCAAGAGCTTCTTGCACTCTTATCCAGCAGGAAAGACAGGAGAATACATTATCCCTGCTTCTGTCACTTCTATTGGAGAATGGGCATTTACTCATTGCAGCAGCTTGACAAGCGTAACCATACCTGATTCTGTCACTTCTATTAGCAACTGTGCATTTGATGGTTGCAGCGGCTTGACAAGCGTAACTATCGGTAATTCTGTCACTTCTATTGGCAGCGCTGCATTTCAGAGTTGCAGAGGCTTGACAAGCGTAAACATACCTGATTCTGTCACTTCTATTGGCAGCCATGCATTTACTGATTGCAGCGGCTTGACAAGCGTAAACATCGGTAGTTCTGTCACTTCTATTGGCAGCTATGCATTTAATGGTTGCAGCGGCTTGACCGATATATATTATAAAGGCTCTGAAACAAGATGGAAGACTATTAGCGGTTATAACTATGTTACATGGAACAATAGTGCTACGGTGCATTTCTGTGATCACGACTGGCAGTGGGAGTATGATGAAACCAGCCACCGTCAGGTGTGCTCAATTTGCAGCGAGGAGCGGGAGAACAGTGCCGGAGCGCACAGCTTCACAAATTACGTTTCAAACAACGACGCAACCTGCACTGAGGACGGCACTGAAACCGCCGACTGCGACCGCAATTGCGGCGTGACTGACACCCGCACTGAGGCAGGCTCTAAGCTGGGGCATAAGTTTACAAATTATGTATCAAACAACAACGCGACCTGCACGGAGGACGGCACTGAAACCGCCGACTGCGACCGCAATTGCGGCGTGACGGACACCCGCACTGAGGCAGGCTCTAAGCTGGGGCATAAGTTTACAAATTACGTATCAAACAACAACGCGACCTGCACTGAGGACGGCACTGAAACCGCCGACTGCGACAATGGCTGCGGCGTGAAGGACACACGCACTGAGGCAGGCTCTAAGCTGGAGCATAAGTTTACAAATTACGTTTCAAACAACAACGCAACCTGCACGGAGGACGGCACTGAGACCGCCGACTGCGACAATGGCTGCGGCGTGAAGGACACACGCACTGAGGTAGGCTCTAAGCTGGGGCACAATTTTGTAAACGGCCAATGCACGGTTTGCGGAGAACTGCAAAATAATACGCCGGGTACGGGCGACAGCTTTAACCCTGTGGTGTGGATTGTGCTGATGATTCTTTCAGCCTCGGCGGCGATTGCGGTTATTATGATTTTCAAGAGAAAAAAGCAGTAGAATCAAGATGTAAGTAAAAATTAAACCATTATTCGGAGACATTTCCAGCTTTATGTGAAATGTCTCCTTTTGTGTGCTGAAAAATAGGTATTTCAAATAAATTTGCTGTTGTAATCCACACAAAAACAGTGTATAATCATAACTATAAAACTTTTCTGTCAGGGGGAGCGTGAATTAATATTATGAATATAAGAGAATCTGCTGAAAATTATCTGGAAACTATATTGATACTTCAGGAGCGCAAGGGATCTGTGCGCTCGATAGATATTGCAAACGAGCTGAATTTTTCAAAGCCCAGCGTCAGTGTGGCTATGAAAAATCTGCGCGAAAACGGCTACATACAGGTGGATGACAGCGGCATCATTACACTGACCGACGCTGGATTTGAGATAGCTGACAGGATGTATGAGCGCCACCGCACTATATCGGAATATTTCATGCTGCTGGGAGTGAAGCCTGAAATCGCCGTTAAGGACGCCTGCCGCATAGAACATATCATAAGCGATGAGAGTTTTCAGGCAATTAAGGCGCAGCACGACAGACTGGCAGAAAAGCAGTGAATTTTAATTCTGCAAACCGGCTGTTTGTAGCACACAGACAGCCGGTTTGCGGAAATAATAAAATATACTGTTGGAGGCGATCATTATGCGCGCAGTGATTCAGCGTGTTAAGTATGCTTCGGTTACGATAAACGGGGCGGTAAAAAGTAAAATAGAGCAGGGCTTTCTGATTCTTTTCGGTGCGGGTGAAGGCGATACCGTGGAGGATGCGGAGCTTCTGGCGAAAAAGACGGCGGGTATGCGGATATTCTGCGATGAGAATGACAAGATGAATCTGTCGCTTGCCGACATAGGCGGCTCGGTTATCGTGGTGTCGCAGTTTACGCTGTATGCCGACTGCCGCCGAGGCAACCGCCCAAGCTTCACTAACGCCGCACCGCCCGCCGAGGCGAATGAGCTGTATGAGCATTTTGTGAAACTCCTGCGTGATGAATACGGAATTAAGAACGTGCAGACAGGGGAGTTCGGCGCGGACATGAAGGTTGAACTGCTCAACGACGGTCCCGTGACAATAATTTTGGATTCCGACGAACTCAAGAAACCGAGAAAATAAGGAGCTGCACCCAATGAGAGTGAAAAGATTTTCAGTAAGTCCTATGGGGACTAACTGCTATATTTATCAGGACGAAAAGACGGGTCGCTGCGCTGTCGTTGACCCGGGAGAGATGACCGATGAGCTTCGCGCCGCCGTTGAGTTGGTTGGTAAGGATGCGTTTGATTATATCCTGCTGACGCACTGCCATTTCGACCACGTTGCGGGGGCTTCGGCATTCCGCGACCTCACAGGCGCGCCTATTTCGATTTACGAGGACGATGCCGATGGTCTGGGAAACTCCGATATAAACGTGTCTGCGCTGTTCGGGCGAAGATTTAAGTATGCCGAGGCCGACAAGAAATTTTTCGACGGCGAAAAATTTAAGGTGGGGGAGACTGAATTCACCGTAATGCACACCCCCGGGCATTCGCGCGGAAGCTGCTGTTATATCACCGAAGGTCTGATTTTTTCGGGAGATACGCTGTTTCGCGAGTGCATAGGGCGCACCGACATGCCGGGTGGAGATTACCGCAGCATGTATCAGTCGCTGCAAAGGCTGGCGGCACTGCCGGGGGATTATCTAGTGTATCCCGGTCACGAAATGCACACCACGCTCTCCAATGAGCGAGAGCATAACCCATATTTCAAGATGGAAGATTATTAAGGGAGATTGGCTGTTAAAATGGATTATTATGCTGATAGATTTTGTCCTGTGCTTAATCAGGTTATCAGCTGTGATTACTGTTATGAATATAATCTGGTACTTCACAGGTTTTTTAAGTTATCTTCTGTGCCGGAACTGCAAGAAATTTTACAGCGAGAAGATCGCATTGAAGAAGCACGAATAATATGTCAAAATTGCCCATACAGCGATTTGTCATGATTGACAGATAGAGGCTAATGAAAATAAAAACAAAGGTTGACGAACGATGTATATTTTAACCGAGGGAATAAACTCGCGATATGAATACGAAAAGCTGAGCAGGGTGTTTTTTCCCGATCAAAAGATGAACGAAAAGGAAGCGAATGCCCCGAATGCCCTTAGAATCGAGGTCTGCCGCCGAGGACAGTATCTTTCATCTAAGCTGAAATTGGGCGAACGCGAGTTTTTTAACGATACAAATATATCCGAGCAGGAAGCTGAGGATAAAAATTTCTGCGAGCTGACCATAGCGCAAATGCTCTGCCGCCAGCTTATCGAGCTGACAGGCTTCAATCCTCCGTGGGGGCTTTTGACGGGAATCCGCCCCATGAAGCTTCTGCGCATGCTTATCAATGAGCAGGGGCAGCAAGAGGCAGAGCGGCGTTTCAGAGATGATTACATGGTATCGGAAAAGAAACTCAATCTCAGCCGCAGAACAATTACAAATGAGAATAAAATACTCTCTCTGTCGCGCGATAATTCGTTCAGCCTGTATATTTCTATTCCGTTTTGTCCTACACGGTGCAGCTATT
>JAQXFQ010000002.1 GCA_029005175.1 Bacillota bacterium
GCGGGGTCGAGGGGCAGCGCCCATCGTGGGGGCGTGGGGGCAAAGCCACCACAAAGCTAAAGTGCAAGAAAAACTTGCAATAGGAAAAATGCGAAGCTCATAAAAAACTAACGAGAAAATCGAAGATTTGCGAGTGGACGTCAATCAGATAAATTATGATTTATCAGTCTGGCTGAATTCGCTACGCACAGCAGGCACACGCCTACATCGGCAAGCACAGCTGCCCACATGGGAGCCATTCCGAATGCCGCCAGTATCAGCACGAATGCCTTAATTACCAGCGCAAAGATTATGTTGAATCTGATTATTCCCATAGCCTTGCGGAAATGTCTGACGGCTTTTGGCAGTGCGCTGAGATTGTTGGACGAAAGCACTATGTCAGCCGCTTCAATAGCCGCACCCGAGCCAAGTCCCATGGCTATGCCGACATCGGCGGCAGCCAGCACGGGAGCGTCATTGATACCGTCGCCGACAAACGCGGTCACTCCGTCCTTCGCCTTTATTTCATTCACAGCTTCGACCTTGTTCTCCGGAAGCAGCTCCGCGCGAAAATCCTTGATTCCCACGCTGTTTGCAACGCTCTCAGCCGCTTCCTTTCCGTCGCCTGTCAGCATTGTGACCGACGCAAAGCCGAGTTTTTCAAGTTCGCGTATTGTATCCTCCGCGCCCTCGGCAGCTGTGTCGCTTATATATATCCGACCTGCAAGTTTGCCGTCATACGCAACATAAGCCTGCGCGGATTTTCCCTCCGGCACCTCAACGCCATACTTACTCATAAGCTTCCTGCCGCCGCAGAGGATCTGTCTGCCGTCAGGAGCTTTGCAGCGCACGCCATGACCTGAAATCTCGGAGTAATCGGAAAATCTCACAGCCTCGCCGGAATTGCCCGCGTAATTTCTGATTGCCTGCGCGTAGGGATGCACGGAATTTATCTCGGCGGCGGCGGCCATTGACGCAACCTGCTCGGCGGTAAAGCCGTCCTCGGCAAGCACCTGATTGACCTGCGGCTTACCGGTTGTCACCGTGCCGGTCTTGTCGAACGCCACTGCACGCGCCTTAGCCAGCAGCTCCGCAAAATTGCCGCCCTTGACCAGCACGCCGAATTTTGACGCGCCGCCGATTGCCGAGAAGAAAGCAAGCGGTATTGAAATCACGATAGCGCAGGGGCATGACGCAACCAGAAACGTGAGCGAGCGGAAAACAAAATCGCGGAAAGTGCCCAATCCGAGCAGCGGCGGAATTACCGCTATCAGCACGGCAAGCGCGACTACGATAGGTGTATAAATCACAGCAAAGCGTGTGACAAATTTCTCAGCGCTGCCTTTGTTCTCCGAAGCTTCGGTAACAAGGCTGATAATTCGTGCGGCGGCGGAATTTTCGTAATTGTTGGTGGTCTTGGCAGTGAGCGAGCCGTCGCCGTTCATCATGCCGCTGAGCAGCTCTGTGCCGACCTCGGCTGCAATCGGTACCGATTCGCCGGTAAGCGCCGAACTGTCAACGGTGGAATTGCCGTCAATAACTATGCAGTCCAGCGGGATTCTTTCGTGGGGGCGAATGAGAATGGTTTCGCCTATTTCAACCTCTTCCGCACGCACAACGGCAACTCCGGCGGCGCGCTTTACATTGGCTGTGTCGGGGCGGATCTCTGCCAGCTTTTCGATGCTCTGACGCGAGTTGTCCACAGCGACGTCCTCCAGCCATTCGCCTATTCGGAAGAGTATCGCAACCATTGCGCCCTCAAAAAATTCGCCGAGAATGGCGGCGGCAACCATGGCTATAGACATAAGTGCGCTTTCATCCAGTCGAAGTCTGAATACCGACTTCACACCGTTGATTATAACATCGTATCCGGCGAGCAATATTGCCGCAGCAAAAGCCACCGCCGAAACAATTTCATAATGCATTGCCTTAGCGCCCAGACCTGTCGCCAGCGCGATCACTGCGATTATTGTGGTGACTATCATAACTGTGGAAGCTTTCCCACCGTGTTCGTGACCGTGTTCGTGACCGTGTTCATTATCGTGTTCGTGCTTATGTGAATGCTTGTGTGCTTTGTTTTCGGGTTCGTCCGTACATTCCACAACCTGAACCCCCACCAGCACGCTGTCAACTATATGCTGTATATCCTCGGTGGCATTGGGATTTATGTCGCTGAGCACCACAGTGAGCCGCTTATTCATAAAATCGACCGTTGCCTTTTCTATCCACGGAGCTTTATTAACCGCCGCCTCAGCCTTTGCCGCGCATCCCGCGCAGTCAAGACCGACAAGCGTATATCTGATTTTTTCCATATATGATTCCTCCCTCAGTCAAGGATTTTATTTCGCCTCGTCAATATGCCCCAGATGCTCAAAGCCAAGCTCGATTATCTTGCGCACATGGTCGTCATCCAGCGAATAGAACGCCGATTTGCCGCAGCGTCTTACCTTAATCAAGCCGGCTGTGCGAAGCACTCGAAGCTGATGTGAAATGGCGGACTGGTTCATCTCAAGCACATCGGAAATATCGCAGACGCACAGCTCGTGATTGAGCAAAGCGGACATTATGCGCAGTCGGGTGGAATCGCCGAATATTTTGAACAGCTCTGCCAAATCATAGATATGATCTATGTCGTACATATCCTCCCGCACCAGACCCACATAATCGCTGTGGGACTCGTATTCTTCGCAGGTATCATTAGTATTATTTATAAATTCGTCCATTGTTATATCCTCCGTTCTACGTATGAACATTTATTCATGTGTTTATTATACCACCATATTTTAATATGTCAATAGTTTTTCAAAAAAATACAGAAATTTTTTATTGACCGGTAAAAATAACAATATCCGCAGCGGCAATCACTGCGGATATTTCAAAAGCACAACAAATTGAATTTATTTTATCAATGCAGGGTAAGCAAGGTGAGAAATTTTCATTTTACTATTGCAGGCTTCTATTAAATTATAAATGAGCAAAAGTGGCAAAATGCACAAATAAATCATAATTTACAGTAGCACTAAAATAGAACACCTGCAATGGGAATCCAAGGGGGCAGGTCCTCTTGGGGGTCAAGGGCGGCGCCCTTCGTGGGGGTGCGGGGGCAACGCCCCTGCCCAACCAATATAAATTATGATTTATTGTGCAATTTCACACATCTGCTCATTTATAGTATTAAATATTAATATAAGGCAAATTTATTTAATATTGTCAATAGCCTGGGCAATTGATGTCACTGTGGCAAAATCTGAAATTTTCATCTGCTTGACAGTGATGCGCTTTCCTATTCGCTCGGATATTTCTGCCAGCAGCGAGACTATTGAGAGCGAATCAAGAATACCGCTTTCCAGCAGATTGATGTCGATGTTCTCTTTCATCTCTTCTTTCTCGATACCTGTAATTTTCTCGATAATTTCCAATACAATATCTACAGTTTCCATAATAAATTTCTCCTTTTTATGCTAATCTGTAATAAGAATACGACAAAAATCTTCCACAAAAATATATACGCAAGTTTTTTGCTCGATTTCTGTACTTTTTTAATTGAAGATTAGTATTAGATTTAATTAATCTCTCAGTGTCGAAATAACTGCGTCAGGGTTTTCAAGAACCTTTCTGACTGTATCTGAAAATAAATCCAGCAGTTCCTCGATTTTCTCATGCGTAAATTTATCAGTTTGGTATCTCAGACCAAGTTTTACCATTTCGCCCTTGACTTCCAACACGGAGCAGTAAAACTGGAACGGACTGTTGGTGGTTCCCAGCATGCAAGGCTTGTATTTGGACTTTACGGTCATATTTCCGTAATCCATCGCGCTGAAAAGCATCCACGCGTGATTGAAATTAAATTTATGTCTTATTGCTTCCTTGTAGGAAAGCGGCGTCTGCTCACTCATAGAAAAGCTGCCGTGCGAAAGAGTATCAAGGAACACCATATACTGATTTTTAAAAAATTCACGGATAGTAAGGCTTGTGTCTATGTCGTAAAAAATCGGCACGGTATTCATCATACAGCCGACAGTCTGCTTCAGAACATAGTTCGTTCTGCCGTGGGTCAGAGAATAAATGCAGAAATTGTCCTTACCTGTTTTGCGGTAAACGGTAAGTGCTGCAATTGACATAAGCAGATATTGCAGCGAATATTCGTCACTATGACACAGGTTCATCAGTGCTTCATATTCATTTTCAGCAAGTACGACTGATTGACTTTCACAATCGCCGTGCCTGCCTCGTTTGCCTGCAGGAAAACTGTAATTGCGCTGGTGATTAAAAGCGTACTTCCAAAACTTTTTGTCGTTTTCATGCTTTTCAGACTTCATGTAGTCATTCTCAATTTCAAAATATTTTGTTACAGAATAAAGTTTCTTAGGCTCGGGTGGAATCTCTCCAGCTGCAAATGCAGTGTAAAAATCCTCAAGCTGCTTGAAAATTATGCTCATACTAAAGCCGTCAACACAGGCGTGATGAAAACGCATTACCAGCGCACCGCAGTCTCCCATATCAGCCAGCACAGCCCAAACCAGTTCATCGCCTGTCATCGGAACCTTATACTGCGGCAGTGTTTTGAGATATTCCTCAAATTCCTCATTGCTGTTAAATTTGACCATGGGAAGCTCACGATATGACGGCTCCTTGATATACTGATAAAATCTCAAACCTTTTCTGAAAATTTTCAGACGCAACGCGTCATTGCGCTCAAGCATGAGGTTAAAAGCCTTTTCAAGAGCCTTGTAATCACAGTTCTCAGGCACAGCAAAATAAATGCTGATGATATTGCTTTCCTTCACCTTTTTAGGCTCGAAGGTGAAAATCTGAGACCAAAGCAGAAGTTCCTGCGGCTTACTCAGTGGATAAATTTGTTTTTCCATTGTATGGTTCCAACCCTTTTATTAAATTTCATTCAATTGTCTCATTTACAATATTTTTAAGTGCAACTCTGTCAACCTTCATATTGATATTTTTAGGAAGCTCATCCACAAAAATTATTTTCTGCGGAACCATGTGCGATTCCACACGCGCCCTGAGTTCGTTTTTAATCGCCAGAATGGCTTTCATATTTGACAGTGATTTATCCTTGAGTACCACGAATGCTACCAAAAAATCCACCGCACCTTTTTTGACTGTAACAGAGCATTCACGCACAATATCAACTGTACGCAGATTTGCTTCAACATCCTCAAGCTCGATTCGATTTCCTCCGATTTTAACCTGATTGTCCCTGCGTCCTACAAAATAATACAATCCATCAATTCTCTTTGCTAAATCCTTGGTACGATATGCACGCTCTCCTTTAGCCGTTGTGAAAAACGCTGTGCCGGTAAGTTCGGGGCGGTTCAGATAACCGCGGCTTACGCACTTTCCGGCAATAATCAGTTCGCCCACCACGTTATCCGATGTTATCACATTATCGTTTTCGTCAAGCAGAAACACATCAGTTTCAGGTATAGGAACACCGATTGGAAAATATCCTTTCATTTTTGCAATAAGTTCATCCGTAATGTGGCAAAGCATAGGACATGCTGACGTTTCAGTTGTACCATAGCCATTGAAAAGAATCAGATCGGGAAATCTTGCCTTGAGACGGATAGCAATCTCGGCTGAAAGCGGCTCTCCACCTGTACATATATAACGCAGGCCCTTGAATCCCACGCAGTCGAATTCAGGCGCGGCGAGCATACGAGAAATTAAGCTCGGAGTGCCGAAAAGCGAATTCGGTTGAACCTCAAACAAAAATTTCATCAGTCCATCATGATCTTTGAGAACCGACTTAGGGACATTGTAAAGCGTTGCACCTGCGGTTGCAACTGTATTAAACACACTTCCGAGTGATGCGCTGAAAGAATACGCCGAGAAATTAACGCCTCTGCCGCCATCCTTCGAATAAACACCTTTCATAGTTATCTGGGACTGCTCTATCTTGTTCATGATATTTTCGTATGTCAGCACAACGCCCTTTGGCACACCTGTGCTGCCTGACGTATACAGAATACAGATGTCATCACCGGGTTTGACATGATTTTCTTTTGGTGCTTCCTGCCCATCGTATTTAACCGCCAGTGCTTTGATATCATCATACGTCAACACCTCGATATCGCGGTTCAAAATTCTTTTTTCTGCGGGATTGAGCACAATGTCGGCACCACAGTCATTGAGTATTGCATCTATTCTCTGCTGCGGGTAATACGACGGCAACACGACATACGGTCTGCCCGCTTTAAGTGAGCCGTATATACACACCAGCATTTCGTTTTCCTTGTCACCGTAAATCGCCACAGGAAGCTTGCTGTTATCCTTTTGCAAATAAAGTGCAACTGCCTCCGAAAGCTTCCACAATTCACAGAATGAAATAAAATTCTCGCCGTCAAAAGCTGCCATTCTGTCCGTTTTTGAAAATTCACGCAATTTGTCAAAAAGCATAATGTTCCTCCTACTAAATCTCACATAATGACCATAAACACTACAAGAGTTAATAAAAACACAGCTCAGTATATTGTATAACATTGACATCAGATTGTCAATAATAATAGTGATATACAACCACAAGCTAAACGCACAAACATGCGTGTAAATCAGTAAAAAATATTAGTTATTTTCCAAAAAATTTAAAAGTTGCTATATCATTTATATGGTTTTTCAAATTAATAAATGCCTGTCAGACGTTGAGCAGACAGGCATTTGTAGTATTAATCAGTTTTCAGATGGCTCGGAAGCCACAGGATTTGAGCGATAGCCGTCCATTAGCTTGTCATTTTCAAAAATAAACGGCTTTGCTGTAGACTGTCCCCACTCCACATCGTATTTTATCATAAGATAGTCGCTCAGAGCGGTTCTGTTATCAAATTTCAGTACGCGATAAGGCTCTTGAAATGCCACCTTCTCGATAAAATACAGCTTTCCGCTTGACTCATCAGGAAGCAAAATGCCTGTATGCCCGATGAAAAGGTAGTTTTCATCTTCTGAAATTTGGTCATGGAAGAACACCGAAATCAGCCTGATTTTTTTATCATCCGAAAAGCTTATTCCTTTGTCTGCCCAGTATGTGCGAATTTTTTCTGCGTGAACGGATATATCCTGTGTATTTTCAGTGGGAATTCCAGAAAATAACGCACCAAATGCCTCAAGCTCCTCGTCATTCCTCATTGCAGATGAATCCTCATCCAAAGCGGACATGTCCATTAAAATGTACTCCTCATTAACTTCCGCATCGCTTTTCACTGATAAAAAATCCTTAAAAAGACTAAATGCTGTAATTCTGCAGTTATAGCCTATAAAATCCGGATTTTTGGCGTCCCACTCATCCTGCATAGCATATGAATCGTACTTTACGCTTGACACATCGGCTTTTTCAAAGCCCTTAGTAAGCGATTCCGCATCGACACATTTGTTAAATTGCTTTACATGCTGAAAAAACACATCTCGGCACTCATCTGAAACTCCGGCATTTTTAAGAAGTTCTTCAGTTTTTTTAATCGATTCATCATCTGTCAGATTGGAATATTCTATTTCAAGATACGGAGGCTTATTAACTTCATCGCCCTTTTTATGGCAACCTGCAACCGCCCCAAAAGCTAGCAGCAGCGCAAGAAGCAGTGCGAAAGCTTTCGCGGCATGGCGTTTTTCTTTAATTTCGGTAAGCATAATTTACACTCAGTCCTCCTTGTCCTTAACTTCAATTGTAGCACCGTCGAAGTTAAAGGTCGCGAAGTAATCGGCGGGAGTTTCCGCGCGGCGAATCATCTTGACCGTGCCGTCCTCTTGCAGCAGCAATTCGGCGGAACGAAGCTTGCCGTTATAATTGTATCCCATTGAGAAGCCGTGCGCACCTGTATCGTGAATCACGAGAAAATCGCCGATGTCGATAACAGGCAGCTCGCGGTCGATGGCAAACTTGTCGTTGTTTTCGCAGAGCGAGCCTGTGATGTCATAGGTCATCTTAGGACCGTTCTCGTCCTTGCCCATGACTGTGATGTGGTGGTATGCGCCGTACATAGCGGGGCGCATGAGATTGCAGGCGCAGGCGTCCACGCCGATATAGTGCTTGTAAGTTTCCTTGCGGTGGATAGCCTTGGTCACGAGATGACCGTAAGGCGCAAGCATAAATCTGCCCAGCTCGGTGAATATAGCGACATTGTCCATACCTGCCGGCACGAGAATCTTTTCATACTGCTGACGTACTCCGTCGCCTATAACCATAATGTCGTTCGGCTCCTGCTCGGGGCGATATGCTACCCCCACGCCGCCCGAAAGGTTGATGAATTCGACAGACGCGCCTGTCTTTTCTTTGAGCTCCACGGCAAGCTCGAAAAGCTGACGTGCAAGCTCAGGGTAATAGCCGTTGGTAACAGTGTTGCTTGCGAGAAAGCTGTGGATGCCAAAGTGCTTTACGCCCTTGCCCTTGAGGATTTTAAAAGCCTCGATAATCTGCTCATGGGTCATGCCGTACTTAGCATCGCCGGGGTTGTCCATTATCGAGTTGCCGAGGGTAAAGTGTCCGCCGGGATTGTAGCGGCAGCAGATAGTTTCGGGAATTCCCGCCACCTGCTCGAGAAAATCAATGTGCGTGATATCGTCCAGATTGATGATTGCGCCCAGCTTCTTGGCCAGCTTGAAATCTGCGGCGGGCGT
>JAQXFQ010000003.1 GCA_029005175.1 Bacillota bacterium
AGACTGTGTTCCTGCGCCCGCCATACGTCTACGGCGAGAACAATTACGCACAGCGCGAGAGCTTCATTTTCGACCACCTCATCAATGACCGCCCCGTAATTATCCCCAAATCCAACCCGATGCTGCAATTTATCTATGCCCGCGATTTAGCCGACACCATCGCCGAAATAATCAAGCAGTGTGATACAATGCCGCAGAATTCCGTGTACAATGTCGGCAACTCTGCGGGAGTTTCAAGCCGCGAATGGGTCGAAGCCTGCGGACAGGCGGCGGGAATTGCGCCGCAGATAATTGAATACGATTACGAAGCTGACGGGCGGCATATACGCGATTTCTTCCCATTCTTCGACTATGACAATGTGCTGAACGTTTCGGCAGTAAAGGCGATATATCCGTACGAGACACCGTTCGTCGAGGGCTTGCGCAATGCATTTGAGTGGTTCAGGCAAAACCGCGACAGCATACAGTTCAAGCCGCATGTGGCTCAGAATCAAATTGAAATATTAAATAAATTGAAAAAAACAAATGAACGGAGTTGATTGCTCATGTGGATTTTGTTTGCGTTTGGCTCGGCGTTTTTTGCGGGAATCACCGCTGTTCTCTCAAAAATAGGAATCAAAGACACCGATTCCACCGTTGCCACTGCGATACGAACCGTCGTGGTGCTGATATTCTCTTGGATTATGGCATTTATAACGGGCGGCGCGGCTCAGATTGGCAATATTGACGGCAGGGCGTGGCTCTTTCTGATATTGTCGGGATTGGCGACAGGCGCGTCATGGCTCTGCTATTTTCACGCTCTCGGCTGCGGCGAAGTCGGCAAGGTGGCGGCTGTTGACAAATCAAGCACCGTGCTGACCATGCTTCTGGGTATAATTTTACTTCAAGAGCCTTTGAATGAAATCAAGGCGGCGGCAATGCTTCTTATCGGCGCCGGCACATACCTGATGATTGATAAAAAGCCGACTGCCGCCAAAACAGACGAGGTAAGCAATAAATCTTCATGGCTGATTTACGCCGCACTATCAGCGATATTCGCCGCGCTGACCTCCATTCTCGCCAAAGTCGGCATGCAGGACATCAATTCTAACCTCGGAACGGCTGTTCGCACGATTATCGTGCTTATAATGGCATGGGTGATGATTCCCATATCGGGCAAATCAGACAGGCTTAAGGGCATCACCCGCCGCAGTCTGTTATTCATCTGCCTGTCGGGCGTGGCAACCGGCGCGTCATGGCTCTGCTACTTTCGCGCACTGCAGGACGGACATGCGAGCGTAGTTGTGCCGATAGACAAGCTGAGCATTCTGGTGACTATATTATTCGCGCGAATCGTTCTCAAGGAAAAGCTAAGCCGCCGCGCTCTGCTGGGACTTGCAATGATAATTGCGGGGACATTTTCACTGCTGATTCCGGTTTGACAATTACATACAAAAAGCGCATGCTGTGATTTTTAATCAATCACGGCATGCGCCTTTTATACTAATTTTCAATAAAAGTACGACAAAAAATCTTCGCAAAAAACCATATACGCAAGTTTTTTGCTCGATTTTTTTGTACTTTTTTAATTGAAAATTAGTATTAATCTTAAAATATAAAAAATTATCTCTTGTTGCCGAGGAGCTTAACCAAAACCGCCTTCTGTGCGTGCAGTCTGTTTTCTGCTTCCTCAAAGATCTCCGCCGCGTGAGCCTCGAGCATTGATGCGGTGATTTCCTCGCCTCTGTGTGCCGGCAGGCAGTGCAGCACCATTGCGTCGCTCTTTGCGTACTTCATAACTTCCTCGTTGATCTGGAAGCCTGCAAATACGGCTCTGCGCTGTGCGGCCTCTTCCTCCTGACCCATGGAAGCCCATACGTCGGTGATTACAACGTCGGCTGCGCGTGCAGCACCTCTCGGGTCGCGGTACATCTCAAAGCCGCCCACCTGCGCCGCAAATTCGATAACCGACTTGTCAGGCTCATAACCCTCGGGACATGCAACCGCAACCTTCATGCCGCACTTGAGCGCGCCGACGATGAGGGAATTCATCATGTTGTTGCCGTCGCCGATGAAGCACATCTTCAGACCGTCCAGACGTCCCTTTACCTCGCGGATGGTCATGAGGTCGGCAAGCACCTGGCAGGGATGTGAGAAGTCGGTAAGACCGTTGATAATCGGGATAGAGCCGTACTTAGCGAGATCCTCGACCTCTTTCTGCTCAAAGGTACGGATCATAATGCCGTCCAGATAGCGTGAGAGCACGCGCGCAGTATCCTCAACAGGCTCGCCGCGTCCTATCTGCAGGTCGTGTGAGGAGAGGAAGAGTGCCTGACCGCCGAGCTGATACATACCCACCTCAAAGGACACACGGGTGCGTGTGGAGGACTTCTGGAATATCATGCCGAGCGTCTTGCCCTCGAGAAGTCTGTGGCTGATGCCGTGCTTCTGCTCATACTTGAGCTGGTCGGCAAGGTTAAGTATATCATTGATTTCGCCGGACGAAAGATCCAGCATTTTAAGCAAATGGTTCATTTCAATAACCTCCTGTACTTAATTATATTAATAAAAAGTTATAGCAAATATTACAACAAACCCATTTTCTATGATTATATCACATTCACATGGAAAAATATTGAATATTATATGAAAATTATTATATCTCCGCAAAGACCTTGCCAAGGCTCTCGTTTATCACCAAGTCCGCCGCGCCGTCGTAGGGAGTTGCGTCGCGGTTTATCAGCACGAGATTTTTTCCGCGGAAGTAATTTATCAGTCCGCTGGCAGGGTAGACCGTCAGCGATGTGCCGGCGACTATCATCAAATCTGCCGCCGCGATAGCCGCAATGGATTTCTCCACAACGTCATTGTTCAGCGGTTCTTCATACAGCACAACATCAGGCTTTATCAACCCGCCGCACTCGCATTTCGGTACTCCGCTGCCCTCGAATACAGCCTCCGCGCCGTAGAATCTGCCGCATTTGGCGCAGTAATTCCTCAGCACACTGCCGTGCAGCTCAAAGACGTTGCGCGAGCCTGCTTTCTGGTGAAGTCCGTCGATATTCTGGGTAATTACAGCTTTAAGCTTGCCCGATTTTTCCAATTCCGCCAATTTGATATGGGTGATATTCGGCTCATATTTGAGCGAGTTCAGCTTATCGCGGTAGAATTTGTAGAATTCCTCGGTTTTTCGCACGAAAAATGTGTGGCTGAGTATCTCCTCGGGCGGGTAGTCGTATTTCTGATTGTAAAGCCCGTCCTTGCTGCGAAAATCGGGAATGCCGCTCTCGGTCGATACTCCCGCGCCGCCGAAGAACACGATATTATCGCTCGCCTCAACCAATTTTTTGAATTTCAAGATTTTTTCGTCCATGTTAATCGCCAACCTCCTTATTTTCAGCGGTATTCAGTATTCAGCCTTAGCTTTTATTTTGTTTTCATTGTGGGCAAAGATAACTGCGATTGCAATAATTATAATTCTGCAAAGCAGTAATATATAAGAACTGCCGCCGCTCGATATTTGAGAAAACACATTGATCAATGCATGCGTCATTACACATATCCATAGGCTTTTAGTTTTCATATACAAGACCGACAAAATAAAGCAATTGGTTAAAAGACCAAGCAAAAACGGAAACAAATCTACCTGATATAAACTGCCTTCGACATAAAAATAAAGAAAATGCCAAGCTCCCCACGATACAAAGGTAATCAGGGTAGAACAAACATAATTAATTTTCTCTTGCAAAACAGGCTGTAAAGTATATCGCCAGCCTATTTCTTCTATGCCGCCAAACACAATCGCCCTAAAAAATAAAATAACAGGCATATACCAAACAGTTATTTGAAAACTTCCGCCAAAAAGAACATAGCAAAAATCTAAAATTAAAAATAAAAGGACAAACGCATAACCCACATAAGATTTCTTGAAATTAAAAAAGTCCGTGAATATGGCTTTCAGAGTAACCCGTTTATATTTGACAGAAACAATAATGCCCCACAGTGCCGAGGACAGCCCTCCCATTGCAATGGCGGCTATTCCCGGAAGCGTTGTGTAATCTGTTTTTATTCCATAAAAGCGCAGAGCAAAGACCGCAATGCATGTAATGAGCATTTGACCTAATGTTCCCGACAAATATAAAATAATTGCCCTTTTTCTATCCATAACCTTTTTACCTCATTGAAACGATCAATTTTAGCAACATGATAAATATTTTACGCCTTTTCGAGTATGCCCCTGAGAATCGCCATACCAGCGTCAATCTGTTCGTAGGTTATGGTGAGCGGCGGCAGGCATCTCAGCTTTGTTTTTGCGGTCAGCACCAGCAGTCCATTTTCGAGTGCCGCCTTGAGCAAATCGCCTGCACTCACGCCGTCAAGCTCCGCGCCCAGCATAAGACCAATGCCGCTTACGCTCTTTACCTTGGGCAGTGCTTCGAGAGACTTGCGGAAATACGCCGCCTTTTCGGCAACCTCTGCCATGAATTTTTCATCGGAAAGACGGTTGAGCACCACTATGCCGCCCGCACATACCACAGGATTGCCGCCGAAGGTCGAGCCGTGTGTGCCGGGGGTGAGAACATCTGCATATTCGCCGCGCGTCAGGCAAACGCCTATCGGCAAGCCGCCGCCCAGCCCCTTGGCAAGCGTAACGACGTCGGGCTTAACGCCGAAATGCTCCGCCGCCAGCAGCTTTCCGGTTCTGCCCACGCCTGTCTGCACCTCGTCGGAAATCGTGGCGAGGTCGTGCTCTGCGGCAAGGGCGAATATCTCATCAACAAATTCCTTATCAAGCGGTACAACGCCGCCCTCGCCCTGAATGAATTCAAACATGATTGCGCACACAGTCCCGTCGATTGCATCGCGGAGAGCTTGAATGTTGTTCGCCTCTACATACTTAAATCCCGGCGTAAACGGGAAGAAATAATTGTGAAAGACATCCTGTCCCGTAGCGGAAAGGGTTGTGACCGTTCTGCCGTGGAAGGAGTTTACCAGCGTGATAATTGTGGTGCGGTTTTGGTCGCCGTATTTGTCAAACGAACGCTTTCTCGCTATCTTTATGGCACATTCGTTAGCCTCTGCGCCGCTGTTGCCAAAAAACAGCTTATCCGTGCCGGTCATGGCAGTGAGCTTTGCCGCAAATTCTGCCGCAGTGGCATTGTAGTAATAGTTGGAGATATGCTGCATTTTATGCGCCTGTGCGCTTACGGCATCAGCCCATTCCTCATCTGCATATCCGAGTGAATTGGTTCCTATGCCGCTGCCGAAATCTATATACTGCCTGCCGTCCGCGTCCGTACCTGCTGCGCCGCTGCCACTCTCCAGCGCAAGATTTAAGCGTCCGTAGCTGCTGATAACGGCAGAATTGTATTTTTCTATAACCTCATTAGTATTCAAAATATCACTCCTGAAAAAATTAATAGCTTGATAAGTTGACAATTCAACGCACTTGATGTATAATAAAAGTGCAAATAAGGAGTCCTATAGACGGCTCTCCGAAGTTAATAAGTTAAAAAGAATTAACCGTTAGTTTCGAAGGCTAGGCGGTTATTTCTTTTTATTTTGAGTGAGTTTTAATGTCAGCTCAACAACGCCGATTATCACAAGCACGAATGTAAACAGTGCTTCATATGTAACCATTGCGCATCACCTCCAAAATCTCGGATTTCGGAGGAAA
>JAQXFQ010000004.1 GCA_029005175.1 Bacillota bacterium
CCTCACAGTATTGTCGGCGGCTTCGGGATATTCGGGGAAAAGCGCGCGCATCTGATCCTCGCTTTTCAGGTAAAATTCCTGCGTCGGGAAGCGGAAGGCATCCGGCTCGTCAACAGTGCTTTTCGTCTGAACACACAGCAGAACCTCTTGTGTCTTTGCGTCGGATTTTTTTATATAATGGCAGTCGTTTGTCACTACAAGCGGAATTCCCGTATCGTTGTGAAGTCGTATCAGACCCGCATTGACAACTTCCTGCTCGGCAATGCCGTGATTCTGCAATTCAAGAAAAAAGTTCTCCTTGCCGAACATATCCCGGTATTCAATGGCGCGCTTATATGCCGACTGATAATCGTTGTTTTGCAAATAGCGTGGAATCTCGCCCGCCAGACACGCCGACAGCGCAATCAGACCCTCAGTGTGCCGCGAGAGAAGCTCCCGGTCAATGCGCGGCTTATTGTAGAACCCCTCCGTCCACGCCTGCGACACCAGCTTGATTAAATTCTGATAGCCTGTCATATTCTCGCAGAGCAGAACGAGGTGTGAATTTTCTGAGTCCAAGCCATGCGTTTTGTCGGTCATGCCGCGCTGTGCTATGTAAACCTCACAGCCTATTATTGGCTTAACACCCTGCTTCCTGGCTTCCTTATAAAATTCAATTGCGCCGTACATCACGCCGTGGTCGGTGATTGCGACAGCCTCCTGCCCCATTTCCTTGACGGCGGCAATCAATTCTTTAATTCTGCATGCGCCGTCGAGCAGGCTGTATTCGCTGTGCAGATGAAGATGCGTGAACAATTTAAATCACCTCCCGATTAAAATAAATTTGCAATGCAATCTCAAAAGCTGCATTGCAAATTTATTTTTAAGCTGTAATTTGCTTAAAGTTGTACAGTAAATCATAATTTATCTGCGTAACGTCCACTCGCAAATCTTCGAGTTTCTCGTTGTTTTTTTAGGGGCTTCGCATAGGCTACTTTTCCTATTGCTGGTTTTTCTTGCACTTTAGCTTTGTGGTGGCTTTGCCCCCACGCCCCCACAATGGGCGCTGCCCCTTGACCCCGCCAAGAGGACCAGTCCCCTTGGATTCCCATTGTTGCGTACTCTATGATAAATTATGATTTATGTGTGTATTTTACACTTTCAAGCCAAATCACTCGTCATTAACTTCAATTTCACCTGTCAGAATTCTGCCCACATAACATTTCTGAGCCTCTTTGATTACTTCCCGAATCACATCATCAGGTGCGGAGGAAATTATTTTAACAGAGCGTGTGATAACCGTCCTGCCGTCGATTCTCTCCATTTTAACATCTACAAAAATGTCGTCAAAAGGAATTCCGCGTTCATCCAGAAGCTCGCGCGCCGTCATATTTGTGCAGCCCGCCAGTGCCGCCTGAAGCAGCTCAGAGGGTGACATATTAGTGCCGCCCTTTGCCGAACTGTCGGAAATCACAGGCTCCACGCCCTCCCGACCGTTTGTAAGCTCAGTCAGATAAGGCTTGCTTTCATCATGTAGATTTCGTGAGTGAATCATAAAAAATTTCCCTTTCATGTCTAAAAAAATCATTTTGCGTCCTCAGCAAGCTCCAGCAGCTTTTTAAGCCTGTGGTTCACTCCGCTTCGGCTTATCGGCTCGCTTAAACTCTCGCTCAGCTCGCGCAAAGACATCTCGGGGTTATCCAGCCGCAGCTGAGCTATCTCACGCAGTTCCGGCGGAACTCCCTCGAATCCTCTTTCCTTTATCAATTTGCGTATCGCCGCGCACTGCTGCTCGGCGGCAAGCAGGGTGCGGTCGATATTGGCCTGGTCGCAATTCACCCGGCGGTTTGCATTGTTGCGGCAGTCGCGCACATTGCGCGTGTCATCCAGATGATTTGCCGCATGCTCCGCGCCCATGCACCGCATTAATTTTCCGATTCCCTCCGCGTCCTTGACATAAATCACCCAGCGTTCACTTCGCCTGAGTTTATGAGTGCGAATGTCTATGCGCTTGAGCACATCCGCCAGAATATCGCACCTGCGCTCGCTGCCGGCGATGAATTCCAGATGATAGTCCTTCTGAGGCTCCGTCACCGTGCCGCACACAAGAAATGCGCCGCGCAGAAACGAGGCAACACAGCATTCGTTCTTGAGAATGCCGCCGTTTTCTCCCGCAAACCGCGCGCAGATGAGCTTTTTCTGCTCATCGTCGGGAATCTTTACCACGCAGCGCTGTCCGCTCTCGTCACCCTTTGGATAGGTCAGCACATCAACATACACGCCGCACACCGAGGCGGCTTTTTCGGCTATGCGGCTGACTATCGCCTTATTGTCGGTCGAATAGGAATCGTGCTTGTCGGTGAGCAGCTTGGAATACAGCAACAGACCGTAAGCCTCCGCCACCTCGCAGCATTCGCTTTCCGGTCTGATGTTGCACAGCTCACCCTTTGCCAGAGATGAGTATGACATTGCTATTTATTACCGTCCTTTTCAATTCACAGTTAATCACGAATTGATTGTCACTTCGTTATGTCGCGGTGAGTGATTACCACCTTGTTGCCCTTTGCCATCAGATATGCGCCCAGATTTTCCGCAATCGTCACCGAGCGATGCTTGCCGCCCGTGCAGCCCATTGCCACTACCAACTGGCTCTTGCCCTCTTTCTTGTAAAGCGGCAGGAGATAATCTATCATGTCGTAAAGCTTAGCTACAAATCCACACGTTGCTTCGTCTTTAAGCACATATTCCCTCACACAGGCTTCAAGTCCGGTGTGATGCTTTAATTCGGGAACATAGTAGGGATTCGGAAAGCAGCGCACGTCAAAAAGCAGGTCTGCCTCGCGGTTGGGACCGTATTTGAAGCCGAATGACATGATATGCACCACCATCTGCTCCGAGGCTTCTCCGCCAAACATGTCCTTGACGCGGTTTTTAAGCTGTGTCGGCGACAATTCCGTGGTGTCTATCAGATAATCCGCCATTTTATAGGCCGGCTCGAGCATTTTTATCTCCGCCTGCACCGCATCCTCCATGGAATCGCCGTATTCGTCCGCCAGCGGGTGCCTGCGACGTGTCTCTTTAAATCTGTTGAGAAGCACTTCCTCGCTGCAATTCATAAACAGCACCTTGAAAGGCTTGCCCTGAATTTTGAGCACCTCAAGGTCGGTTATAAGCGTTCTGAATGGCTCGCCGCCGCGAATATCCGTGACAACGGCAACCTTGTCAAATTCCTCGTCGTGAGATTTCATGCATATGCGGTAAAATCTCAGTATCATCATAGGCGGCATGTTGTCAACGCAGTAATAGCCGCTGTCTTCCAATGCGTTTATCACTATTGATTTACCCGCGCCCGAAAGTCCCGTTACTATCAAGAATTCCGTAAGAACCACACCCTTTCATCATTCCCCTGTTTTTCTCACTTCACACTCAAGCTCAACTCCGGTCTCAGCCTTGACCTTTCGCTGAATTTCAGATATAAGGTTCATAACATCCTCACAGGTTGCTCCGCCTGCGTTCACAATGAAGCCCGCATGCTTCGGGCTGACCATTGCGCCGCCGACCTTTGCGCCCTTAAGCCCGCATTGCTCTATAAGTCCGCCTGCGAAATATCCGACAGGACGCTTGAACACACTGCCTGCGCTCGGGTATTCCAGCGGCTGCTTCGACTTGCGGCGTCCCATCAGATCATCCATTTTTGCCTGAATTTCGTCTTTGTCACCCTTTTCAAGCCTGAGATTTACGCCTGTGATGATGTATTTGCCGCTGCCGTAAACGCTGTGGCGATAACTGAAATCCAGCTCGCTTCCGCTGAATTTACCGCATTCTCCCTGCATGTCAACATGCTCGCAGGACGTTATGACGTCTTTCATCTCGCCGCCGTACGCGCCGGCGTTCATAAATGCCGCGCCGCCGCAGGAGCCGGGGATTCCCCAGGCAAACTCAAGCCCCGTGAGGGAATTTTCCAGCGCAAACGAGCAGAGCTTTGAGAGCATTGCGCCTGTGCCGCAGTGTATCGTCCCGTCGGAATTGAATCCGATTTCACAAAACCTGCCGCCGAGCCTCAGCACTATGCCGCGCACTCCCTTGTCGGAAACCAGCAGGTTTGAGCCGTTGCCCAGTACAAACAGCGGTATATTTTCATCGCCTGTCAATTTCAGCACAGCCAAAAGCTGCTCTTGGTCGTGCACGGTGACAAAAAGATCCGCATTTCCGCCGATTTTAAACGACGTGTGATTTTTCATAGGTTCGTCCGCAATCACATCGCAGCCTATCGCTTCAAGCTGCGGCTTGCAGTACATATAATCGTTCGCCATCAGATTCAATTCCTCCGAGAAATGTTCAAATAAAAATTATTGTGCGTTCAGATAAAGATTTGCCGCGCCTATTATGCCCGCGTCGTTGCCCAGCTTAGCTGTGACGATTTCGGTCTGCTTGGCAAGATTCTTTCCGAAGCGGTCGGCGTTGACGTACTTCATGAGAGGAGCGATAAGTGTATCGCCCTCCTTGCTGATACCTCCGCCTATGCAGATTATATCGGGCTGGAATATATTAATTACATTGGTCACGCCGCACGCAATGTAGGAAATATACTTATCAACTACCTCACTGCCGGCCTTGTCGCCCATGCGATATGCGTCAAATGCCGTTCTTCCGTTGACATTTCTCAAATCGCCGTCAACCAGCTTCCACATATCGGAGGTCTTGTCGTTGAGCATCTTAACCTGCGTCTGATAAATAAGAGCAGTTGCGGACGCATATGCTTCCCAGCAGCCGTGTCTGCCGCAGGTGCAGTATTTGCCGTCAGCCACTATAACCATGTGACCCAGCTCGCCGCCCGCATAATTGGAGCCGCTGTATATCTTGCCGTCGATAATAATGCCGCCGCCTACGCCTGTGCCGAGGGTCACGCAAACCGCGTTTTTCGCTCCCTTTGCCGCGCCTGCTATGGATTCGCCGAATGCCGCCGCATTAGCGTCGTTTTCCACAAACACCTTGCGCTCCAGACGCTCCTCAAGCTTAGCTGCGATGGGATAATCGCGCATACCGAGATTTCCCGAGAATTCGAGCATACCTGTGCTGGAATTTACCGAGCCGGGGCAGCCCAGACCGATGTTTGCCACCTCGTCAAAGCTGATTCCCGCATTCTCCACAGCCAGTCTGCACGCAGATGCGATGTCGTCCATTATATCGTCAGCGGGGCGCGGGGGCTGATTCGGTGAGTTGGTGGGAACGGCAGCCTTGCCGATGATAGAATTGTTTTCGTCTACTACGCCTACCTTAACGCTCATGCCGCCAAGGTCTATACCAAGATTGTACATAATAAATACACCTCAAAAAATTTATATTTCAACACACAGTGCCGCACAAAGCCGCACTCATGCATTAATTCACTATTCTCTATTAATTATTCACTAAGTCAATTAAACGAGTCCCATTCTTCCTTGACTTCGGGAGTAGCGGGAGCTACATCCATACCGAGATTGTGCAGAAGTTCCTGCGCCGCGTTGTAGCCCATCTTTTTCTGACGGTTGTTCATGGCGGCGACCTCGATGATTATGGCGAGATTTCGACCCGGCTTAATGGGAATGGTGAGCATAGGCAGCTTGTTGCCGAGAAGCTCGGTGTATTCGTTTTCCATGCCCATTCTGTCATACACCTTTTCGCTGTCCCAGTTTTCCAGACATATAACAAGATCGATTTTTTCGGTGATCTTTACGGCGCCCATACCGAATATTCTGCGCGCGTTTATGATACCTATGCCGCGCAGTTCGATAAAGTGGCGAATATTTGCCGGAGCCGAGCCTACAAGCGTTTTGTTTGATACCTTGCGGATTTCCACGGCGTCATCGGCGATAAGTCGGTGACCGCGCTTGACCAGCTCAATGGCGGTTTCGCTCTTGCCCACGCCGCTGTCACCCAGCAGAAGGATACCTTCGCCGTAGACCTCAACCAGAACGCCGTGACGGGTGATTCTGGGAGCAAGCTCTACATTGAGGAATGCGATAAGGTCAGAGATGAAATGTGACGTGGATTCAGATGTCCTGAGTATGGGCATCCCGTATTCCTTTGCGGCCTCCAGCATTTCGTCAAACGGCTCAAAGCTGCGGCAGAGAATAATTGCGGGGGCTTCCCTGCTCATAAGTTCATTCAGGCATTTTTTGCGTTCTTCGGGGGTGAAGCCGTTGAGATACGCCATTTCAGTGTTGCCGCAGACGAGGATTCGTCTGTTGTCATAGAAATTGAAAAATCCCGTCAGTTCAACGCCGGGGCGGTTTACTTCGTTTGAGGAAATGAGTATCTCCTCAGGGTTTTTCGACATGAATATGGTTTCGAGAGAAAATTCCTTGATTATGCGTGCAAGGGACACTGTAAATGTTAAAGCCATACCATACAACCTTTCAGATTTTATATTTATTTTTATCTCAGGGAATTATATGCTCAATTTAATATTTATCTGGATTATATCATATATTTGCATAAAATTGAAGTGTTTTTTTATAACTTTTTTGTTTTTATTAGGAAAATGCTGAATAAAAGCCCCGGTATAAGTCAATTCACACAACGCTCAGTGACGGATTTTAGCGGCGTGGAATTGACGTCTGCGCCTTTATTCAGCGTTTCCTTAGGTGTAATTTATCTTTTTCGTGAAAAAGTAAAATAAAATAAATTCAAATGCATAATTCAAGCTGTTTATGAATATAAATTCAAGGAATCATTACGTGTCTGTTAAGTGAAAACATAAAATCCAAAATACTTGATTTAATTAAAATTATATTTGTAGCTTTGGCGAATTGAATTTCTTCGCATATTTAGTTATAATGACAGTTAAAATTATATGTAAATAATCATATGCGAAAAATGCTGCGAATTTTGTTACAGCATGGCAACAGTTTGTTTTTGTGATGAAAGGAGCGATTTCACCATGAGAGAAAAAGACGAGTTTATATTGGATATTCAGGATGAAGACGATGAAATTTCTAAAGATAATGATGAATTTACATTTGTTTTATCAGATAATGATACAAGCCTCAATCTTAATGAATCAACTACTGATTTGAATGAAGAAACCAGCCAAACCGCAGACGAGATTCCCGAGGTCGAGGAAGTCAGCGAAGCCGCAGAAGAAATTCCCGAGGTCGAGGAAGTCACCGAAGCCGCAGACGAGATTCCCGATGTCGAGGATGTAACCGAAGCCGCAGACGAGATTCCCGAGGCCGAGAATGTAACCGAAGCCGCAGACGAGATTCCCGAGGTCGAGGAAGTCACCGAAGCCGCAGACGAGATTCCCGAGGTCGAGGAAGTCAGCGAAGCCGCAGACGAAATTCCCGAGGTCGAGGAAGTCAGCGAAGCAGCAGACGAAATTCCCGAGGTCGAGGAAGTCACCGAAGCCGCGGACGAGATTCCCGAGGTCGAGGATGTAACCAAAGTTGCAGACGAAATTCCCGAGGTCGAGGAAGCTTATGAAATTGCCGACGATACTTTCGACGATGAAAAAATTGACCTCATGGGCTTTTACAATGGAAATGTCGAGCCGGCATATGACGAGCCTGTTTATGAAGAACCTGTTTCCGACAGCATCGGTGACACGCAGGTGTTCGTTCCGCTTGACGAACAGGCGCAGTATTTGGAAGATGACGGATATGTAGACGCCCCCGAATACTCCGATGATGATTACGATTATGCCCCGGTCAGAACCAAAAATAAGAAAAAACGCGGAGGCGCGCTTAAGACAATCGGTTTGGTGGCCGCCATGCTGGTCGTGGTGGCGGGGCTTTCTGCAATGATAAGCTCTGTTGCTTTCCGCGTCATGGGATTATCCGATAGCAACAGCACCTCCTCAGCACCGCTATATAATTATTCATCATCAAATGACAGTCCTGATGAATTCAACAATTCATCAGACTCCGTTTCCTCTGATGAATTTGAATTGATAGGCTTCGGCGATTCGGGCTATAAGGTAATGTCGATTCAAACCAGATTGTGCGAGCTGGGGTATCTTGATTATGATAAAGTATCATCAGTTTTCGACGCCGACACGCAGGTCGCCATCCGTGAATTTCAGTCTGTCAACCGTCTGAGCGATTCAGGTGCAGTTGATGAGGAAACCTTTGAATTGCTTTTCAGCGAAAATGCGGCAAAAGCCACAACCACCGCCACGACGGTAACTACCACAGTCCAAACTACAACAACCACCACTGTAACCACAACTACAGAGTCAACTACATCCACTACGGAAGCTACAACAGCATCCTCGTCGGATAATTCCTCAACTACTTCATCTTCAACCAAAAAAACTACTACCAAAAAGACTACAACTAAAAAAACTACAACTACCACAGAGCCGGACACATCTTCTGACGTGCCGTCTGATGTTTCGTCTGATTTATCCTCCTCTGAAGACACGTCGAGCAAGACGCCGCTTGAGAATTGGCTTGAGTTTTGGCAGTAACTTTTCGTGAATTTTATCAAATGTCCGAAATTTACGGTTGACAAATCGTTCAAATCAGAGTATTATTATCTCAAACATCAAATTATAAATTTGAATAAAACATTGACGGAGATAAAACCCTTTTGCTTTATGTCACAGAGATTTGCTCACCGGCTGAGAGAGCAAACGAGGCTTCAGGGCATAAACCACTCCCGAGTGCAGGACGCTAACGCCGCATTTACGGCTCAAATCCTGCCGCGCGACTGCGTTAAAGGTCTTATCAAGCGGGCGTTGTCTTAAGAAACGTCAACACGGGTGGAACCGTGGAGCATTTGTTATTTTATCGATTTGCTTCACCCCGAATGCATAAAGAATGCATTCCGGGTGGAGCTTTTTATTTTATTTTATTTTGTTTTTTGATACTCAAATCAGGAGGTATTTTATAATGATTAAGGTTACTCTTAAAAATGATGTAAAAGAATTTGAGTCCGGCGTTTCGGTTGCCGAGATAGCCAAATCAATAGGCGCGGGTCTGTATAAGTCAGCATGCGCCGCAAAGGTTGACGGCGCGGTGTGCGACCTTCGCACGGTTTTGGACAAGGACTGCGAGGTTGAGATTCTCACATTTGACGACGAAAACGGTAAGAAGGCTTTTTGGCACACAACCTCTCACATACTGGCTCAGGCGGTTAAGCGCCTCTATCCCAACGCAAAGTTTTCGATAGGTCCCGCCATAGACAACGGTTTCTACTATGATTTCGATGTGGAAAAGCCATTCTCACCCGACGACATCGCAGCAATCGAAAAAGAAATGAAGGCTATCGTCAAGAGCGGCATTGAGCTGGAGAAATTCGAGCTTGCTCCCGATGAAGCTGTAAAGCTGCTCGAGGACATGGACGAGCCTTACAAGGTAGAGCTTTGCAAGGAGCATGCCGACAAGGGCGAGCCGATTTCATTCTACAAGCAGGCTGAGTTCACCGATCTCTGCGCAGGACCTCACCTTATGAGCGTTGCGCCCGTCAAGGCTGTCAAGCTGACCAACTGCACGGGTGCATATTGGCGCGGCGACGCAAAAAACAAAATGCTTTGCAGAGTTTACGGCATATCATTCCCCAAGGCGTCACAGCTTGAGGAACACCTCACAATGCTCGAAGAGGCAAAGAAGCGTGACCACAGAAAGCTCGGCAAGGAGCTTGAGCTTTTCACAATGCTCGAAGAAGGTCCCGGCTTCCCATTCTTCCTGCCCAAGGGAATGATAGTCAAAAACGAGCTTATAAACTATTGGAGACAGATTCACACAGCCGCAGGCTATCAGGAAATTCAAACTCCCATTATGCTCAGCCGCCATCTTTGGGAGACAAGCGGTCACTGGTATCACTACAAAGAAAATATGGACACA
This sequence comes from Bacillota bacterium, assembly GCA_029005175.1. Taxonomy (GTDB): domain Bacteria; phylum Bacillota; class Clostridia; order Oscillospirales; family Acutalibacteraceae; genus RUG762. The sequence goes on from JAQXFQ010000004.1 coordinate 9,807, forward strand.
ACGGTCATTGATGACGAGGATTTCGCGATCAAGCCTATGAACTGTCCCGGCGGCATTCTTGTTTACAAAACCAAAATGCGCTCCTACAAGGAGCTTCCCCTCCGTATGGGCGAGCTTGGCATAGTCCACAGACACGAGCTTTCAGGCGCATTGCACGGTCTGATGAGAGTGAGAAACTTTACTCAGGACGACGCTCATATCTTCATGACCAGGGAGCAGATCAAGGATGAGGTCAAGGGCGTTGTTCAGCTTATCGACAAGGTTTACAAGCAGTTCGGCTTTGAATATCATATTGAGCTTTCCACCAAGCCTGAGGATTCCATGGGCAGTGAGGAAGATTGGGAAATTGCAACAGAGGCTCTCCGCCAGTCTGTCACAGAGCTGGGCTATGATTATAAGGTAAATGAGGGCGACGGCGCATTCTACGGTCCTAAGCTCGACTTCCACCTGACCGACTGCATCGGCAGAACATGGCAGTGCGGTACAATTCAGCTTGACTTCCAGCTTCCCGAAAGATTTGAACTGGAATATGTCGGCGCAGACGGCGAAAAGCACCGCCCGATCATGATTCACCGCGTTGTGTTCGGCAGCATCGAAAGATTTATCGGCATTCTTATCGAAAACTTCGCAGGCGCATTCCCGACATGGCTCGCTCCGGTACAGGTCAAGCTGCTGCCCATTGCCGACAGACACCTCGACTACATCACCGAAATCAAGAACGCACTTGAGGCCAAGGGCATACGCTGTGAGCTTGACGACCGCAGCGAAAAAATCGGCTACAAAATCCGCGAGGCACAGCTCAAAAAGATTCCCTACATGGTTATCGCGGGCGACAAGGACATTGAGAACAACACAATATCCATCCGCTCTCGCAAGGACGGCGACATCGGCTCTATGAGCCTTGACGAGTTTGTCGCTAAAATCACAGAGGAAATCAGCACAAAAGCGATGAACTAACAGCTGCAGCAATAAAAAAACAGATTGAATTTCCCACCTGATACTAATTTTCAATTAAAAAAGTACAAAAAAATCGAGCAAAAAACTTGCGTATATGGTTTTTTGCGAAGATTTTTTGTCGTACTTTTATTGAAAATTAGTATGAAAAGCAGAGGAATTCAATCTGTTTTTGAATTTATGATTTCACAATTATTCGGAATTAATGAAAATAATAAACCTCTATTATGACAATTCACAAAAAAATTGTTACTTACATCACGTTAGGAGGAATACAAATTGGCTTTGCAGCTAGGAAAATTATACAGCCGCGTTAAAGAAAAATGCAACGATGATGAAATAGAGTTGATAGCAGGTGAAAAGGGGCTTGACAAGGTAGTCAGATGGATGCACATGGTAGAAGGTGTGGAAATTGCGCGTTTTCTCGAGGGTGATGAGGTCGCGTTCACCACGGGCATTGCATTGAAAAGCGATGATGAATTATTTGAGCTGGTCAGAGAGGCCTACGTTCGAGGAGCCAGCGGCATTGTAATAAACCTTGGGCCGTACATCAGGAACATTCCTCAGCAGATAATCAACTTCTGCAATGAAAACTCAATGCCGCTTTTCCGTATGCCTTGGCAGGCGCATATGGCGCATATAATGAAATTTTTTGCCGAGGAAATAACCATGGCGGAAAAACGCAGTCTGGAGTTGATTTCGGCGGTAAAGAACGCAATTAATTTTTCCGCCAGCTACGATTTATATGTGCCGACGCTCGAGCATTACGGCTATCTGCCGGAGTGGAAATACTGCATAGCAGTGTGCGAATGTACGACAAAGACCGGCGGCGAGGTTGAACAAAACCTGCTGGAAAATCTCATGAATGGCATGGAAGCACTCATGGCAATGGAAATACAAAACACCGTCGTATTCCGCATTGAAAATCAAATAGTCACACTCTTTTGCAATACCGACGATGAACACATTGAAACCGCAATTAATCATGTAATCAACGCGTTGTCTCCAAGCCTGCGCGAAACAGTCAATATATATATAGGCATAGGCAGAAACACGAAAAATGTTCAATGTATACACAAAACCTACAGTATAGCCGCCAAAGCCGCCCATCTGCAAAAGAAGCGTGAGATAGAGGGAAAAGCGGCAGCATACCGCAGCATGGGCGCACAGCAACTGCTTCTGCTCCTGGATGAACCCGAAATCATGCATGAATTTTATGAGGAAACGCTTGAACCGCTGGTAAAATACGATGAACTTAATCACACTGACCTCGTGGGATTTATGCGGTCATATTTTACCTACGGCGGTCGCGTAAAGGAAACCGCTGAGGGCATGTTTCTGCACCGCAACTCAATAAATTACAAGCTGCGCAAGATTGAAGAAATTCTTCATTGTGATTTTTCTGATATAAACGCAAAGCTGCGCATTTTGATTGCAATTGAAATCATGGATCTTATGTGATTTTGTCACACGACAAAAAGTCATGACATAGTAATGATGTCGTGACTTTTTTATTTATTTGCCGTTTAAGACAGTTAAATTCACGTTCGTACACACTTTTTTAACAAATATTTACTTGACGTTTGGCTTAAAGACTGATATAATGAAAATAATTTTAATCAACTTGATTTGTTCAAATGAAAAATTCAAAGCTAAAAAATCAAGCATTTATTCATCATTTGCACAATTCGAATGAAATATTAAACTAAATTAAATTTGAGTTAATCGTTACAATTCAAGGAGGCTGTTTTTATGACCAAAAAAAAGGGCAGGATTCCTACCGAAACACTTATCTCGATAGGTACCGTTGTCGTAATATTTGTTTTGTGGTACGTTGCCACAGCTAACGAATGGGTCAATCCGAAATTGATACCCAGTCCGCAAAAAGTTTGGGACGCATTCACCACCTCCATGACTGACGGATACAAAGGAAAAACGCTTATCGAGCATTTCGGAGAAAGTATGGGGCGAATGTTTCAGGCATTCGGCATTGCGCTCATTACCGCCGTACCGCTCGGACTGGCAAGCGGATTCAGCTCCAAGATACGCGCGGCTCTTGACCCTATAATCGAATTTTACCGTCCGCTGCCGCCGCTGGCATATTACACACTGCTGGTGCTTGCGCTGGGTATAGGTGATGAATCCAAAATCGCGCTGCTCTACCTCGCATGCTTCGCACCGATTTATATTTCGTGTGTATCGGCAGTGGTAAAAATCCGGCAGGATTATATAAACAGCGCCTACACAGTGGGAGCAAACAAGCTGCAGGTGTTTTTGTATGTAATCTTCCCCTCATGCCTGCCCGACATGTTTGTGGGTCTGCGCACAGCCATAGGCGTGGCATACACCACACTGGTGGCGGCTGAAATGGTGGCGGCCAACTCAGGTATCGGCTGGATGGTGCTGGACGCAAAGAACTGGTTCAGAAACGACATTATTTTCGTGGGCATTATAGTCATGGGCATCACCGGAATACTCATTGACGCAGTGCTGCGATTGGTTGAAAAAAAGCTGGTTCCGTGGAGCGGAAAGGCTTAATTTACGTCAGAAAAATTTTTAATATAAACTTTATTCTTGAAAGGACTTGATTCTCTATGAAAATCAAAAAAATTCTTGCCGCACTGCTTGCGTCTGCGCTCATACTCACATCTTTTGCTGCCTGCGGCGGAGGTAAAAATGAAGCCGGGACTGACGGCAAACCCGCAAAGGTAGTTATCGGCACACAGCAGATGCCCAACGATGAGGGCATAGCCAAGGCTCTCAACTATTTTGAAGATGAAATGGGCGTTAAAGTGGAAATTCAGAGCTTCGACTCGGGCGCCGATGTAAACACGGCTCTCGCTTCGGGCGACATTGATTTCGGTCTTTACGGCTCATGCCCCGTTGCTATTGCGATTTCCAATGACATCGGCGTTGAATTCATCTGGATTCACGAGGTTCTCGGCAGCGTTGAATCTCTTGTGGCGAGAAAAGAAACAGGCATAACAAAGATTGAAGATCTCGTTGGCAAAACTGTCGCAACTCCGTTTGCCTCCACAGCGCACTTCTCAATTCTTAAGGCTCTTGAGAACGCAGGCATTGCCGATAAGGTTAATCTGATTAGCATGACAACCGCAGAAATCGTCGCGGCATGGGAGCTTGGTCAGATAGACGCAGCTTACATCTGGGAGCCGACTCTTTCCCAGCTTGACAACAAGGTGACAGTTATCACCTCAGAGGACTGCGCAAAGGCAGGATACATGACCTCCAACATCGAAGTGGTCAGAACTGAATTTGCCCAGAAATATCCTGAAGTCGTCGCAAGCTACATCAAGGCTGTGAGCAAGGCTGTTGACCTCTACAAAAACGACCAAGCTTCAGCGGTATCCGCCATTGCCAAGTTTATGGATCTTTCCGAAGATGACGCGCTTTTCCAGATGAGCGGTTCCACATGGCTCACAGCATCAGAGCAGCTCGGCGCTGATTACCTCGGCACAAGCGATGCAAAGGGCGCAATAGTTGATAATCTCTATGAAACAGCACTCTTCCTCAAGGATCAGGGCAGTCTCACATCTGTTCCCGATAAGTCAGCATTTGAAGCGGCTGTAAATCCCAAGTACATTGAAATGAGCCTCAAATAATTTTTGAGCAAATTTCTTATTGAACAACTCTTATAAAAAATCCGCATCTGAACCACAAAAGGTCAGATGCGGATTTTTTATTATATTCAATCAAATCAATCCTTGTTAGAGAGCTTTTTCAGCTCGCGCATGAAGGTGTCTATGTCCTGAAACTGCCTGTAAACCGAAGCAAAGCGCACATAAGCCACTTCATTTATATCCATCAGCTTTTCGAGTGCATACTCGCCGAGCTGCACCGACGTCACCTCATGACTGGGCGAATTGAGCAGCAGGGTTTCTATTTCATCGACCGCGCGCTCAAGAGCCTTTATGTCGGTTTCGCTCTTTTTACAGGCGCGCAGCATGCTCTGGAGCAGCTTTTCACGGTCAAACGGCTCGCAATATTTATTCTTTTTGATGACAATAAGCGGAACCGCTTCTACATATTCATAGGTGGTAAACCTCTTTTCGCACTTCAAGCATTCGCGTCTGCGGCGAATCTTGCTTCCGTCCTCAGTGGGACGGGAGTCCACGACCTTGCTTTCGGAATATCCGCAGTATGGACATTTCACACAAATCACTCCCGTAACGTTATTTTATTACAGGGTGATTATATCATTTTCAGGCAAATTTTTCAATAGAAAAATCCCCCCTTCATACAAAAAAGTTCATAATTGCAAACAGCAGTGCGCAGGCAAAGCACACCGCACTGCTGTACTTTGTCACGAGCCGTTCATAGGCATATTCGCTGTTTGCGAAGTATCTGGAAATGCTCCACTGCATCGCCCCCGAAAGTATAAAAACAGGCACGGCCGCTATCGGAAATACCGAATTCATTGAGTCATACCCCCTCCCACTACCTCACATGAAATATTTATTTTTATATCAGAGTGCTTGTAGATTTCGTTCAGGCTGTCGGCATGCGCATCGTACCAATCAGGCTCGCGCTGTCTCAGTATATCCTGCAATCCCAGTGCCGCCGCCCCCAGGCTTCGACGGCTTTTGTCAGCAATAGCGCCTATTTCAGCCGTCAGTTCCTTCACAATGCATTTTTCGGCAAAATCGGTGAATTGCTCCGAGGTCACCTCCCACTCTCCCAGACCGTAGCCATCCACCAGACTGCACTGCAAATCAAGTATGATTGAAAAATCAGGAATTCCGTCGGCAATACGGCATTGGCGGACGCAGTGTGACTGCTTTATCTGATAATATATTTCTTTCGGCTTATCGCCGCCGCTTTCGCCTGTACCTGCCGCCGAGATTATGCCGCTGGTCTGACTGTTGGCGATAAGGCGCAGTATTTCCAGCTCATCGCTGCCTATTTCACCCATATATTCGCAGCCGCCGTCATACACTGACGCCCCCGAAATTTCGAGAATCAGTTTTTTATTCTCATCAGAGATTTCCCCGCTGTCTGTCGGCGTATTCTGCTCTGACGGGTCAACAGCGGAAATCTGCATTAAATAAAAGCCGTCCGCATTGCTCACGGCGGTATAAAGCGAGTGCAGGTTCATCACCATTGAACCTGTGCCGCTGCGGGTGTCGTAGCTTTGCAGGGCGATCGCCGCGTCGGATGAAATTGATTTGCCTGTGCTCGACACGGCAAAAAAATCCTCAGCCCGACCCGAGCATACCGCCACGCAGCTTTGACGGCGCACCGAGGCGCGGCGGAAGAATAATTCCGTTACCTGTGTAAATCTGCCGTGAGACAAATGTTCGCCGATTATTATTGCGGTGAGCTGTTCAAAATTAATCTGCCGCCCGATGTTTTTTTCCAGCGAACGTATGGCGGCGGCGGCTGAACGGTCGGTGAGGGTGCAATTGATATATTGTATTGCGTCACCCGAATCGCTGCCGCCGCTGACCGGAACGGCAAGCTGAAATGTAAAATCATAATCGCCTTCGCGCTCCCCGTCATCTACGCCCACACCCAGCACAAAGGCCCGTCCGTTTATCTCAGCAGTATCCCAACAGCCCGACATGGTTAAAACACATACTATCGCAGTCAGCAGAGCCGCCAGACGCCTTAAACCCATGCGGATTTTCAAGCTGCCTTCCTCCTTCCCGACTTAATGCACGTTATCACAAACAGCAGCGGTATCAGCACAAACATAAAAATTATTTTTCCCCACATCGTGATATTCTCGATAAATTCCCGCCGTGTAAGTCCGTAATACGCAAGCAGAAAAATTATCGGCAGCAGGATAAAAATGAAGCACCTGTGGCTTTTCAGCCCGAATACTCCGCACAGCGATATGCAGCAGCAGTAGTACAAAATTCCCGCCGTGAGGATAGTCGCCGCCGTGTATATTATCATATAGAGAATATCGAAACGCTCGGTCAATGCCATATTGCCCGGACTGACTACTCGCGACAGCTCTGCCAGCGGGAACGCAAGGTGCCTTGTGCCGCCTATTGAGAATATTCCGACGCAGCATATCAGCACTACCACCGCATAAATCGCAAGCATTGACACGCCCGCCGACAGTCCGCAAATGCTCTTTTTCTTATCGTAATACCCCGCAAAATACGCAATTGCCGCCACTCCTGCAAAGGGCAGCATAGAGCCTGCCGCCTGCGCTGCCGAAACTCTTGTCGGCTTTAGCAGAGGAAGCAGCTCGCCGTAATCCAGACAAAACAGCGCCATTATCAATATGAATGTCAGCGGAAGCATTATGAAAAAAAACAGCAGCTCCGCCGTGCGCGAAATTTGCCTTATGCCCGAATATATTATAAACGCACTCGTGGTCAGCATTACCGCGACGATAACCTGCGAGGGCGTTTTTTCCAGCAGGAAAAGTCCTGTCATCTGCGTTTGCCGCGCGGTGATACCGCATATTTCAGCCACGAAATATATCGCTGCCGCCGCCAGAATTATCCTCGACAAAATGCCGCCGAAATTTTCGGCAAGCAGATTGGGAAATGAAAGGCTTTCGCTGTGTCTGAAGCAATAGGAGAGCATGGCCGCCGAGCCGAGCGTCAGCAAGCCTGCGGCGATAAGCAGCAGCAGCGACGAGCGGCTGAATTCGCGGGGATTGAAATACATGCCGCCCATGCCCGCAATTACGGGCAGCACTGTGAGCTGCCATGTGGAAAATACATTTTTGCTCTTTTGCGCGGTCTGACTCAAATTTCTCTATTCCTCCCCTATTTCATTCTGACAATATCTATAGGCTCATAATACTCGGGGCGTGTATCCCGGCGGAATATCGGCAGCTCTATAATACTCTCGACAAAGCCTTTCTTATAGGTAGGCGAAAACGGCGCAGTAAAATCAGTTCCATATGAATTCAGCGCGCACAGCCGTGAGATAAATATCACAAATCCCACCGTCAGACCGAATACTCCCAAAACTGCCGAGCAGAAAAGAATAAAATATTTCACCAGCCGCATGGACGAAGCAAGCTCATATGACGGAATGACAAAGGTGGTCAGCGAGGTAAGACCTATTATTATTATCAGCAGCGGACTCACCAAGCCGGCGCGTATCGCCGCATCACCCACGATAATACCGCCTACTATCGACATCGCCGAGCTTATGCTGCCCGGCAGACGAATACTCGCCTCACGCAGCAGTTCAATGAAAAATTCCATGATAATCACCTCAACCACCGCGCTGAAAGGCACATTTGCGCGATTGGCCGCCGACAGCAGCAGCATGTCCACCGGCAGCAGTCCGGGATTGTAGGATACTATAGCCACATAGAGCGACGGCGCGGTTATTGATATAAACAGCGCGATCCAGCGCAGTATTTTGAGAAACGACGAATAGGTCCACCGCTGGTATTCGTCCTCTGTCACCTGCATCATGGAGGCCAGCGTGGCGGGGGTCATCAGCACATACGGGCTGCCGTTGACAAGAATGGCCACACGACCCTCACATATTTCAGCCGCCGCCGTGTCGGGCTTCTCGGTGCCGCCTATCTGGGGAAACAGGCTTATCTGCGACTGCTCCAAAAGCTGCTCCAGCTCACCTGCGTCATTGAGCAGATCGATAGTCAGCGACTGTATTTTTTCCCGCAGAGCGTCAACAAGCTTGCTGTTGGTAACGCCGCAGATATAGCAAAGCCCAACGCTGGTGTGGGAACGCAGTCCCACCTTGAGCGTTTCGATAGTAAAATTCGGGTCGGCAATCCTGCGGCGAAGCAAGGCAGTATTGGTGCGGAAATTTTCGGTGAACGCCTCATGCGGACCTATCACCGAGCCGGCAGTCTCACTGGGAGATACCGAGCGGGACTCTATGCTGCGCAGACCTATTACAAAGCCCGAGGTAAGCCCCTCGATGCAAAAGAACAAATCCCCCGTCAGCGCGGAAATATACCCCTTAGACAGACTGGGCTGCTCGCTCACCTCTGTATTCAGAATAATCTGATTGAGCTGCTCAAGCGGTGTCATTCGGTTAATATTGCCGCTTATGTTGAGCTTCATGGCCGGAAGTATCAGATTCTGCTCCGCTCCGTCCTTGTCGCACATGCCGTCCACCAGCACCACGAAGCTGCGCCGCCCGTCCGCCAACGCAAACTCTCGGATAAGCACATCGGAATTTTTCCCCTTGAGGCGGTTGCAGCAATCAAGATTAGCCTTATAATCAGGCGACACCTTTATATCGTAATCGGGAGATATGTTAAATATTTCCCCGCGATCGTCAGCTTCTTGTGAATCAAATTTATTAAAAAACACAGGGCTTTCATTCCTTTTGAAAAATGCATAATTTGTCTCTCGTATTCAATTTTTACCTGAAAGAATAAAATTAATCATCCGAATAAAAAAGAATTTTGATTTTATTATGAAATAACATCACTCTAGGGCGTGTTGACACTACGCCCAACGCGCGTCTTTTTGGCTGATTTTGCCCCGTTCGTCGTTAAAAATCCTTGACGGGCGACAGCCCGCCTGCTGATTTTTGCCTGGAGCGGAACAAAATCATCTCAAAAATCCGCACATTATCATAGTGTCAACACGCCCTAAATAAGCAAATTGCCAAAGCGTTATTTACTTGAATTGAGAAAATTGTAATATTAATAAAAAATATACAGAAGAGCGATTTTTTTGTTGACTAAAGTAATAAACAGTGATAATATTTAATATATTAAGAGGACAATGGCGTTAGCTTACAGCTTGGACGCCGCTGTCCTCTTTTTATTTATACAACGGTATCGTTACACTGCAAGATTGTTGTATAAAATGGCAGCAGACAGCACATAAGCCGCGGATTATCTTATGTTTGTTATTGAGTATTTGTCAATAATTTTATCATTAAAGCCGTTTAAAGTATTGACAAATCCGACATAAAATATTAGTATTGGAGATGTGAGAGGTTTGGAAGAACTTTATACCCATGTAAATACAATAAATGAACTCCTTGCCAGATACGGCGTAAAGTTCGGCATTTACAAAAACAATGTTTTTAAAGAACAGCTTTTTCCCTTTGACCCGATTCCCCGAGTTATCACCGAAAGCGAATTTGACTATCTGGAAAAAGGTCTTATACAGCGTGTGACCGCGCTCAATTGCTTTCTCTCGGATATTTACGGCGACAAAAAAATAGTGCGCGACGGCGTTATCCCCGAGGAATTTATATTTTCATCCTCAGGATTTCTTGCACAGTGCGACGGCGTAAAGCCGCCCCTGAATATTTACAGCCATATTTCGGGAATCGATCTGGTGCAGAGCAAGGACAAAACGTGGTATGTATTGGAGGATAACCTCCGTGTTCCCTCGGGAGCGTCATATCCCATGATTGCCCGTGAGCTTTGCCGCAGAACATCACCCAAGACGTTCCATGACAACCGCATTGAGGACAACAGAAATTACGCCAAAATGCTCAAGGAAACCATGAATCACGTCAACACCGGCGGCATTAATGTAATACTCACCCCCGGACGTTACAACGCTGCGTTCTTTGAACATTCCTATCTTGCCGAGCAGACAGGCTCCGTCTTGGCCACCGGCAACAATCTGTTTGTGGAAAACAACAACGTCTACTACAAGGGCTACGACGGCAAAAAGCAGCGGGTAGGCGCGGTTTACAGACGCATTTCCGACGAGTACCTCGACCCGATGGTTTTTGAGGAGCAGTCGGTCATAGGCGTGCCTCACCTGTTCTCTGCCTACCGGGCGGGCAATGTCGCGCTGATAAACGCGCCCGGCAACGGAATTGCCGACGACAAGGGCATTTATTACTTCGTTCCCAAGATGATAAAATACTACCTCGGTCAGGATTCCATTCTCAACAACGCGCCTACATATCTTCCTTTCTACGAAGCGGATATGAAATATGTGCTTGATAATTTTGACAATCTCGTTATCAAGGACGTGGCGGAGGCGGGCGGCTACGGTGTCGTATTCGGCAACAGCCTGACCGCAGAGAAAAAGGCGGACTTCATCGAGCTTATCAAGCGTGAGCCGAGAAGATTTATCGCGCAGGAAGTAATAGATTTCATCGATATTGACATACTCGATTTTGACGAGCGCAAGCCGCGCAAGGCCGACCTGAGAGCCTTTGTGCTGACAGGCTCGGATGTACGCGTGTGGAAAAGCGGTCTGACCAGATTTTCACGCAACCCCGATTCGTTTATAGTCAATTCATCTCAGGGAGGAGGATTTAAAGACACATGGGTATTATCTCGGTAGAAAAAGCAGACAACCTTCTTTGGCTCGGAAGATACACAGAGAGGGTTCACACAACATTGAAGGAATTCTTTATAAGCTATGACAGAATGATTGATGAGGACGAGGATTTTTATAAAGAGCTGTGCGTTCGTTTCAGAATGCCTGATATTTACAAATCCCACGCCGACTTCATCACAAATTACCCCTTTGACGAAAACAATCCCGACTCAATTATGAGCAATCTGATGAGGGCATACGACAATGCCGTTATTCTGCGCGAATTTTTGGGCACAGAAACTCTGTCTTATATCCAGCTCGCCGTGTATGCCATGCAAAAGGCCAAGCTGGGCAGAGAAACTTTGGTTGACTTGATGAGAGTTACGGATTATATTTTGGCATTTTGGGGCAGTATAGATGATGAGGTGGATGACGAAACCGCCAGAAACATCATCAAGGCAGGCAAGCGTTTGGAAAGACTCGATCTTTACATCTGTCTCGGCATAAAGACCAACGAGGATCTTATCAGACAGTACAACAGACTTGTACCCAGGCTGCAGAATTCGGGACTGAGCTACAACCAGTCGGTGCTTGACACACTTGAGCCGATGCTTCACGACCCGCATATGAATTACAAAACAGCCATCGCTTTGCTGGAAAAGGTGTTCGATTAATCCTCGCGGAAGGACAAACTGTTTTTCCGTGTAATTCCTCAATAATGTTTTATTAAGGAAGGTCATAGGCATGGAGCAGCTGCATTTCCGATTCACAACCAGACTGGAATTGGATTCGGAGGTAAAAAATCATTATTTTACCCTGAAATGCATTCCAAAAAGCAATGTCAGACAGCGCATAGAAAGCTGTAACATAACCATAACCCCCGACGCAGACATATTTTACAACACCGATTCGTTCGGCAACATCACCGTCAGCGGCAGTATTATACCGCCACACAGCAGTTTTGAATTTACTTTGGTGGGCAGTGCCGCCACGGGGCTGGACGTCTTTGAGGAACTCGAAGATGACGAGATTAAATGCGCGTATTATAAATATCACACCGGCTACACCCGCCCGGGCAAATATCTCGAGGAGTATTTTAAATCACTTGATTTAACCCAATGCAAAAGCACATATGACAAGGTGACAGCCATAATGCATGCCATAAACCGCGATTTGGTTTATGAGAAAAAGATCACTGATATAAGCACCTCGGCCGAGCAGGCCATGTCTATCGGCAAGGGCGTGTGTCAGGATTACGCGCACATAATGCTTGCGCTCTGCCGAATGTCGGGAATAGCCGTGCGCTATACCGTGGGCATAATGAAGGGCGAGGGTGAAAGCCATGCATGGGTCGAGGCACTCTGTAAAAATCGCTGGTATGGCTTTGACCCCACCAACAATCTATTGGTTGACGGAAATTATATAAAAATATCATCAGGGCGCGATTACTCCGACTGCATTATAAACAAAGGGCAGTTTATCGGCAACGCATCACAGCATACAATAGTCGCGGCGTCTGTGACAGACTGACAAAATCGGAATTCAACGGCAGGTCCGAATATTACTTCAAGGGGACGGCTGATAAAAACAGTCGTTTCCTTGATTTTTTATCAATAAAATGTTTCGATAAATTATAATTTATCTGCGTAACGTCCACTTGAAAATCAAAGATTTTCTCGTTAGTTTTTTAGGGGCTTCGCATGGGTGCTTTTCCTATTGCGAGTTTTTCTTGCACTTCGGCTTTGTAGGGGCTTTGCCCCTACGACCCCACAATGGGCGCTGCCCCTTGACCCCGCCAAGAGGGCCTGCCCCCTTGGATTCCCGATGTTGCGTACTCTCTTCTAAATTATGATTTATCGAATGAAAGGAATGTAATCCAGTGACAGAAAAGGTCGTATCGGTAAATCTTCCGGTAAATGAATCGTTGATTATAAAAAAGAACCGCATCATTCCCAAAGGCGGCGAAAAGAAAGGCATGCGCCGCATAAGTATAGTTACGGGAATTCACGGCGATGAACTTGAGGGACAGTATGTCTGCTATGAGCTGGCTCGCAGAATAAATGAAAATATAGATAAGCTTACGGGCATCGTGGATATTTATCCGGCTCTCAATCCCATGGGCATAGGCTCGCTCACCCGCGGCATTCCCGGATTTGACCTCGACATGAACAGAATATTCCCCGGCTCTAAGGACGGCTCTATGGCGGAATATGTCGCGTCAAAAATCATCAAGGACATCCAAGGCTCTGACCTCTGCATAGATATACACGCAAGCAACATCTTCCTCACCGAACTGCCGCAGGTGCGTATCAATGAATGTACCAAGGAAAAACTCGTTCCCTACGCGCGCAAGCTGAATATAGATTACATATGGGTTCACAGCGCGGCTACCGTGCTGGAATCCACTCTCGCCTACTCGCTCAACAGCATCGGCACTCCCACGCTCGTGGTTGAAATGGGAGTGGGCATGCGCATTACCAAAGCCTACGGAAATCAGCTTGTGGACGGTATATTTGTTCTGATGAAGGAACTGGGCATCTGGAGCGGTAAGGTAATTACTCCGAAAAAGCCTATTGAGGCCATTGACAACGAAGGGCGGGTTCACTTCATAAACGCAGGACATTCCGGCATATTCATCCCGGAGGTAAATCATAATATTATGCTCAAAAAGGGCGAACACATCGGTGAAATTGTAGACTCGCTGACGGGTACGATATACGAGCAAATACTCTCCCCCTGCGACGGTTTGCTCTTTACTCTGAGAGATTTCCCCGTGGTGGACGAAGGCTCACTTATCGCGAGAATTTTGGAAATGAAGGAGGACTGAGGACTGTGCAGAAGAAAGTTATATATGAATTCAAATCGGTATTCCGAGAGAATATGGACGTTATCGGATTTAAGTTCGGCGAGGGCGAAAAGTCAGTGTGCATAGTCGGCGCACTGCGCGGCAACGAAATTCAGCAGATGTATATCTGCTCCCAGATAGTCAAAAAGCTCAAAGAGCTTGAAGCGGACGGCAAAATCAAAAAGAACAAGTCAATTATGGTCATTCCGTCAGTCAACAATTACTCCATGAACATAGGCAAGCGATTCTGGCAGACAGACAACACCGACATAAACAGAATGTTCCCCGGCTATAATCTTGGTGAAACCACTCAGCGCGTTGCGGCGGGATTATTCGACAAGATAAGCGGCTACGAATACGGCATTCAGTTTGCAAGCTTTTACATACCCGGACGGTTTATTCCGCACGTCAGAATGATGGATACAGGCTATGAGGACACCGAGGACGCTATCAACTTCGGTCTGCCATATGTCATGGTGAGAAGTCCTAAGCCGTACGACACCACCACACTGAATTACAACTGGCAGGTGTGGAACTGCAAGGCTTTCTCAGTGTTCACACAGGAAACTGAACATATCGACGAGCAAAGCGCACAAATGGCGGTGCATTCGGTTCTGATGTTCCTTGCAAGACAAGGCATTATAAAATATCATGGACACAAGGGCTACACCTCCACCGTAATCAGCTACGAAAGCATGGTAAACATAAAATCCGACCAGGCGGGAATATTCCGCCGCCTCGCTGATATAAATGAAGAGGTGCGCAAGGGCGATGTTATAGCTGAGATAATAGATCCGCTCGACGGTGAGGTCAAGGCAAAAATCAAGTCCACCGCCAATGGCGTGGTGTTCTTTGTACACGACAAGCCGCTTACCTATGCAAACACTACCTTATTCAAAATAATCAAGACATCCGATTTAAAATAACACAAGTAAACCCAACGGAGGGCATATGAAGATCACAATCCTTGACATGGAAACCGCCGCAATAAACAATGATATTTCACTCGACAGCATGCGTGAACTGGGTGAACTGAATATAATCGGCGTAACAGACAATTCACGCACAGCGGAATTTATAGGCGATTCCGACGCGGTGATATGCAACAAAAGCCGCATTACCCGCGAGGTCATGGAGCGTTGTCCAAATCTGAAATATGTCGGCACGATGGGCACAGGCTTCGATCAGATAGACATTCAGGCTGCAAATGAGCGCGGCATTACTGTATGCAACGTGCCCGCTTATTCCGCAGACGCCGTAGCTCAGCACACCTTTGCTCTGATACTCAATTACTACTGCAAGATTTCGGAATATGCTGCGGATGTGTCAAACGGCGGCTGGACGCAAAAAAAGTATTTCACCTCATTCGGACTGCCGACATATGAACTGTCCGGCAAGACTATCGGACTCATAGGCTGCGGCGACATCGGTCGCAAGGTCGCACGCATAGCCGATGCGTGCGGAATGCACGTGCTTGCATACAACCGCAACCCCGAAAAGCTTCGGGATATTGATTATATCAAATGTGTATCGCCGGAAGAATTGCTCAGGCAGTCTGATATAGTATCAATTCATGCGCCTCTCAACGATAGCACCCGCGAATTGATAAACCGCGACACATTGGCTATGATGAAGCATTCATCGTTGCTGGTAAATACAGCGCGCGGCGGAATTGTCAACGAAGCCGACCTTGCGGACGCGTTAAACAGCGGAACAATTGCCGCGGCTGCGGTGGATGCACTTACAGTCGAACCTATGTCAGATGAAACTCCACTTCGCGGCGCAAAAAATCTTACAATAACGCCGCACATAGCATGGGCTCCAATCGAAACCCGCCGCAGACTGATGAAGACAGTTTATGAAAACCTGAAATGCTTTATCCTCGGCGAACCGCAGAATGTTGTTAATAATACTAATTTTCAATAAAAGTACGACAAAAAATCTTAGCAAAAAACCATATCCGCAAGTTTTTTGCTAAAATTTTTTTGTACTTTTTAATTGAAAATTAGTATAAGATATAACAGAACCCCCGAATGCTTGAAATTTCATCATCTCAAGCATTCGGGGATTTTTATGATTAGGAAAAAATTAAGTTATTTATGAATCTTACCGCATTTGGAGCATACTTCATTCCCCGGCATGCTGCGCGGTTTAGCGTCAAATGAGGGGTTGAATTCATAGAAATTTTTGGAATTCAATCTGTCTGTGGCAATACGCAAGGCCTCGCCAAAGCGTTGATAATGCACGATCTCACGTGCTCGCAGGAATTTTATAGGCTCGCGCACATCCGGGTCATCG
Source organism: Bacillota bacterium (assembly GCA_029005175.1). Taxonomy (GTDB): domain Bacteria; phylum Bacillota; class Clostridia; order Oscillospirales; family Acutalibacteraceae; genus RUG762. The sequence continues at coordinate 26,112 of JAQXFQ010000004.1, forward strand.
CAATATCTGAGAATATTGTCGTAGGTTGTGCGCGCCTTTTGCTCTGCCGCCAAGTTCTCGTGTAAGTCGGTAATCGGGTCGCCTTTTGACTGCATCATTGACGCAGACCAGGGGTTTCCGTTAGCTGCAGCGGGGTATATGCCCGATGTATGATCTACATAATATGGCGCAAATCCCGAATTCATAACCTGCTCCTCAGTGAGACATCTGGTAAGCTGGTGCACGATTGCACCTATCATTTCCAAATGAGCCAGTTCCTCAGTGCCTATATCTGTCAATATCGCTTTAAGCTCAGGATATGGCATAGTATAACGCTGGCTGAGATAACGCAGCGAAGCACCCAATTCGCCGTCTGGACCGCCGTACTGGCTAATCACCATCTGTGCGAGCTTGGGATTGGTATTTTTAATATTTACAGGGTATTGAAGTTTCTTTTCATAGCTCCACATTATCTGCACGCTCCTTTCCCACATCTGCCGCAGCCCGAATTATAAGGTGCTGTCTCGGGAACATAGTCCCACGGCCACGGGTCGTCAACCCACTCCCAATGCTTGCAGTTTCCCTTTGGATTGCTTATCGGACCGAATCTGCTCTCATACTCTTCCTTTAGCTTCATTGCATTTTCCCTGTGCATATTTAAAGCTTTCATCGCCTCGCAGCAGTCGGGGTGGGTATCGAGAAACAGCATAAGCTCTTTCTGCGCAAATCGGCAGGCTGAAATTCTCGCCATAAGTTTCCTTTTATCATCCACAGCACTTACCTCCTCTTCCGCAAAACGGCTTATCAAGCGCGGGGAATAATGTTCCGCGGCGCAATCCCTCGGCTTCGTTGTACATTCTGCAAAATTCCTGCACCGGAATGAATGCCATTACCGGAATATCGCAGTCATTCTGACAGGTCTGCTTTGGCTCGTGTTCGCGCTCACAGGCGGAATCCTGCTGCGCTCTGCCGCAGTCGCACGGCTCAAATATCGTCTCATAATTGCACTGAGCCTGCCGCATGGATTCTCTGATAAAGCGGCTGTAATTATCCTGCATCATCGGCGTTCTCCTTTCAAAACATGTATAATTTTTCCCGAAAGCACACCGTCATAACAGCAATTAAGCATAACCGCAATAACTTGTAATATGTGCTTTCTTTTATCATATTATTAATGATTTTTTATTTTGACACATTTTTTCAAAAGTCAAGGGATATTTAGAAAATTTTCTAAATATCCCTTGACTTTTGATTTTTTGTATGCTATATTCTATTTAGAATTAATTCTAAATATCAAGGATACGCTGATTACACAATCATTCTGATTGTTGGGCTTGGCCGTCGATTCGACCACGCGAAAATCCGTTACTGAGCGTGGTCTGAATCAGCTTAATCAGCGTTTCCTTAAAGAAGAAAAAGAGGTAACAGCTATGGAAGTCAAAAGAGATTATCCTAAATCAAAGGCAATAGTTTATTTTATTATTTCATTCGTTTTCGCCTATGCTCTGCAATTTGCAGCAATGTATTTTTATCCGTCAGTTCTCTATCAAATTCTTCTCGGAGTATCCATGTTTATACCTATGCTAGCCGTGCTTATATCACACAAAGGTCTTGGAAATGCCAAAACAGGCATTAACTGGAAGCCGAATTTCAAGCGCAATTGGAAATGGATTCTCGCGGCATGGCTCTGCCCGACAATTTTTACCGCACTCGGCGGCGCACTGTATTACGCTGTATTTCCAAAACAATTCGACCCGAATATGGGCTACTTTGCCGCATTGATTTCCGAAAGAGCCGACACGCAGGGTGTGTCGCTGCAAATGCTGGCGGCTACGCAGATTCTTGCGAATGCAACCGTCGCGCCGTTCATTAATATGTTTGTCGCTTTGGGTGAGGAGATAGGCTGGCGCGGATACATGACGCCCATGCTCACTGCCAAGCTCGGCAGAAAGCCCGCACTGATTCTCAGCGGAATTATCTGGGGTGCGTGGCACTGGCCAATAGTAGTGGGCATTGGATATAATTACGGTACCGGTTATTTCGGAGAACCGTTTACAGGAATGTTG
>JAQXFQ010000005.1 GCA_029005175.1 Bacillota bacterium
GTGCGCTGGGGATTCTGCTGAGGAATCTGTCGCGGCTGATTGGCAGAAGCGGCGGTGCGCTGGGGATTCTGCTGAGGAATCTGTCGCGGCTGATTGGTAGGAGCGGTGCGCTGGGGATTCTGCTGAGGGATCTGTCGCGGCCGATTGGCAGGAGCGGTGCGCTGAGGATTCTGCCGAGGATTTTCCTTCAAGTTGTTATCATCAAATGTCAATGAAACACCAATATTTGAGTTTAATATTTTATCATCAAATGATAATGTCGGATTTTCGTTAGTATAGTTATCACTGAATGTATTATCGGCAAGAATTGGTGTGGGAACGGATTTTCTGTTAAATCTGTTGGATTTTTCGACTGTTTTGTAATCGGTTGCGGACTTGAAATTAGCTGTCTTGTCGTCTTTGTCAGCTTCGTTGTACGTTGCTGCGTATGTTCTTACATTATTGAAAAAAAGTATCAGCGATATAACAAGCATTATCGACAGCGATACACCCATCATAATGTAATTTCTGACCATTATCACCGCGTTCATCTCAAATTCGCAATAGACGGCGACACTGAGCGCAGCGACGTAAAATATCCAAAGAATTATATTGAGTATATTCGGTTTTTTCAGGCGGCATCCTTTGACAATAATTATAACTATTGCCGCAATAGCAAGAACAATGCTTATTATCTGACTTATTCTGACAAAGCCGAGCGTTACCATAAAGAGGGAGTCGTTTCGCATACTTTCAAGCAATGTCTGGGAGAGTCCGTACATAATCATAAAAAGCAGCGTAATATCTCCGTTTTGCATGCCCTTTGTATCTTTCTTATACTTCAAAAAGAATATAATTGTTGTGAATACAAATGTAATGAGAGCGATGATGCCTTCAAAAAATCCTACCCACAAAATCCACGACTGCTCTGATTCCGACCAAACGGAAAACGGAAGTTTTTGAAACCATGATGATGAAACGGAAAACCCTATGTCGCTGCTGCTCAGGATACTGGCAAAGCGTCCTATGGTTATGGCAAGCGAAATAGCGGGAACTGCCGCGTCAAGTGTCTGTAATACTGATTTTTTTGACGCCGCGGAGAAAGCTGTAATAACCAGCAGCACACCGAACAAAGCACCGTATAAAGCATACCCACCGGCCGCAAGATTAATACAGTCGGTCAATCCGCCGCCAAATGAAGCCTTGCCGAACCAGCAATAGAACACACGTCCCGTGACAAGAGCAGCGGGCATAGAAACAAGCGAACATATCATTGAGGCTGAGAAGCTTTCGTTCTGAATTTTACGCAAAAGTGAAAACACAAGTGCCGAAAGAAAAACAGCCAGTCCCATAAACACGCCGTACCAATATATTGAAAATGTTCCGAAATCAATAAAAATTATATTATCAGACATCCGTAGCCCCTCCGATACATATGTAACTAATTCCACTCAGATTCGGGAACGGCTGAAGCAAAATACAGAATATCGCTCATAGTTCGTTCGCCGCCATCGGAAACGACGTTATAAAGCTTGTTGTTAAACACCATTGTCGAGGATTGTCCGCCGTCGAGATTATAGGCGATAATACATTTTTTATCCGCCATTATATCGGCAAGCTCATTTGTTGTCACGCCTATAGATACATCAGAGCGGCCGTCTATTGTGCATATCAGATAATGCAGCTTGCCGAGCTGACCTATGCTGGTGCGAGGGTTGTTTGCACGCGGACCGCAGGCAATGCTGTTGAAGCCTTCTTTTTTCTTTATCGCTTTCCCGTCCATAACTATGACGGGACCGAACGCTATCGACTGATATATTTTATTCTTTTTGAAATAGCCTGTATTTATCGCTTCAAAGTCTCTCATAATACTAAAATCACCGTTCGAATCTATAAACAACGTATCTACGCCAAAGGCTTTTTTGCGGTAAAGCGTTCCCTGACGTATAATGATGCCCTCAGTACGGCAGTTGTAAAAATCAGCGTTAATTGCTATGACAGCATTATTGGCCGCCGCCATTTTCGATGCATGAGTACGCTTGGCCGTACCGTAGCTGCCGCCTGCAAACGCTGTGCGGAGCTGGGTAGGATGAGCTATAGTTACATCGGCAAAATTGGCGGTGATAGTCTTGTTCGACAGATTTATTCTTTCGCGCCAGCATTTTACCGAGATAGTATCGTCCTGATATGTATCCTCAGTGTAATTTGCGGGATTCGGCTTGGGGGCAGTTGAAAAATCCATGGGAAGAGTATAGACCTTAGGAAGATTGAATACTTCGGCATTAACCTTGTCGTTTATGCTTAGCACAGAAGTCTTTATATCCTCGGAAAGATTTTTAGAGGCAAGCGATTCATCGGCATTCATCATTTTGTCTGCCGAGGGAAGCAATATCACCGCCGATATTGAAAAAATACAGAGCAGCAATATTAAAAGTGCGTTTTTTATTGTGTTGTTTTTCATAATCATTCCCCCGAAATCAGATGGAATATCCCGATAATGCCTTGTAGAATTCATCCGAAAGCACTACTCGCCATTTTCCCTTATAGCTTACCATTTCCACAGTATATTTTTGTGTAGTGTAGAAGATTTCGGGATTTTTCAGAAGCTGAAGTTTGGTTTCCTCGATTATTTTTACCGTGTCTGATGCGTCTTTAAATACCTCGCCCTCGTACTGTCGGCGCTGTATTATCGCTACAGCTTTTTCGGCGAGCTTTTGCTCAAATTCTGTCACATTAAATGTCGTGTAGTTTACCGTAACCTCTGCATTATGGCCATGGGGGGCATAGTTGCTTTCACTTACTATTTCATATTTGCGGCTCTTAGATATGCAGCTTATAATTTCCGCGTCGGATGGGCTTATGTCAGAGTCGCTCACGCTGCTGTCGGTAAGATAATCAGAATTCCACGAGAAGTTGTATACCATATCTTTAATTGAGGCGTTGTCGCCCCTTATTACAGCGTCAAGAAATTCCGAGAGTGCCTGTGATGGAGTACCGCCATCGGATAAATTGTATGTAGGCATCTGACAGCACGACAGCACTGTCAGACTGCATAAAATAAAAAGCAGGGACACACAGATTTTTTTGCACATAGTATATAACCATCCTTAAATAAAAAACCGGAATCATTGATTTAACTCACATCAATATACCATATGTAGTGCAAAAAGTCAACCGCGCCTGTAACGATTAATATCATTTATGCGAGTAAAAAAAATTCTGAGCTGACAGTCAACAAGAAGATTTTAAAATGAAAAATCGCATATTTTTATGAAAGAAACAGCCTCTGATAATTCAAAAAATATTAGGAAAAGATAAGGTATTTGGCTGTTTTTTTACTTGGGTTAAAAAAATAGGTTAGATTTTGACAAAATATTTTAAGATAACCGCTTTCTTTTCTTCACTCTCAGATGCCATTTTTTAAAGAGTAAGGTTTAAAAAGCTGTAATAATATGATATAATATTGTCATTCGATTTTAATAAGTAAATTATCAATTTCAAAAACGGAAGTAAAAAGAGGTATTGTTCAATGAGTGTGACATCACAGGAAAGACTCAGAAACATAGCAATCGTAGCCCACGTTGACCACGGCAAGACCACCCTGGTAGATCAGCTTCTCAGGCAGAGCGGCATATTCCGCGAGAATGAAGCGGTTGCCGAGCGCGTAATGGATTCCAACGATCTGGAACGTGAGCGTGGCATTACAATTCTCTCTAAGCAGACCGCCGTTATGTATAAGGGCGTAAAAATCAATATCATTGACACTCCCGGTCACGCTGATTTCGGCGGCGAGGTGGAGCGCATACTTATGATGGTGGACGGTATTCTGCTTTTGGTGGATGCATTTGAAGGCTGTATGCCTCAGACAAGATTTGTGCTGAAAAAGGCTCTCGGCTTGGGTAAGAAGCCTATAGTTGTTATTAATAAAATTGACCGCCCAGGCGCAAGACCGGCTGAGGTAGTTGACGAGATACTCGACCTCTTTATCGACCTCGGCGCAAACGAGGATCAGCTTGATTTCCCTGTTGTCTATGCTTCGGGACGTGACGGATATTCCTCCATGGACGCGGACAATATGGGCAAGGATATGACTGCGCTGTTTGAAACCATTATCAACGAGATTCCCGCTCCTCAGGGCGATGCGGAAGCTCCTGCGCAGATTCTTTTCTCAAATATAGACTACGATGATTATGTCGGGCGTATAGGCATCGGACGTGTTGAACGCGGCAACATAAAAAACGGTCAGCCGCTTGTTCTCTGCCACCGCGACGGCACCAATCAGAATGTAAAAATCGGTAAGCTTTATCAGTTTGAAGGAC
>JAQXFQ010000006.1 GCA_029005175.1 Bacillota bacterium
AAATGATATGCCTATTGATTATGATTTTGTTTATAGCAAGTTGGATGAAAAAAGAGAATATTCGTGGGACGTTTTAAAATCCGAGCTTTAAGTTTAAAAATATAAATGAGCAGATATGTAAAATTGCGCAATAAATGATAATTTAGCAGAGAGTACGCAACGCCGGGAATCCATGGGGACGGGTCCTCTTGGCGGGGTCTAGGGGCCGCGCCAATCGTGGGATCGTAGGGGCAAAGCCCCTACAAAACCAAAGTGTAGCAAAAACTTAAAATAGGAAACAATGCGAAGCTCGTGCAAAACTAACAAGAAAATCTTTGATTTTCGAGTGGACATTACGCAGATAAATTATGATTTATCGGGAGCATTGCTGCCGACCTTTTTGCGGTATTCTGTGGGAGTTACATTGAAGTGCTTTTTAAAGGTGCGATTGAAGTATGAAATGTTGTTGAAGCCGGTTTCGTAGGCTATTTCTATCACGGATATATCGGAGGAACGCAGCATGTCCAAAGCCTTTGAAAGGCGGAATTCAATTACGTAATCAATGCATGACATGCCCGTAATGCTGCGGAAAATGCGGGAAAGACAGGTTTCGCTGAGATGCACGAGTTCAGACAGCTTCTCGAGTGTGATGTGGTTTTTGTAATTTTCTGATATATAATCAATAACACTGCGCACGCTGTCGGCATCTTTTTTTGTCGGCGTGTCATTGTAAATTTCTATATATTCGTATTTAAGCAGCATATAAAATAGAAGGTTGAGCAGATATTTTATCTTTATCTCGAAGAAATCCTCCTTTAAAAAATATGTGTCCAACAATTCCGACATCAGATTTCTAAACTCCATATAGTGCTTTGAGGTGCAGCGAATAAGACAGTAATTTGAGCATCCGCCGTTTAATATGGGCAAGAAATATTTTGAGGAGCATATGTCCACCGTGCTGTGATTTATCATATTAAGAGAGGCTAAAAGTGCATTTGAAAGAAAATAGCCGTCGTGCTCTGTGAGATGAAATGAATGCAGCGTCCACGGCATCATTACCAGAATGTCGCCCGCAACAAGGTCTACATCTTCATTAGCTATGGTATATCTGCATTTGCCGCAGTCTACAAATACGATTTCCATTTCCTCGTGACAGTGCAGCGGATAGCTGTCATAAAGAAACGGCATTGCTGTTCCGTAAATTACAAACGGCAGCATAGCGTCACCATGCTGCTTTTTTTCGATGTATTGGGAAGAATGATTTATCTCCATGATGTCGAACCTCCTGATAATTGAAGTTTTTGGGAGCACAATAATTTATATGTATCTTAAGCCTGCGCCTTGCATAATAATGAAAACGCAGTGCGGAATAGTGCAAGAAGATAATATGACATATTTGACTAATTGTACCAAATGGGTTATATCATATACTATATATGCCATATATCATGACGGTAATTTGAGTTATAATTGTGAAAAAATGCGGGAATATAACAAAGTAAATTGGAAATGTGCAGAATAGTGCAATAATTGAAGAGGATAGTGGATTGTAATTATTTAGCAGCTTTATTATAATACCAACAGGCATTGAAGTCAACCGCTTCATGTCGCCTGACATTATTTTTTAATTCGGGTTGCTGCATGTTTTTTACTGTTACAGCTTTAACAGGCTTAACCGCAAATGTGAAAAGGATGGCTTATTTGTTATGACTAAAACTTCAAATCGCCCTGAGAACAGCATAAAAGGCGGTTCTGACGATATTTTGAATACATCGATATTCAAGCTGGCATGGCCTATATTCGTTCAGGCGCTGCTTTCGATGTGTTTGGGATATGCCGATACCCTTATGCTAAGCGGATATGACCAGACTGCAGTGGGCGCTATAGGTAATGCCAATCAGATTCTCGGCTTTCTTACCCTTGCATTCACCATTATCTCCAGCGCGAGCGGCGTGATAGTGTCGCAGTATCTGGGCGCGGGCAAGAAAGATAAAATCGGTCAGATTTACACTTTGTGCATTGCGTTTAACCTTGTATTGAGCTTGTTTATCAGCTTGTTGATTTTCTTTGGAAGTGAAGCTCTGCTTCACCTTATCAATACACCCGATGTTATGCTGCCGAATGCGCGGGGTTACATGAGAATAGTGGGCGGCTTTATTTTTACACAGGCTGTGCTTGACACATTCTCGCGTATATTCCAGAGCAACGGCAAGACGATTTTCGGTATGGTGATTTCGCTGGGCATGAATATTTTAAATGTCGGCGGAAATTACATGTTCCTCTACGGACCGCTCAAGAATCTCGGATTGGGAGCGTCCGGCGTGGCGGTTTCCACCACGGTCAGCAGAATAGTTGCTTTGATAGTTGCGTTTGTATTGTTCTCATTGTTTATAGACGGAAACCTCTCGATAAGGTATTTGAAGCCATTTCCGACGAATGTGCTTAAAACGCTGCTTCGTTTGGGTATTCCCACAGCCGGCGAGAACATTTCATATAATGTATCACAGCTTTTTGTTACGAGCTTTGTCAATACGCTGGGCATCGTGGCTATCAATACCAAAATTTATGCCAATATATTAAGCAACTTTGCTTATTTATATTCAATATCGGTAGCTATGGCTACCACAATAATTGTCGGACATGCTGTGGGTGCGGGAGATTATGACTTTGCCTACAAGCGAGTGAATAAGACTATGCGCGGCGCGCTGATAGTTTCGGTATGCATTGCGTGCGTCAATTTTCTCATCAGTCCGATCACCTTCAGCTTGTTTACAGGAAATTCTGATGTATCTGACATCAGAACGCAAATAGTGTCGCTGGGCAGTCAGATAATGTTTATTGCCATATTCCTTGAAATGGGCAGAACAAGCAATCTGGTCATCATCAACAGCCTTAAAGCTGCGGGCGATGTGAAGTTCCCGACTTATTTGGGCATAGCTTCCATGTGGGGTTGCTCGGTAGTAGTCGGCTACATTCTCGGCATAGTCTGCGGACTGGGTTTGAGAGGCATATGGATAGCTATGGCGGCGGATGAGATAATACGCGGCATAGTGGTGGCTATCAGATGGCGCAGAGGCACGTGGCGCGGTAAATGCGTGGTGGATGATGAGCCTGCGGCAGAGCTGCCGACAGTTGAAGGATAATTTATGACTACACCTTTAGGAAATCGGGTTAACCTCCAATTTCCCGGTTTCTGAAATCTAATACACAGTCTCAATATTTTTTGCCAATCAGCGTTGTGCTTTAACTCCAAAGAGCACAACGCTGATTGGCTTTTTTGATTTGCGGACGTGTAAAATCGTGAGGTAAATGATAATTTAGCGGTGTGACGTCCACTCGAAAATCAAAGATTTTCTTGTTAGTTTTTTAGGGACTTCGCATTGTTTCCTATTGCTGGTTTTTCTTGCACTTTGGTTTTGTGGTGGCTTTGCCCCCACGCCCCTACAATGGGCGCTGCCCCTTGACCCCGCCAAGAGGACCAGTCCCCTTGGATTCCCA
>JAQXFQ010000007.1 GCA_029005175.1 Bacillota bacterium
ATCCGACGGTCACACGGCTGCTGTATTTGTAAGATTTGAGAATAAGCCCTCTATCGGGGAAATCAAGCAGAAGTGGGCAGAATTCGCAGGTGAGCCGCAAAGACTCAATCTCCCCAGCGCACCCAAGCAGTTCATCCACTACTTTGAAGAGGACAACAGACCTCAGGCTAAGCTCGACAGAAACCTCGAGGGCGGCATGGCTGTAAGCTGCGGTCGTCTGCGCGAGGATACACAGTATGACTACAAGTTCGTCTGTCTCTCTCACAATACACTCCGCGGCGCTGCGGGCGGTGCGGTTCTCATGGCAGAGCTTCTCTGCGCACAGGGATGGCTTGACTAATATTTAGTGAATAGTGAAAAGTGAATAACGAATAGTGAATAGTTTTGGAAGAGCTTCGCCTTTGAAACAATATTTTTTATTCACGCAATTGCTTAATCTGTCATAAAATATATAAGGAAAGAAGGAATGGTGCATGAAGAACACTATTTTCACAGGCGCGGGCGTTGCTATCGTCACGCCGATGAACGAAGACGGTTCGGTCAATTATAACGCATTTGCCGATCTCATCGATTTTCAGATTGAAAACAAGACCGACGCTATCATAGCCTGCGGTACAACAGGTGAATCCGCCACTCTCAGCGGTGAAGAGCATCTGAATGTTATCAAGTTCGCCATTGAACATACAGCCGGCAGAATTCCCGTTATTGCGGGCACAGGAAGCAACGACACAAAGTATGCCGTTGAGCTTTCTAAGGAAGCCGAGGAACTCGGCGCAGACGGTCTGCTTATGGTTACGCCATATTACAACAAGACTTCTCAGCGCGGTCTGGTGGCTCATTTCGGCATGGTTGCCGAGAATGTAAAGGCTCCCATAATTCTCTACAGCGTTCAGAGCAGAACGGGTGTGAATATTCTTCCCGAAACGGCTCTGGAGCTTTCAAAGTACGAGAACATCGTGGCTATCAAGGAGGCAAGCGGCAATATCTCACAGGTTGCCAAGATAAAGGCACTCTGCGGCGACAATCTTGACATTTACTCGGGCAACGATGACCAGATCGTTCCGCTGCTTTCGCTCGGTGGCAAGGGCGTTATCTCGGTGCTTTCAAATGTCGCTCCCGAAGTAGCCCACAACATCTGCCAGTATTATTTTGACGGCAAGGTCAAGGAAAGTGCGGCTCTCCAGCTCGAATATCTCGACCTCTGCAACGACCTCTTTATTGATGTCAATCCGATTCCCGTCAAGGAAGCCCTCAATATGATGGGAATGAATGCAGGTCCCTGCCGTCTGCCGCTCTATGAGATGACCGACGCGGCAAAGGAAAAGCTTGCCGCAACAATGGCAAAGCACGGCTTGCTGTAATTCATACATGAATATGCATTTATGCTTTCGGTTGAAGTCCGACCGGAAGCATAAATTTTATGACGATAAATGATAATTTACCAGAGAGTACGCAACAATGGGAATCCAAAGGGAGACCGCCATTCCTTGAATGGCGGCGGCCCTCTTGGCAGGTCCAGGGCAGCGCCTTGGTGGGGGTGTGGGGGCAAAGCCACCACAAAACCAAAGTGCAAGAAAAACCAGCAATAGGAAAAATGCGAAGCCCCTAAAAAATTAACGAGAAAATCTTTGATTTTCGAGTGGATGTCACGCAGATAAATTATGATTTATCGTATTATAAAATATTTTTGAAAGGAAGTATAAAAATGACCAAAATTATTCTTTGCGGATGCAACGGTAAGATGGGCGCAGCCATTACCGAAATCGTCCGAGAGCGCAGCGATTGCGAAATCGTTGCGGGCGTGGATGTGAATACAAGCTCCATGAACGGCTATCAGGTGTATGCCAACATCGCCGATGTTTCCGAAACCGCCGATGTTATCATAGACTTTTCTCACCCCAGCACGCTTGACTCTATCCTCGATTATGCCGTGGGCAAGAGCATGCCTGCCGTACTCTGCACCACAGGCTATTCCGAGGCTCAGATTGCCCAAATCAAGGCGGCTTCTGAGAAGGTTGCGCTCTTCCAGTCGGGAAATATGTCGCTCGGTATCAATCTGCTGATTGCCCTCTCACGCAAGGCGGCTCAGATTCTCGGCGATTCGTTCGATGTTGAAATCGTGGAGAAGCACCACAATCAGAAGATTGACGCCCCCAGCGGCACTGCTCTGATGATTGCCAACGCGATAAGTGAGGAGCTTCCGTATGACGCGCGCTATGAATACGACCGCCACAGCGTCCGCAGAAAGCGCGAAAAGAACGAAATCGGCATACATGCCGTCAGAGGCGGCACTATCGTGGGCGAACACGAGGTTATATTCGCCGGTCACAATGAAGTTGTGACGATCTCGCACAGCGCGCAGTCAAAGGGTGTATTCGCAGCCGGTTCAGTAAATGCGGCGGTGTATATGTGCGGCAAGCCTGCGGGACTTTATGACATGAACGACCTGATTGCAGAATCTTAATCGGTTGAAAATATTTAAATTTGCATAATAAAAACCCGAAACTTGCAAAAAGGCTTCGGGTCTTTATTTTTTTGCAGGAATTTGGCAGAAATAAAGCTGTTTGGTATAATCAAGATAATATAAATAGAATAATAATGTTATATTGATGTAAAACTATATTAATATACTGAAAATTTTTAATAGCAATAAAGTTTTACACATTTTTATGATAATGTCACTTGACAATATAAACAAAAAAAGCTACAATACTATTATCAACTTAACGTTGATTTAACATTTGCGTTTCGACCGAATATAACAATCTACGAAATTTTAAGTGTCGAAAAAATGCATAAACCGAAAGGACGGTAATTTTACAATGAGCAAATTGATGTATGCTTCTGCTGTGGTGGGAGCTATCGCTTTGATTTACGCCGCGCTTCTGGCTCTCAGAGTGATAAAGCAGGATGAAGGAACCAAAAAGATGAAGCAAATCGCCGGCTCTATCAATGAGGGAGCAAAGGCATTTCTTTTTTCTGAATATAAAATTCTTGTAGTTTTTGTTGCGGTTTTGTTTTTTGCCATAGGCTTTGGCTTGAAAAGCTGGCTGACAGCGGCCTGCTTCCTCGGAGGCTCGCTGCTCTCTACAGTTGCGGGATATTGCGGCATGTCGGTTGCCACCAAGGCTAACGTCCGCACAGCAAACGCTGCCCGTAAGAACG
>JAQXFQ010000008.1 GCA_029005175.1 Bacillota bacterium
CTCAGCCTTTCGCAATCGAATTAACCGCATAATTTTCTCAAAATGCATTGCTATAATTTTCTGCTTTTCTATATCTGGCAGCGGTATGTCAATATTTTCAACGATTGTTTTTGAAATTTCCTTGAAAGTTGCACCTCTGCCAAGTGAATTTAGGTATTCAGTTTTTCCTTTCAAGAAAAAATACAGATATTTACAATCAATCTTATCGGAACAAATCAGGTTTTTAAAGCCCTGATTACAGTACATTTCACAACCGGCAATCGCAGTCTTTCCAATCGGCGCTCTCGACGATAGAATGACAGTTCCTGCCGGAAATGCCTTCAAACCTGTTTTTGTCACTCCAAGCTCTGTAATGTGTCTGACAGAATCAGTAATGATGTAACTGTCACCATCCAATTCAGCAGGAGTAATCCACTTTATATCTCCGTCCCAATACTCCGGTACAGCGCTCTTTGGTGTACTGCCCGAAACGACAGTACATATATCTCCCAATCTCGCCATCACAGCATGCCTCGCAATTCTGCCAGTCCTGTGCTGATTTCCTTTTCCAGTTCATCGAGCTTATCCAGAATCTCGCTTGTCGGCGGATACTCCACCGCCACATACTCGGTTTTCTTGTACTTGTTAATGGATAGGTCATACCCGTTATCCACAATCTCCTGCTTCGGCACAAAGAAGCTCTGCTCGGTGCGCTCCCGCCCTGCTTCGTTTTCCAAATGGTGGAATCGCCCGATGATGTCGGGAATGTCATTGTCGGAAATCTCGGAGCGCTTATCATCGAGGCTGCGTCCGTCGGCTTTCATATCGTAGAACCACACCTGATCGGTGCCGCCTGCGCCGGTCTTGGTGAAAACCAGCACAGCCGTAGACACTCCCGCGTAAGGCTTGAACACCCCTGACGGCATGGAAATCACGGCGCGAAGCTGATGATTTTCCACCAGCTCCCTGCGGATCGACTTATGCGCTGCCGACGAGCCGAACAGAACGCCGTCGGGTACAATGCAGGCGCACTGCCCCCCCTTTTTGAGCATACGGAGAAACAGCGCCAGAAACAGCAGCTCTGTTTTCTTGGTGTTGGTGACAGCTTTCAGATTATCGTTGATGCTCTCGGCGTCCACCGTTCCCTTGAACGGCGGATTGGCAAGGCACATGGTGAATTGCTCGGTTATCTGATTCTGCTTCGACACGCTGTCCTTATATTCGATTCTCGGGGTGCTGATGGAATGAAGCATGAGGTTCATGGCAGAAATGCGCAGCATGGTATAGTCGGTGTCGAAGCCTGTGTATGCGGGACCCGAAAAATGCTCCCACTGCTCCGAGGTCATGGTATCTTCATAATGACTGCGAATGTAATCCGATGCCGATACCAGGAAGCCGGCGGTGCCGCATGCGGGGTCGCAGATGGTATCGTCGGGGGTGGGCTGCAGCAGCTCCACCATCATTTCACGGATATGCTGAGGTGTGCGGAACTGTCCGTTATGTCCTGCCATTGACAGCTTGCCCAGCATATATTCATACAAATCGCCCTGCATATCCCGCTCAGCGACGTCGTGTTCATACAGGTCATCCAGCCCGGTGATGACCTTTTGCAGCAGCTGGGGCGTGGGAATAAGGAACATTGCGTTGCTCATGTAGCGGGCAAAGGCCGTGGTGTCTTCATCTGCTTTGCCGGGCTGATCCTCAATTTCAACAAGCTCGCCTTTTTCGTTAAAGTCGGGCAGGCGACCGTATTTCATGCTCTTGATTGCGGGGAATACCCGCTGTGACATCACATCGAAAATCTGACGCGGGTCGTTATTCTTGAACTTGCTCCACCGCATGGACTGACCTGCTTCGGACGGGGGAAAAATCTTTGCCATAGGTTCGCCCATAGCAACTTCCATCTCCTCGTTTTCAAGCTCCTTCTCATCCAGTGAACGGATAAACATGAGATATGTAAGCTGTTCAATGACGGTCAGCGGGTTGGCAATGCCGCCGGCCCAGATGTCCGTCCATATTTTATCGACTTTGTTTTTAATTGCACCCGTTATCATAATGGCTGCCCTCCGTTATTATGTAAGGTATTGCTGTGCGCTTTCTTAAATACCTGCCCCATATATTCACCGCCCCCGTTCAAGCTGCGCTTGCGGTGGTTGAATCACTATGTTGCTTTTCAGAAAACATTATATAGCAAATTTTCCCGAATTTCAATATCGTGGCGTCATCTTTCAGTGACACCACGGTAATTTTTTCACATCTGAATTCTATCCATGCCGTAATTCTCAAATACGAAAATTTCCGGGCGATAATTTTCCACACACACTTTTCTTGACATGCCCTGACATTCATTCAGATGTCGATATTAGAGACTTGAAGCGGAAAAGACCCTTTTGGCGCGAATTAAGCTGATTATGTATAAGACAAAGTAAAGTGGTTTGGTAATTGCGAATTAATTGATATAATAAACTATATTTTTTACAATAGATAAATAATGGCAAAATATCAACAAATAGACTTATATCATGTTTATTTAAAAAAGTTATATATCGTATATTGACTTTACATAAAAATATGGTCTAATTGACAAAGAAATATTTTTAATATAGCCTTTATGGCTTAAATTATTAAAAATACACTTTTAAGGAGACAATCTCATGAAAGAACAAAATTCAAAAAGAAATATAGAACACAGCAATTTTTCTAATGACTTAGACAGCAAAGAATTGCCTGAGGATACGCCGAATAAAGGCGAAGCCGTCGATTCGACAACGCGAAAATCCGCTGCTGAGCAGGTGCCCCGTGAATGTCACGGCGGAACCGGACTTAACCGGCGTTTTCCTAAAACCGAAGACGCAATACCTGTAAAAAAGAAAAAAAATTATAAAAAGCTGATATTAATAAGTCTAAGTGTAATTGCAGGCGTGTTAGTATTGTTTTTTGGTATGGTTACCGCCCTTTTTCTACATTATTATTCTTTAATGGACAGAAACGATTATACAAGTGATTATTATATTTCATATTCTGATTTTGACAGTGTATCAAATACTGACAGCCATGTTGTTTTGCCTGAAAAAAATGTTATTACGGATAAAGACGTAGTTAACATTTTGCTCATTGGAACAGATGAGCGTACGCAAGAGTTTGACAGCAGTTCACGTGCTGATTCCATTATGCTTATGTCATTAAATAATAAAACAAACACCATAAAACTTGTTTCATTTGAACGCGGCATGAACGTGAAAATACCCGGAAGACATGATGACCTGCTTACTCATACTTTCCATTACGGTGGCTCGCAGCTTCTTTTGAGCACTATTCAAACTCATTTTAACCTGGATGTTGATAAGTATGTTCGTGTTAATTTGATGGTGTTTAAAAAATTAATTGATGAAGTTGGCGGAGTGGATATAGTGCTTTCCGAAAAAGAAGCATATGGATTAAATACATATCCTAACGGAAACACATGGAAACTTGACCGGACGCTGAAGGTCGGAAAAAATCATTTAAACGGTTATGAAGCACTGCAATATTCAAGGTTGAGGTGGATAGACAGTGACTGGAAAAGAATAGAACGTCAGCGAAAGGTTATTATTGCCGTAAAGGAAAATTTACAAGATATGTCCCTCATGGAATTGAACTCCCTTGCTGAGAATTGCTTGCCGTACGTCCAAACGAATCTGACATCTATTGAGTTTGCAAAGCTGCTTATTAATGCACCTAAATATTCAAACGGGAATTTGGAGCAGATGACGATACCCAAGCAGGGCACTTTTAAAAGCCTT
>JAQXFQ010000009.1 GCA_029005175.1 Bacillota bacterium
TCCTCTCGTTATGGCATAGTAAGCACAGTAAATCATAATTTAACATAGAGTACGCAACAATGGGAATCCAAGGGGACTGGTCCTCTTGGCGGGGTCGAGGGGCAGCGCCCTTCGTGGGGTCGTAGGGGCAAAGCCCCTACAAAACCAAAGTGTAGCAAAGACTTAAAATAGAAAACAATGCGAAGCCCCTAAAAAACTAACAAGAAAATCTTTGATTTTCGAGTGGACGTCAATCAGCTAAATTATGATTTATTGTGCAATTTTACATATTCTCACTCATTTGTATTTTAAAGATTAAAGGGGAAATAAAAATGTCAGAATTAAGGAATGCTTTACCTGAAATTAAAACCGAAACATTGCCCGGACCGAAAGCTCAGGCAATTATAGACAGACGTGCCAAGGCGATTCCCAATGCTATACGCTGCAATTATCCCCTGGTGGTAAATCGCGGCGAGGGCGCAATGATTGAGGACGTTGACGGAAATATATTCCTCGATTGGGTAGGCGGCGTAGGCGTGCTTAATGTGGGTTACTCCCAGCAGCCTATGATTGACGCTGTTAAGGCTCAGGCGGATAAATACTTTCATGTCATGATGAATATCGGTACGCACGAGGGCTACATCGCATTGGCCGAGAAGATGAATGAAATTGTTCCTGTAAAGGGCGAGGTTAAAAAGACAATGTTCGTAAATTCGGGCGCCGAGGCCGATGAAAATGCTGTAAAGATCGCCAAGGGGTACACCAAAAGACCGAATATAATCGTATTCAGCGGTGCGTTTCACGGACGCACACAGATGACCATGGCAATGACATCTAAAAAAGCCTATGCTTACGGCATGGGTCCGTTCCCGGACGGTGTGTACAGAGCAGAGTTTCCGTATTTGTACAGAGCACCTAAGGGCTACAGCGAAGAAGAGGCGATTGCATATTATATCAAGCGATTGGAAGCCGTGTTTGAGGAGTGCAGCGCACCCGACTACGTTGCGGCAATCGTAGTGGAACCTATTCAGGGCGAGGGAGGATTTGTGCCTGCTCCTATCGAATGGGTCAAGGCTGTGAGAAAAATCTGTGATAAGCACGGAATACTTCTTATTGCCGACGAGGTGCAGACAGGCTTTGCGCGTTCGGGCAAGCTGTTTGTCTCACAGTATTGGAAGGAAGCAGGCTGCGCGCCTGATATTATGACGTCGGCAAAGTCCATTGCGGGCGGTATGCCTCTGTCGGCTGTTACAACATCAGCCGAAATAATGGACGCATGCCCTGCGGGAACCATCGGCGGCACATACTGCGGCAATGCAATGGCTTGTGCATCTGCCCTTGAGGTTATCAAATTTATAGAGGAAAACAAGCTTTGCGAAAGAGCACTGGAAATAGGCAAAAAAGTTACGGATTATTATAAGACAGAGCTTGCGGAATTCGGCGTCGTAGGCGATGTAAGAGGCATCGGCGCATTTATAGGAATGGAGTTAGTCAAGGACACTGAAACCAAGGAGCCGTATCCCGAACTGGTTGCAGCCATGGTAAATAAAACTGCTCAGAAGGGACTTATCATAGAAAGCTGCGGCACATACGGAAATTGCATACGTTTTCTCTGTCCGCTTGTCGTTACAGATGAGCAGCTTAATGTCGGTCTTGCAATAATGAAAGAATCAATGGCAGAATGTCTTGCAGAATTAAATGCTTAGGAATACGCCGGTTAGTATATTCGACCGCGTAAAAATCGTCACTGAGCGGGGTGCCGTGAATTTAACGGTGCCCCGCTCAGTGACGATTTTCGCATGGTCGAATCCGACTTGTTTAGCTAATCATCATTTCCTTAAAAAATCATTAAAATATTTCTTGAAAAAAAATCATTATTATGATATTATACTATAATAATAACAGGACAATATTATTGCGCTTTGTCTCGCGGTATCAACAGTCCGCATGGCATGAATGAATTGTTTCAAAGGGGATGAATTCCGATGTCGTTTCGCCGGTGGTGTATAGCAAAATCAGATAAGCCGCTTTCACGCAAAATTGCACAGCGGTTCGGAATTGACGGGTTTACTGCGCATCTTCTTTCATCACGCGGCTTCTGCTCTGATTCGGATATAGCTGACATGCTGGGCATAAATGAGGACAGTGCCGAGTTTATAGATCCGTTCAGCATAATAGATATGGATAAGGCGGTAAAGCGCGTGCGCACCGCTATTGACAACTTTGAAAAAATTGCTGTTTACGGCGATTACGATGTCGATGGTGTGACATCTACCTCGATTGTTTATTCTTACCTCGAGTACAACGACGCTAATGTCACATTTTATATTCCCGACCGCGACAGCGAGGGCTACGGTCTGAACTGCGCTGCCGTTGACAAGCTGCACGAGCAGGGCGTTGCGCTGATTATCACAGTAGATAACGGCATATCCGCAATTGACGAGGTGGATTATGCCAATTCACTTGGAATTGATGTGGTGATAACCGACCACCACTGTGAGGGGGAGAAGCTTCCGAATGCAGTGGCTGTGGTGAACCCCCACCGACACGAAAGCAAATGTCCGTTTACCGAATATGCGGGAGTGGGCGTTGCTTTTAAATTTTTATGCGCGCTTGAGGGCGACAGCATGGCTGTCATTGAGAATTGCTGCGATCTTGTCGCGCTTGGAACTATAGCCGACGTGGTAAGTCTTACAGGTGAAAACCGACGGCTGGTGCGTATAGGGCTTGATATGCTTCAAAATTCCGAGCGCGTCGGACTGAAGGTGCTCATGGAGATGGCAGGTCTTGTCAACAAGAGCGTCACATCCTCCAGCGTGGCGTTTATTATTGCGCCCCGTATAAACGCAGCCGGACGTTTGGGCAGCGCTGAACGGGCGGTGCGGCTGCTGCTCTCTGAGGATGAGGATGAGGCGATTGAAATCGCGCAGCAGCTTACCAACGAAAACAAAGAGCGTCAGGCGATAGAGCAGATTATAAGCCGTGAAACCGCCGAATTGATTGAGCGAAATCCCGAATGGCTTTATGACCGCGTGCTGGTGATTTCGGGTGAGGGGTGGAACCGCGGCGTTATGGGTATTTTTGCCTCACGCATGTGTGAACGCTACGGCAAACCCTGCATTATAATATCATATGAGGGTGACAGCGCAAAGGGTTCGGGGCGCAGCATAGAGGGCTTTTCGCTTTACGATGCAATATCGGCGTGTTCTGAGTGGCTTACAGGCTTCGGCGGACATACCTTGGCGGCGGGATTGAGCCTGAAAACCGAGAATATTGATGGCTTTCGCCGTGCGATAAACGAGTATGCCGCCCGGGAATTTCCCCGCATGCCCGCGCCGATTTTGAATATAGACTGCCAGCTTCCGCCAAGTATGATTACGCTGGAGCTTCACGGCGCGGCGGAGCTGCTTGAGCCGTTTGGTACGGACAATCCAACGCCTTTAATAGCTGTTATGGGGCTCAAGATTACAAATATCTTTGGAGCGGCAGGCGGAAAGCACCAAAAAATCACTATGGAGCGCGACGGGCATGTCATCAGTGCGATGAAGTTCTCCACAGCTACCGAGGATTTTCCGTTTAATGTCGGCGATACGGTTGATATTGCAGTTACACTGGACAAAACCGTATTCCGTGAACGTGAGAGCCTGACAGTAGTAATCCGTGATATAAGGCTTTCGGAAACGCATTTTGAAGAAATCAATCGAGGCAGACATATATTTGAAAGTCTTATGCGAGGTGAGCAGCTTTCCGAGGAAGAAATGGCAGCTTTGCGCCCGTCACGCGGCGAAGTGGGGGCAGTTTACCGCGCCGCCGTCAAGGGATACCGAGGCGGAGAGGATGTATTGAGCTGCCGCATGAGGCATATGGGAATTTCCCACGCCAAGCTGCTTACCTCACTGCAAATACTGAAAGAAGGCGGCCTTATCTTATATGAGGATGACGGCGCGATGATTAAAGTGTCCTCATCCCCGAATACAGACTCAAGTCAAAAAATAGCGTTGGAAAACACTCCTACGGCTATTCTGGCAGGATATTCAAATACCTGACATTATCATTATATATCATTTTATTATCTAAACTGTTGAGGAGGGAACTATATGGCAAATGAACCTGTTGAAAAAAACATGGAGAGCTTCAAGGAGCGCGATTATACCGATAATGTTGTTGATAAGTATCACACATATGATGAACTGGTGAATAATATTTTACAGAGTGGCAAAGATTATGACATGAAAGCTATTGAGAATGCTTATCTTTTTGCCAACGAGGCTCATGCCGGTCAGAAGCGCAAGTCGGGCGAGCCTTACATAGTTCATCCTATTTCGGTAGCTGATATTCTGGTGTCGCTCGGCATGGATACTGACAGCGTCGTATCGGCATTGCTTCACGATGTTGTCGAGGACACTCCTGTTACTTTGGAGGATATAGAAAAAAAATTCGGCAGTACGGTTGCTCAAATCATCAACGGCTTGACCAAGCTGAGCAAAATCGGCTTCAAAACCAAGGAAGAGCATCAGGCGGAGAATATCCGCCGCATGCTTATTGCCACTAATAAGGACATCCGCGTGCTTATTATCAAGCTGGCCGACCGCCTTAACAATATGCGCACTCTCAGTGCGATGTATCCCCAGAAGCAGAGGGACATTGCGCGCGAAACTATGGAAATTTATGCGCCTCTGGCACATCGAATGGGCATCCGTCAGGTTAAGGAAGAGCTGGAGGATTTATCTCTGAGGTATCTCGACCCTGTGGGATATAAGCAGATTTGCGACCGTCTTTCTGAGCAGCAGTCCAACCGCGAGGCTTTTTTGGAGAGCATCAAGAACGAGCTGCGCGAAAAGCTGATTGTGGATATTCCCGATGTGGTTATGTCCGGGCGTGTAAAGTCGGTCAACGGTATTTATCACAAGATGATTATGCAGGGCAAAAGCTTTGAGGATATTTATGATATATACGCCGTGAGGGTAATCGTAGACACTGTAGCGGAATGCTATGCGGCTTTGGGTGTGGTGCATACTACATACACACCCCTGCCGAACCGCTACAAGGACTACATCACCATGCCTAAATCCAACGGCTACATGTCGCTGCACACTACAGTGCTGCGAAAAAGTGACGACCCGAATGCCAACGCCGTTCCCTTTGAAGTGCAGATACGCACCAAAGAAATGCATCTGACCGCTGAATACGGCGTCGCGGCGCATTGGAAATACAAAACAGGTCCGGCGGCTGAGGGCGGCAAAGTCGTGTTTGAAAACACCGTATCATGGATTCGCAAGATGATTGAGAATCAGATGGACAGTGAAAACACCGATGTAATCACAGTTATCAAAGACGACATTATGCCCGATGAGATTTATGTATTTACTCCCAAGGGCGATTTGAAGGTGCTGCCCACAGGCGCGACGGTTATAGATTTCGCCTATGCCATTCACAGCCAGGTCGGACACCGCATGATAGGCGCGAAAATTGACGGCAAGATAGTGCCTATCAATACTGAATTGCAGACGGGTAATGTGGTTGAGATTCAGACGACCAAGGAAATCGTGAACGGACCCAGCCGCGACTGGCTCAAAATGGCTTCCACCAGCGAGGCTAAAAATAAGATCCGCTCATGGTTTAAAAATGAGCGCAGACCCGAAAATATCGCCGAGGGGCGCACCGAGTTCGAGCGCGAGATGAAGCGCGCGGGAATGATTATTCCCGAGGATAAATACGAGGAATTTATGACCGAGCAGGCGCGCAAATCCCACATAGATTCAATTGACGATTTTTATGCGGCTATAGGCTACGGCGGCATACTTATGTCAAAAATCATGCCGCGTCTGCGCGAGGATTATTCGCGCATGATAGTCAAGCCTGTTGAGTCTGTAAAAATGCGCTCGTTCAGCGAGGATGAACGCAGGGCGCGCAAGAAGGATTTGGGCGTGCGTGTGGAGGGCATCGACAACTGTCAAATCAAGATGTCACGCTGTTGCAATCCCCTGCCCGGCGATGATATTATCGGATTTATCACCCGAGGCTATGGCGTGTCGATTCACAAACGCAGCTGCTCAAATGTTCCGCAGGATCTGGAGCACTGCGAAAGTCCCGAACGCTGGATAAAAGCCTCATGGGCGGAGGAAACCGATTACCGCGAATTCAAAACTACGCTGAAGCTGACCTGCATTGACCGCAAGGGACTGCTGGCGGATGTCACGACTCAGCTTTCGCTTATGCATATCGGCATAAACAGCCTTAATTCGCGTGAGCTTAAGGACGGCAACGCTGTGATTACCACCACAATTTCCGTTAGCAGTAAAGAGCATCTGGCTCAGATTATTGCCAAGCTCAACAGGATTCACGGCGTGCTCAATATCGAGCGCACCTCCGGAAGCTGATGATAATATCGTCAAAAATCCGGACTTATGGCTGTGGTGTGTATTTATTGCCGGATTTCGTAAAAACTATAATGACGAAATGTCGACATTTTTATTATCTAAGGACGAAATGTCAAAATATGGGAACGATTTATGAATAAGAAAGATTTTATTACTACTATAGGCGGACGCAAATTTAACCCTATGTCACCCTCGGCTGAGGATATTGACATCGGTGACATCGCTCATTCGCTCAGCATGATTTGCCGTGCAAACGGGCATTTCAGAGAGTTTTTTTCGGTGGCGCGGCACTGTATAAATTGCGCCAAGGAGGCTGAACTGCGCGGCTGCTCCGCACGGGTTCAGCTTCTCTGCCTGCTGCACGACGCCACGGAGGCCTACATCGGCGACATGACCCGTCCGCTGAAAAGGCGGCTGGAATATTACTGCCAATGTGAGGAAAGGCTGTACGGCGACATTCTGAATGCGTTGGGCGTGGCTTTGCCTGATGAGCAGGAAAGCGCAGCGGTAAAGAGCGTTGACGACTGCATGCTATACCACGAATTCCGCATTTTCAACGGCGACTGCCTGTTTGACGAGGCTCCGCCGATTCACCTTGAAATTGAGTGCAGCGAGCGGAGCTTTGCCGAAACTAAGGCGGAATATTTGGAGCTTTATCACGTGTTATATGCGGAGGTGACGCGGACATGATGCTTTCGGTAGTTGTGCCGTGTTACAATGAAGAAAAGGTCATAGAAATGACCTGCGGAGAGCTGCTCAAGAACCTGAAGGAAATTACTGACGATTTCGAGATAATATTCGTAAATGACGGCAGCAGTGACAAGACGATTTATATTCTTAAAGCTTTGGCAGAAAGTGACGGGCGCATAAAATATATATCATTCAGCCGCAATTTCGGAAAGGAAGCCGCAATGCTGGCGGGGCTGAAATTCAGCTCGGGAGAATACACGGTGATTATGGACGCTGACCTGCAGCACCCGCCCGAGCTTATTGCCGAAATGCTGAATTACGCTCAGTCGGGCTATGACCAGGTGATTGCCCGGCGCAATCGCAAGGGCGATTCGGCAGGGAATACTTTCTTTGCCAAAATGTATTATCGTATTGTCAACCGATTAACCGATGTTGAGCTTATCGACGGTGTGGGTGATTTCAGAATGCTCAGCCGCAAGGCAGTGGACGCGCTGCTCTCGCTGGACGAGTACAACAGATTCTCCAAGGGGCTTTTCTCGTGGATAGGCTTCAAGGAAAAGATAATCAATTACGAAAACCGTCAGCGAGCCGCGGGCAAGACCAAGTGGAATTTTCGCGCCTTGCTGAGATACGGCATTGACGGAGTGCTGTCCTTTAACAATAAGCCGCTCAGATATTGCTTTGTGCTGGGCGCGATTGCTATGGGGATAAGCTTTGGTTATCTTATTTGGCTGCTGCTCAGCATAGCGTTTGAGGGCATCGACCAGCCGGGATACTTCACCACGATATTCACAATAAGCCTGTTTGGCGGGATTCAGCTCATATCCATAGGCGTTATCGGCGAGTACATCGGCAGGATTTACTACGAGGTCAAGCACAGACCGCATTTTCTGGTGGACGAAACTAATTTCAAAGAAAATCACCAGCGCGGCAGGCGCAGGATTCGCCGCCCGCGTCAATGCAGTGATGATATAGAAGAATAATTTTTAGAGGTTGGTGTTATTTATACTGACCTCTTTTATTTGATATAAAAATACAAACAAAATCTTGATATTGATTACATTTTTTGGTACAATATATATAATATTAAAGTATCACAAATTTATAGAAAAGTACAAGACTTTGTTTGCTGTGCAGTGATATAATTTAATTAAGATAATTATGTGAGGGAGATGCTTTTCCTATGAATTACGGTAAAATAGTGAGTTTTAATGTTGAAGGCAGCCGCGTCGAAATTAAATTTGAAAATGCTGTCGGATACGTCACTGCCGTCACAGAAGAAATTTTCAATGTGTTCTGCGGGTTTAAATCCGAAACGAATCATTCGTTTGCCATAGAGGGCAACAAGGTTCAGAATGTCAATGTCATAGCTAACATGATGGGCAATTACATGGTGATTTCCACCTCCAAGCTGTCCGCTTATGTTTATGATGATTTCAAAATAAACTTTACCCGCCCCGATGGCACGGTAATCTGCCGCGACTACAAGGGTGCGCGTGAGGCTCAGGGCGCGGCGATAGTGAGCGAGGAGGCTATCAAGCAGGCTCGAATGGAGGGACATTCACTTTCCGACGGAATAGCGCATCATAAAATTGAGGTTGTCAAGTGCCTTGAGGGCGGCGAATGCTTCTATGGTCTCGGCGATAAATACAATTTCATTAACAAAAAGGGCTATGAATTCGAGATGTGGAACAGCGATATTCCCGATCCGCATTTTGAATCAATGAAGAGCCTGTACAAATCCATGCCGTTTTTTATCGTACACCGCCCGAATGTGGATTACGGTATATTTTTTGATAATCACCACCGCACTCAGTTCGACTTCGCAAAGGAAAACAGCGGCTATTTCTACTTCTCAGCCGATGACGGCAACCTCGATTATTACTTTATTGCCGGCAGCTCAATCAAATCCATAATCTGCGGCTATACTTATCTGACAGGCACCACTCCGCTGCCGCAGCTCTGGACGCTCGGTTATCATCAGAGCCGCTGGTCATACGAAAATCGCGAGGAGCTGCTCTCAATAGCCGACAATATGCGCAAGCATGAGATCCCCTGCGACACCCTCTTTTGCGACATAGATTACATGGATAATTTCAAGGTGTTCACATGGGGCGAAAAGCAGTATCCTGAGCACAAAAAGATGATTGAAGGTCTGAAGGAACGCGGCTTTAAGCTGGTGACTATTATTGACCCGGGCGTTAAGAAGGAAGAGGGGTATTCCGTATATGACGAGGGCATAAAGAACGATTTCTTCGCCCACGATACCGAGGGAAATGTTTATGAAAATGTAGTCTGGCCGGGCGAGTCGGTATTTCCGGATTTCGGTCGCCGCGCAGTGAGAAATTGGTGGGCAGACAATCAGAAAATAATGATGGATGACGGCGTTGCGGGCATATGGAATGATATGAACGAGCCTGCCAGCTTCCGCGGGGAAATTCCGGAGGATGTCGTATTCTGCGACGAGGAGCGCAAGACAAATCACGCCGAAATGCACAATGTCTATGGCTCGCTTATGTGCAAGGCCACTTACGAGGGCATCAAAAGACACAGCGGCAAGCGTCCGTTTATTATCACCAGAGCGTGCTACAGCGGGGCGCAGAAATATACAATCGGCTGGACGGGCGACAATCAGAGCCACTGGTCACATCTGAGATATTCAATTGCGCAGCTTTGCAGCGTCGGCATGAGCGGCATGGCATTTATCGGCACTGATGCGGGCGGCTTTGGCGCAAACTGCACTTCGGAGCTGCTTTGCCGCTGGATGCAGGTGGGCTGCTTCACTCCGTTTTTCCGCAATCACTCGGCAAAAGGAACGCGCTATCAGGAGCCGTGGACATTTGATGAGCAGACGCTCGACATCTGTCGCAAGTACATCCGTCTGCGCTACAAGCTGATTCCGTATATCTACGATTGCTTCCGCATAGCCGAATCCAGCGGTCTGCCTGTATTCCGTCCGCTGGTGCTGAATTTTGAAAATGACAAGAATGTGACCGATATAAATGACCAGTTTATGCTGGGCGAGTGGATAATGGTTGCACCGATAGTTGATCAGGGCAAGGTCAGCCGTGACATATATCTCCCCAAGGGATGCAATTGGTACGATTTCCACACAGGCGAGCGTCTTCAGGGCGGCACCAGGATTCTGCGTGAAGCTCCGCTGGATACCTGTCCGATTTACATTCGTGAGGGTGCAATTATCCCGATGTGGCCTGTGATGAATTATGTGGGTGAAAAGAACGTAGACTGCCTTGAGCTGATGGTATTCGGCAACGACGGCGAGTATCTGCACTATCAGGACAACGGTGAGGATTTTGCATATCGTGAGGGCGAGTATAATCTCTATAAATTCGCCCGCAGGAACGGTCGTCTATCAGTAGAAATGGTAAATTCAGGCTACGCAAAGCGTTATGAGGGATTCAAGATAACTATGAGCGGCAAGACCTTCAAGGTCAAGTTCTCAGGAAGAAAGCTTGAAATGTAATTTCGTGATTTTACAGGTGCGGCTTTGAAATAAAGCTGCGCCTGTTTTGTCTTTTAACGCAATAAATGATAATTTAGCATAGAGCCACAGTCGAGCATTTACAATGGGAATCCAAGGGGAGACCGCCATTCCTTGAATGGCGTCGGCCCTCTTGGCGGGGTCGAAGGGGACACCGCTATTCCTTGAATAGCGGTTAAGCCCATCGTGGGGGCGTGGGGGCAAAGCTAAAGTGCAAGAAAAACTAGCAATAGGAAAAATGCGAAGCTCATAAAAAACTAACGAGAAAATCTTTGATTTTCGAGTGGACGTTACGCAGATAAAT
>JAQXFQ010000010.1 GCA_029005175.1 Bacillota bacterium
ATGAGCTATATTGCCGCATCTATTCCCGAAGGAGCCGACATGCAGGGGTTGACACTGCAAATGCTGATGGCTATCCAGATTCTTTCGGCAGTAACCGTCGCGCCGTTCATTAATATGTTTGTCGCTTTGGGTGAGGAAATAGGCTGGCGCGGATACATGACGCCTATGCTCACTGCCAGGCTCGGCAGAAAGCCCGCACTCATTCTCAGCGGAATTATCTGGGGTGTGTGGCACTGGCCAATAGTAGTGGGCATTGGATATAATTACGGTACCGATTATTTTGGAGAACCGTTTACAGGAATGTTGATGATGTGTCTTATGTCTGCGATATTCGGGACGCTGCTGTCGTATCTCTATGACAAATCCAAGTGCATCTGGATTCCATCGCTTGCCCACGGGGCAATAAATGCAATAGCCGCTGTGCCCCTGATATTTTCGGACGGCTCAATTACGTCATATCTGCTCGGACCCATTCCGACAGGGCTTCTCGGTCTCATTCCGTTCGGAATAATCGCGGCAATAGTATTCTTCGCTCACAAAAACAGGGAAATTTCGACAGTGGAAAATCAATGACAAACAGATTGGATAATTATATCAGAAAGGGTTTATTATGCTTACTATAAATAATCTCACCAAGCACTATAAGGGCAGCAACAAAGGTGTTGCAAACATCAATCTTGAAATCCAAGCCGGTGACATCTACGCTTTTATCGGTCACAACGGCGCAGGCAAAACCACCACTCTCAAATGCGTCGCCGGAATTCACGGCTTTGACGAGGGCAAAATTCTTATTGACGGCGTTTCTATAGTCAAAAATCCCATCCTGTGCAAGCAGAAAATCGCCTACATACCCGATAATCCCGACCTTTATGAATACCTTACCGGAATTCAATATCTTAACTTCATCGCAGATATTTTTAAGGTTTCGGCTGCCGACAGACAGCAGAGAATTGAGCGGTACGCCAATGAATTTGAGATTACCGCGTCGCTCGGCGATTTAATTTCGTCATATTCCCACGGCATGAAGCAAAAGCTGGCGATAATATCCGCGCTGATTCACGCCCCGAAGCTGCTTATTCTTGACGAGCCGTTCGTAGGACTTGACCCCAAGGCCGCAGTAATTCTAAAGGGCATTATGAAGGACATCTGCAAGGACGGCGGCGCGATTTTCTTCTCAACGCATGTGCTTGACGTTGCCGAAAAGCTGTGCAACAAGGTTGCAATTATAAAAGACGGCACGCTCATCTCATCGGGCAAAATGGATGAAATAGTAAAAGAAGGACAATCACTTGAATCCATATTTATGGAGGTGGTCGACAATGCTCAGACAAATTAAAAATTTATCCAAGCTGCAGCTCTGCAATTTATTCGGCTTGAATGTGCTGCGATTTTCAAAAGATAAAAAAGCAAAGCGCAAAAAAATTGCTTTGGGTTTAGTTTTTGCAATGCTCATAGTAATTTTGGCGGCATATATAGTCGGATTTTCCTATGCATTTATCCTTATGGGAATGAGCGAGGTTCTGCCCGCCTATCTGATTGCAGTAAGCAGTCTGGTTATTTTCTTCTTCGGAATTTTCAAAGCCGGCAGCGTTATTTTTCAAAAAAAATCCTATGACATTCTCTGCTCCCTGCCTGTGCCGCAAAGCGCCATTGTAATAAGCCGCTTTATACGGATGTATGTGGAAAATCTTCTGCTCACACTTGCGTTTATGCTGCCTGGGCTGGCTGTATATGTATATTTTATTCAGCCGAGAATTTCCTTCTATTTGATTGCAATTGTCGAAATATTGGCTGTGCCGCTCCTACCGATTACTGCGGCAACTTTCCTCGGTGCGCTGGTATCGGCGATTTCCTCCAGGATGAAACACAAGAATTTAGTTAGCGCGCTGCTGTCAATTCTGCTGGTACTGGCGATTATGTTAGGTTCTTCTCAGCTTACCGCAGTCGAGGGCGAAGTCAGCATGGAAATGCTGGCGAATCTTTCAAATACAGTGATCTCGCTGCTCGGCAAGATATACCCGCCGGCAGTTATAATGGGGTCGGCAATGGTAAACGGCGATTTTGTGACATGCCTTGCATGCGTAGGCGCATTTTTGGTTATATTCGCTGTTATGACCGCAATAGTTTCGGTGAGCTTCCACGCAATCTGCCGCAGACTTTTCAGCACCTCCGCAAAGCACGATTACCACATGGAAACGCTGAAAGAAAAATCTGTTTTAGCCACACTTTACAAAAAGGAATTAAAGCGTTATTTTGCATCAAGCATATATGTGACCAACACAATTATAGGTCCGATTCTGGCGGTAGTTTTCGCCGCTGCAGTCTGCACTATGGGCATTGATACTTTCAAGGCTCTGCCGATTCCGATTGATGTTGCAGAGCTGATACCGTTCGCATTGGCAGCGATATTCTGCCTTATGACCACCACCTGCACATCTATATCAATGGAGGGCAGGGAATGGTGGATAGTAAAAAGCCTGCCAATAAATACCAAAACTATTTTTAACAGCAAAATTTTGCTAAACCTCAGCCTGTTCGCACCGTTTTACATCGCATCGGAAGTTCTGCTGATAATCGCATTAAAGCCTGCACCTCTTGACATCCTTTGGCTGCTGATAATACCCGCAGTTATGATTCTTTTTTCATGTGTATTAGGTATCACGGCAAACCTCATCTTCCCTGTTTTTAACTGGGAAAGTGAAACCGCAGTTGTAAAGCAGAGCGCCTCCGCAATGCTGAGCATGTGCGGCGCATTGTTGGCACTGGTCAGCGCAGTTCCCGTCATTGTTATCAAGGGCGTACCCGCCGATTTAATAAAGCTTGCGATTTGTGCGATATTTGCGACAGCAACAGTTTTTCTCTACAAAAAGAACAACTCGTTCGATTTGCAAAAAATAGGATAATTTTTATCAATTAATACTACTCTCCGATTGAAAGAAGACAAAAGATTTGCGAGAATAATTCGTCTAATTTTGATCGGAGAGTAGTATTAGTATCAGCTTATTTTAAAATGTATGAATCGCTGCTCGTTTAATGCATCAATATCCTCGGCTTTGTACTTTGGATTAAACCACGCATTTGGATTATTGGTATTACCTTCCATTACATACGCAACGTGCAGCTCCGAGTAATTATCTGACAATTCAAAATACTCTTTATTATCGACAGCCGTACAATATATTTCGCGAGTTTCTATTGTACCCGAACTTTTCCCACCTGAATCGACCGTTAATGCAGTAGTCATAACCTCTTGATTTTTGGAATTTACAAGATATATATTTTCCAAAATACCGTCGCGCTCAAAGCTTTTCCAATTTTTAAAATTAAATTCGGCATCCACTTTCAGATTATGCATATATGCTCCGTCCTCCCATTTGACTGTATCCCTTTCACTGATTTCTTTAAGCAATATATCAAGGCTGCCGTATTTACTTTCCATCGGAATATGAGCGTTCAATGTATATTTACCGCATTTTTATTTTACGGCTTAAAACCATATTGCTTTTACAATCAATAAAATAATCAGAAGCCATACCGCCGCTATAGGGAGTGCGTAATACCATTTTTTCGGCTTTCCGTCGCTCCATATGCCCTCTGACCTCCTGCGGCAATCGTCAAATACGTCCTTCGGAATCAATTTCACCACCAGCCACACCAGCGCGGGCAGCAGCAGCAAATCGTCCAAATAGCCGAGCACGGGGATAAAATCGGGTATTAAATCAATCGGAGAGAGCGCATACCCCACTGTAACAGCCGCCAAAGCCTTGGCATACCACGGAGTACCCCTGTGCTTCAATGCGAGAAAAACTGCCGGAATATCCGATTTCAATTTTTGGGCACGTTCCTTTATGCTTTTTAAACTCATACAATCATCCCCGTAAAATAAAAATCACACCACCGCAGCCGCATTCAAGCCATCTATGATTTCACGCTCGATTTCAGGCGCAAATCCGTCCACCGTAGGCACATGCCGCTTGGTCACGCCGTCAATGCTGCCCATGACTGAAATTTTTTGAAGGTATGCCTCAATTTCGCTGTAATCAGGCAGAAGTCTCTCGCCCGACAGCATCTGAAGATACGCGCAAAGTCCGTATGCGCCCCAATTTGAAACCGTGGCAATTATCGGGTAATCCACCTCAATCACACACGGCTTGAGCGATAATTTCTGCTCTATGATTCCGCGAAAATTTCCCATGCCGATTTCATTGCCGCCATCACCGATTCCGACCGTCGGAATGCCGCGCCGCCTGCCCTCGTCAAACATCAGGTCAATGCGCGCAGTATATTCCGCGATGCTCTCGCCGCGCATGTTGGCATAATCGCCCTCTGCATTGACGCCGCAGCGTTCAATCGAAATCAACCACTTCGGCGCGTATTTATCCAGCAATTCGGCATAATGCTTTTCTGCCGCCTTAATATCAATATATTCGACATTAACGCCCTCGTCCTCAAAAAATCCGCGGCAGAATTCATCTGTGACTGCCGTACATTCAAAGCCAAGAGAATTCAGTGCCTTGGCCAGAAAAAGCGCACCCGGAGGGCCGTCAGTTTCGGCGCATCCCGCAACATAAAACCCCGTGGCAAGCAGGACATTTCCTCTCTCGGAATTGAGTATGGCATGCGCCGCATTTCGGCAGAAATCGCTCGCGAGATACGGGCGCAGAATATCCATTCCACGTGATGAATGGCGCAGAATTATGTCTTCAAGTGTTTGGCGAGAAATGGTAATCACCTCGTTAATATCTAATTTTTTTTAATTATATCAATAAAAAGATTTTTCAATATCATCTAATCGATTTTTAAGTAGATATTTGCTCATATTACGTTCAGACTCATAACCTCTAGTTTGAAAAATCTCATCAGTACAGTTAAAACCAAAACCAAACATTTTATCCACTTTGGTTTTATCTTTCTTTTGTCTGACTTCATCCATAAATTCAACCATTTCATCATATGTGAACGCAAGCATTATATTATTCCATTGAGCTTCTTTTACCGCAACATCAAGCGACTTGGGAAAGGCAGCATAAGTCCCTGTTAAAATAAACCAATCTGCATTTTCCTGCGGTTCAAAACGATTGAACCACAATATATTTTCATATTTGGTATTCACATTAATATAAGTACGAGACATTTTGACTTGAACTGTCAGGGTTCTTCGTTTTCCATTTTCATGCCTATATAGTAATAAATCAATACCTTTTTCCTGAGAAGATGCGGGTACAAATACAGATATATTTTTTAACTCTTTTGACAAAGTGTCTGCAACCGCAAATTCACCATACTGCAAAGTAAATATTGGATGCATATCAATACACCCTTGTTACACGGTTTGTCAGACCGCAGACAAATTCATAATTGAACGAGCCTGACATATTTGCCGGTTCTTCGACGGTGATTTCATTGTCGCCGTCACGTCCTACGAGCGTGACAATATCTTCAATCTTCACGCCGTCGATGTCGGTCACGTCAACCATTATCTGATCCATGCAGACACGTCCGATTATCGGCGCAAACTCGCCGCGAATCAGCACACGCCCTTTGTTGGAGAGCGAGCGGGGGTATCCGTCGGCATAGCCCACCGACACCGTGGCGATTTTGGTGGGTCGCTGAGTTACATAGGTCGCGCCGTAGCTCACTCCGTGCCCCGCCTCAACCGTTTTCACATTGATAACATGGCTTTTAAATGTCATTGCAGGCTTCAAATCCAGCGCGGATTTATCCACCTCATCCGAGGGGTACAGTCCGTAGGTTATGATTCCCGAGCGCACCATCTGGAATCGGTGGCTGTCGAATTCCATAATTCCCGCGCTGTTGCAGACGTGCTTTATAAGTATCTCAACGCCTCTCTTTTCAAGCTCGGCGCACATCCAATCGTAACGCTCCATCTGCATTTTCGTATATGTCTTATCGTACATATCGGCGCAGGAAAAATGAGTGAACATTCCCTCTAATTCGGCATGCTCCAGTCGGCTGATTTTCTCGATTTCATCAATGCTCTCCTCGGTCATAACAAAGCCTATTCGGGTCATACCGGTATCGAGCGCGACATGAATTTTGGCTGTCTTGCCCGCGCGCTGAGCCGCACTGTCGAGCAGCTCGGCTGTTTCGTATGAATAAATCGTCTGAGTAATGTCGTATTTTACTATATCGTCATATTGGCTCGGCGAGGTGTATGCCAATATCAATATCGGCAGTGTAATGCCGGATTCACGCAGTTCTATGGCTTCTTCGATAGTAGCGACCGCGAAATATTCGACCATGTTTTCCAAATAATGTCCAACCTTTACCGCTCCGTGACCGTATGCGTTTGCTTTTATCACAGCGCAAATCTTTACGTCATTGCCGACATTTTTCCTTACCTCATTTATGTTGTGTCCGATTGCCTCTAAGTCAACCTCAGCATATGCCCTCAAATAGCTTTCCAATGTTTACATCCTCTTTACAAATAAATTTACACCTGTTACCTCGGCATTTAATAATTTATTAAATACTGAAATAATAAGCATATCATCAATTGGAATTATGAGTGAATTATACACCTTTTCCGCCATAGAAATCAATACTCAAAGCATATATACTTTCAATACTAAAAAATGTTTTCATTTTGTCAATAAATCATAATTTAACTGATTGACGTCCACTCGAAAATCAAAGATTTTCTTGTTAGTTTTTTAGGGGCTTCGCATTGTTTCCCATTTTAAGTCTTTGCTACACTTTGGTTTTGTAGGGGCTTTGCCACTACGACCCCACAATGGGCGCTGCCCCTTGACCCCGCCAAGAGGGCCTGCCCCCTTGGATTCCCAATGTTGCGTACTCTATGTTAAATTATGATTTATGGTACAATTCTACATATCTGATATTTAGATTAAAGAAAAAATATATTGAAGAAAAATCAAAAAGCTGATATAATACAGTTAATCCCCCGCATTCATCTATACGGATAAGGCGGGGGATTGATTTGCGTCATTATAATAAATTTTTATTTTGCATATCTTCTCTTGAAAGGATGAAGCAAACATGGTAAAATCCATTGTGACAGATATTATATTCCTCGGTCAAAAATCCGAGCCTGCCACTCAGGACGACATTTCAACTGCAGACGACCTGCTCGACACGCTCCGCGCAAATTCAGACCGTTGCGTAGGCATGGCGGCAAATATGATAGGCGTCAAAAAGTGCATTATCGTATTTGAAGCAGACGGCACTTACTGTGAAATGTTCAACCCGAAAATAATTAAGCAGTCCGGGCAGTATGAGACTGTGGAGGGCTGCCTGTCATTGACCGGCACACGAATGGTCAGACGTTTTCAATCTATCAAGGTGCAATGGCAAAACCGCAAATTCCAAACCCGAATAAAAAACTTCGAGGGCTGGACTGCGCAGATAATTCAGCACGAAATCGACCATTGCAACGGAATAATCATTTAAAAGGAGCTGCATAATCATGCTATTCATACAATATCCAAAGTGTACTACCTGTCAAAAGGCGAAAAAATGGCTTGAGGATAACAATATCGAATTCACTGACCGCCATATCAAGGATCAGAATCCGACATTTGACGAATTAAAACAGTGGCATCAAATGAGCGGACTTCCGCTGAAAAAATTTTTCAACACAAGCGGTATGCTCTATAAATCCATGAATCTCAAGGACAAGCTACCCTCCATGACCGAGGACGAACAGCTTGAACTGCTCGCCTCTGACGGCATGCTGGTCAAGCGCCCTATCCTGATAGGCGACGGCTTTGTGCTGGTGGGCTTCAAGCCCGAGGAATGGAAAGCAAAATTAATCTAAAGGAAGATATTCATTGAAACAATCACAATTTGTCAAGGGACTGCTGCACGGTATTCCTATCGCACTGGGCTATCTCTCGGTATCGTTCGGCTTTGGAATAATGGCTGTGCAGGCCGGACTTTCCGCTATGACTGCGCTGGGCATATCCGCCACCAATCTGACCTCGGCGGGACAGGCGGCAGGCATAGCGATAATAGCGAGCGGAGGGTCATATCTCGAAATGGCACTCACTCAGTTTGTCATAAACATGCGTTACGGACTTATGGGGCTGTCCCTCTCTCAGAAGCTAGACAGCACCTTTAACACGCCGCGCAGGCTGATAGTTTCTTTCGGCATAACCGATGAGATATTCGCGGTTGCTTCAGCTCAAAAGGGCAAGATCACCGCGCGTTACATGTACGGTCTGATTCTCATAGCGTTTTTCGGCTGGAGCATAGGAACATTTCTGGGCGCAATCGCAGGCAGCTTTCTTCCGGTTTCGCTCACCAACGCAATGGGAATAATGCTTTATGCTATGTTTATTGCGATAATAATTCCCCCCGCAAAAAAGAGCCGCAGTGTGCTGACGGCTGCTGCAATCGCTGCGCTTTTCTCGATTCTTTTCAAGTATGTATTCACCGGCGTCACCGGCGGATTCGCAATTATAATAAGCGCGGTTATCGCGGCGGCGGCAGCGGCCTTATTATTTCCCGTCAGCGATGATACTGACGAACAGACTGAGGAGGCAGGCAATTGAGCTTAATTATATACATAGCCGTAATGGCAGGAGTGACCTACCTTATCCGCATGATTCCATTCACCGCATTCCGCAAGCAAATTAAATTCCAATTTTTCCGCAGCTTTCTCTATTACATTCCATACGCTGTTCTGAGTGCCATGACCATTCCCGCTATTTTTTATTCTACCGGAGATATGGCAACCGCCGCAGTCGGTACTGTAGTGGCCGTACTGCTGGCGTATTTCGACCTGCCGCTGATAGTAGTCGCGCTGGCAGCTTCGGCGGCAGCGTTGATTACAGGATTTATAATTTGATTGTGTAAAGTGTGTAAAGTGTGTAAAGTGTGTAAAGTGTGTAAAGTGTGTAAATATAGAAAAAATATTCTTGAATATATCGGTTTTTAAATATATAATTAAGTATAATAAAAGATGTCGATATAATTTTTTCTTTATTTTGTGGATTGTTAAGGAGGCTCAAGGTCTTGAACAGCTCAAATTCTGTAGTTCTTAATGAGAAATGCGGATTTTTCGATATTGACTGCAACGATGGTTTCCGAATATTGACTCACAATGACGATTTCAGCGCAATTGTCGGGCGTGACGCGGAGAAAATGTGTTACTTGGATATAGTGTGTCCCGAGGACAGGGAAAGCGTAAGTCAAAGACTTGCTCAGGTTTTTTCTAAAGGGCGCAACGGAGCATCCCTTTCGTGTATGTCGGTCAGACACAGAATAATTCTGCCCGATGGCGCGGTAATTACAGTCATACTCAATATCAGATATGCCGGCGGACTGCTTGCATGCACGTTGCGCCGCGCCGCAGATATTTTTACGGAAGACGGCGCGCGTTATAAATCCAACAGCATAATTGAGTCTATGCCTGTCAGCATGGCAATCGTATTTGTGACCGACGGCGGTCATATTATAATTAAATGCGCCAACGAAGATTTTTATAAGATGATAGGCTGGAATCGATTTGAATTCAGCGAGTTTTTTAACGACTGCCTGAACGAAGTTATTTATCCGCAGGATTGCGACCTGTTTATTGATAACCTGCGCCGGATGACCGACACTGCTGATAAAGGAGCTGCATTTGAAGCCAGAACAGTAATAGCAGGCGGCGGCACAAAGTGGAATGCAATAAGAGCGAAATATTTATCGAGTGAAGACGAACGCCCTGTAATTTCTCTGGTCTTTGACGACATCTCAGAATGCAGAAGACTTCAGTCCGAGCTGACCGTTCAGAACGAAAGATTCAACATAATACAGCGCAGTACCGAGCAGATAATATTTGACTACAACACCTCTGCCGACCAAATAGTATTTTCGGGCAATGTCGGCAAAATGCTGCACGCTTTGCAGCTTTACGATATAAAGAGCACGGAAAACGAAATGGTTGTTAATAAATTTATAGAATCCGGCTATGCGCGCAGTTTTATGAACGAAGAACATTATGAAATGCTTTGCCAGGCCTTTGCCAACGCGATAATAACAGGTGTCGGCGGCGCTTTTGACCTTATTATATCCACGTCGGAGGAGCAGCCCGGAATCTGGCATAAGTGTATCTTCAGTCCGGTAACCGACGAATTCGGTGAGACTGTCAGAATAGTAGGACGTTTTAAGAATATAGACAAACAAAAGAAAAATGAAATCATAATGGAAAAGCGCATTCACTGCGATATGCTCACAGGCTTATTAAACAAGGAAACCGCCATAAATCTAATAAGGGAATTTTTAGACGGCATTTCTCCCAAAGACGACAGCATGGAAAAGCTGCACGCGCTTATGATTATCGACATGGACAACGTCCGCATTATCAACGACAGTCTGGGGCACACCTTCGGAGACAGCGTTATACAGGAATTTGCCTCCGACATTAAATCGTCGTTCCGCGATACCGACATCGTAGGCAGAATCGGCGGCGATGAATTTATTGTGCTGATGAAGAACGTCACCCTGAAATCCGCCTCCAAAAAGGCAGGCAGAATATGCCGCAGCATGGTTAAAAATTATTGCGTAGATAATCGTAACATATCACTCGGATGCAGCATAGGCATGGCTTTTTTCGGAAAGGATGCCGATAACTTCGACGACCTTTACAAATACGCCGACATAGCTATGTACAACGCCAAGGTCAACGGAAGATGTTCATATGTAATTTACGACAGCGAAAATATCGAGATGCACATTTCGTTCAGCGAGGTGCAAAACCGAACTCAGATGGATCCGCCCACTAACGTAACCGAAACTAACGAGCTGGACACCAATCTGATGGATATAGCGTTTTCACTTGTAGCCGCATCAGACGATATATTGAGCACGCTTGATATTCTCATCCGCACCGTAGGCAGAAAGTACAATCTAAGTGCTGTTACGGTGCTGGTAAAGAAGGATTATAACGAAGACAATCTGAAAGTTATCAGCCGTTGGCACAGCGCACGTTATCCGTTCAAATCTGAAAGCGTTGAAACTTCATTTGACGCAGATAAGAACTTTGACCGTGTATTTAACGGCTCAAATCTAAAATGTATTTCCGACATATCAAGCTGCAGCAATCTGACGCCAGCAGCCAAAAACAGCATGAAGAATGCCAACATAGGCGCATGTGTTATAGGCAGACTGGAGGGTCGCTCCGGTTCACATTACGGATACATAGTATTTCACCAGCTTGATCGCAAAAGAAAGTGGAGTCGCAAGGAGAGCAATACATTTAAGTACATAACAAAAATAATTTCAATAGCTTTGGTTGAAAAGCACATTAAGCCGGATGTTGTGAATAGCTGACATATAAATCATAATTAACCAGAGAGTACGCAACAATGGGAATCCAAGGGGACTGGTCCTCTTGGCGGGGTCGAGGGGCAGCGCCCATTGTGGGGGTGTGGGGGCAAAGCCACCACAAAACTAAAGTGCAAGAAAAACTTGCAATAGGAAACAATGCGAAGCTCGTGGAAAACTAACGAGAAAATCGAAGATTTGCGAGTGGACGTTACGCAGCTAAATTATGATTTACAGGTTATATTCCGGGGAGGCGGATGTCATTGCATGATATATGGAATCCATGGCATGGCTGCATTAAAATCAGCGAGGGATGCGCTAATTGCTACATGTATTATCTGGATAAAACGCGCTCCGGGAAGGACGGCTCGCAGATATACCGCACGGGCAGCGGATTTAACTATCCCCTGCAAAAGGACAGGCACGGCAACTATAAAATAAAGAGCGGTGAGGAAATACGCGTCTGCATGACCTCCGATTTCTTTTTGGCGGAGGCTGACGAGTGGCGGGGCGAGGCATGGGATATAATTCGCACCCGCAGCGATGTGATATTCTTCCTGCTCACCAAACGTCCGCAGCGAGTGGCGGAATGTCTGCCAAAGGACTGGGGAGACGGCTGGGAGAATGTATTTTTCAATGTGACATGTGAAAATCAACGCCGTGCGGATGAGCGGATTCCGATAATGCTCGACCTGCCGTTTAAACACAAGGGGATAATGTGCGCGCCGTTTATAGGCGAAGTTCACATAGACCGCTATCTGGCAGGCGGACAGATTGAACAGGTGATTGCGGGCGGTGAGAATTACGACGGCTCGCGCATATGTAATTTCGACTGGGTGAAAGTGCTGCACAACGAATGCAAGGCTCACAACGTGACATTCTGCTTTATGGAAACGGGGACGAAATTCGTCAAGGACGGCAGACTTTACACCATTCCGAGCAAGGCTGTTCAGAGTGAAATGGCATTTAAATCCGGCATGAGCTTCAAAGGGCGAGAGATTACATTCAAGCTTCAGCCCGCACAGACTGACCTTTTCGGCTCATATGACACATATTCACCCAAATTCCGCCGACGCTGCGATACCTGCGGCAGTCGGATTATATGCAACGGATGTTCTGACTGCGGCAAGTGCGGGGAGTAAATTTTTGTAAGATTATATCAAAGGATAGGTTTATTATTTATGAAAAACAATATGGCTGTGATAATTACAAGCACTTTTATTGCATTAATGTCAGCAATATATGGAGGAGTTGTATGCGTTTTTATAATACACCCTCAACCGTATAAATTAAGTGAATATGAGCCGGCTCCCAAACCCGAAACTGCGACAGTATCAAGTGAAAGGGCAGAAACGGCGTGGAATAATATCCAATTGAAATGCACAGATAAACGTACTATAGATTGGGAAATTGAAAATTATTCGGTTAGTGAAAATGGGCAGATTGCAGTTTTAAGCCACAACGATATATTTGTTTACAATGCTGACCATTCGTTTGCACAAAGTTTTTCACACGAAGCAAACGGAGCGGAGTATATAGCTTGGGATGGCGACAATATAGTTTTGATAAGAGTTCGCTCTGACATTGCGGTACACTTCGACACAAAAGGAAAACTGAAAAAGGTAGAAGATTTTCCCGATGATTATGAGTCTGTTAATTGTTATAAAAAATATTTAAGATCCGACATAAAAAAACATGGTCAAGTTACATATGAATCACGCAGAATGTCCATTGTCAGTGAAAAGCTGGTGGCAATTGACAGTAACGGTAACGAACAGATATTGTGTGAATCTTCGATTATGTATATTTTTCGCCATGTCGTTCTTGTTATATTTATGCTGGTGTTTCCGATTATTGTATGTTATGGAATTATCTCTTATACAGTTAATTTGAATGAGCAGATGCGTTTGCACAATCAATACGTTTTACAGAAAAATACTGTTAGTCGTTAAGCGGAGTTATTTGATTATAGTGAAAGAGTGAGAAAACGCTTGGCGGCGATATACGCAATTTATTCTCAATCAATCAGTATTCAGTTAATAAGACGAAAGCGTATATTGCCTCGAACAAAAGGGCGTTTCCGTATCTGGGCGGGAATAAAATCTGCAACTATTGGCTGTATGTTTTGGAGCAGTACACCGACATTGATTTTACAGACAGGGAAAATATAACCGTTGCGCCGGACACGCATGTAATTCAGGCAAGCCAAAGATTAGGACTTATTTCCGAGAATGAAGCCGGGCAATCCAATGTTCAGCAGCTCGTTGCAGACCGTTGGCGAGAACTGCTCGACGGAACAGAGCTGGTTCCTATAGATGTACATACTCCTATGTGGCTGTGGAGCCGCGGAAAGTTTGCAGTTGAAATTTAAGGATAGAGCCTAAGTAAAACAAGTCGGCAAGGATAAGTGAAAATCCTTGCCGACTTGTTTCATCTGCACACCAACGCTGTAAGCATACACACTAACGCGCCTATCAGCGTAGGAATTAAAATCGCCGCAAACGTTCATTTTACGCTCTTGGTTTCCTTATATATGGTAATACAGGTAGTAGAGCACGGCCATTGCATCAATCATGCTTTTTTATGTTTTCAGCTATGACGTCTTTTGCACATTTAGCCAAAGAGAGTAATGCCTTTATTACAGCCTGGCGGGTGTCCTCATCGAGATTTTTAATTGAGTTGGTAATGGATTTTGCGCTTGCAATGTAATTATCACTCAACTCCTTAAAAGACTGAAGATTGGTTTCCGATATGATAGAATAAACAGCATCGATGAATTTTTCTCTTTGTTCGGTTGACATATCTGCTATCCATGCTTTGAGAGTTGTATCAATAAACTTGCTGCTGTTTGTGACTGTTTCGAGGTACTCAAAATGATTTCTTTGGACTTCCCATGAAAAAACATCATGCTGCATTACATTTACGGCTTGTGTGCTATGTACAATAGTATAATTTTCTTCATGCTCCAAAAGCAGTCCTATGATTGATGACTGGGGAATAAATGTCTTTATTCTGTCACAGATTTTTTTATAACCTTCGGTAGATAAAACATCTTTGTCAAATCCCGGACCGTCAAAATTGTAAACGGCATCTATTCTTTCTTGAATAGACAAATCGCAACAAGCTGATGAATATACAGCCAAATTTCCGCCCTTTGAATGACCTCCCACAAATAATCGACCACTCACACTTTGCGCAACTTTGTTGAGGTATTTCACCGCAATTTTCTGCGACGGAACGGGACACATAAAGCTCATGTTAAAATCCTCTTTCCAACCGATAAACGTAGAATCCGTACCGCGAAATGCAACGAAATGCGAATCACTGTCAAGCTGAATAGTGATTGCCGAGAATTGAATCTGTGTATCCACGTCAAATACATTTTCATAAGCAAAGATTTTCATGTCTTTAAAGCGTTCACTGTCGGACAGATTTTCGAGCAGCTTTAAGTCATCTTTCATTAAAACTTTACTTTCAATATCGGGGGAGTCCAATAAATAACAAGCAGCATCCCTTATTGATAATTCTCCCGAGTTAATTTGATTTTCTATGCAATCAAATGGAGCATAAGAAAATCTCGCAAGAATCATCCCGTCAACCTCATTAAACGGAGACTGTTGCAAAAGCAAATCACCGCGCCATGCAAAATAATCGAAAACATCTGACATAATTGTATTCCTCCTTGTTTAAGTGTGATTATACGTTTGCATGAATTTCATTGTATATTAATAATATACAATGAAATTCAAATTAATGCAACAGGTGTATTTGTTACTTATGTGTGATACCCAATAAAAAGAAAACTTGAAAATGTGTTTAAGCAATACCGACATTTACATCGGATACTTCTCATTCCATTGTGGCGATTATGCACCTCCTTCTTTCTATGGACTACTTCAAGAAGAAAAAAATACGATTACCCGTTCAAATGCGAGTAATCGTATTTTTGCTGTTGTACCTTTACGATTTAATCTATGCCGAAAAGGTTGAGCAGCTTCTGTACAAAGCCCATTTTCACCTCAGTTTCATCTGATTCTTCAGCAACTTCTTCCACAGAAATGCTTTCGGTCCGGATTACGAACTGCACTGCCTCGATGTTTGTGTTTTTGTCCGACACAAAGGATTCCAGCTCTAAGTCACCGCCTGTTATACTGTCCATAAGCTCGTCAATTTTTTCGCTCACGCCGTCATCCAAACCGGAGGTTTCACTTCTAAGTGAAGATGTGCCGTTTTTCATGCTGCTTGTTCCGTTGTAAAGCTGTGCGATTCCCGCCAGCAATTCCGCAACGCCATCGTCCAGCTTGCCTGTACCGTCGGATAAAGAACCTGTCGCATTGTAAAATTCAACAATGCCCGCAAGAAGCTCCGATGTGCCTTGATAAAGCACAGTAGTGCCGTTTTTCAGCTCGCTGCTGCCGTTCACAAGTGCTGTCGCTCCGCTTGTGACCTGTGAGTATCCCGCGAGAATTTCTGCAACGCCTCCTGTGTAATCGCTTATTCCTTCATCAAGCTTGGCGTACTCATCGACAAGCTTATTGATTGCGTCAGACAGGTTAGACATATTGTAAGCCAGATTGCTTAGAGAATCCACCAGCAGACCAAGCTGTGTATCAAAACTCGCATAATTTGTCTGCAAAGTCTGTGCACCGCTGAGGAGTTCGGCGATATTTTGGTTCACCGTGTCGAGATAGGTTTGTGTGCCGTCGATATTGGAATTATTGGCGGAGAGCAGGGCTGCGACATTTTCAAGCTGTGTTATCTGTGCCTGTATCTCCGATGTGTCCGCACCCGCCTGTTCAAGTGCCGAAAGCTGATTTTTCAGCGATGTGATAGTGGATTGAAGTCCCGCAATCGCCTGTGAATTCTGTTGCTTGAGTTCGTCAACGTCCAACCCGTTCTGCTGCATCGCCGCCTTATAGCCCTCTGAACTAACGCTTTGCTGCAACGCCTGTACTCCTGATACCAAATTGTCAATTCCTCTCTTTATTTCAGAGGAGGCTTGAGTGAGCTGAGTCAAATCTTCTGTTGTCAGAGAGGTGTCATTCAACGCTGTCTGAACCTGCAAAAGAGCAGCTTTTATCTGTGCAGAGCCGTCTGTCAAAGATGAAGATTTCTCGTTGAGTGTGT
Source organism: Bacillota bacterium (assembly GCA_029005175.1). Classification (GTDB taxonomy): domain Bacteria; phylum Bacillota; class Clostridia; order Oscillospirales; family Acutalibacteraceae; genus RUG762. Next base: position 16,420 of record JAQXFQ010000010.1, read on the forward strand.
TAAGTCCCATTTGTATTTTCACAATACCCTCGTTGAGTGCATTAATACCGTTGTCAAGCTGCTCTGCCCCGTTCTTAATGTCGGCAGCACCGTCATTTACCGAGCTTCCGCCATCTTTGAGCTTGCCCGCCTCTTGCTGAAGCTGAGACGCGCCGTTGTTCAAATCAGATGAGCCGCCTTGCAATTGGCTGCTTGCTTCTGACTGAAGCTGTGCTGCGGCATTGTTGAGAGCAGTCGCACCGTCATCAAGCTGATTTATTGCGTTCAGCAGCTCCGTCACCTGATTCATGAGTTCGGTATCATCCACCTCAATATTCAGCGATAGCGGAATAGCATTTATTGAAATGCCGCTCATTTCAAAATCCACAACCTCGGCTGTGACGGTCAAATCTATCTCATTTCCGGGTAAAACTGTATATGTGAGCTGTTTGTCACTGCCGACATTTGCGACTGTCGCACCGTCTGCTGAGATATTGCAGCACTTCTTCGTATCTAATGTCAATGACGCCTGCAATGCATAGCTGTCGAAGAAATTACCTTCGTACTGAGTATTTCTCCTGATAGATACAGTGATTTTCAATTTGCCGCTTTTACCTGCAATTTCATCCGCAGTATATTCAGTGCCATCCATGTAATAATGAATCGAAATATCCCAAGGCATAAGCTTGTTTCTAAGCTTGCCTTCATAATAAAGCTGACCCGCCTTTGCGTCAACCGTCACTGTGTCGCCCGCACAGTCGATTTCATCGGTGGTAGTCATATTACGGACGCTTTCGTAATTGCCGTAATCTGTAATTTTGCCGTCCGAAACAAGATTGAAAATATTTACTGCGTTTATTTCTTTCACCGAGCCATTCGAGTTGAGATTGATATATATAACCTCTTCTTTCGGCGTATTGGGTGTAGCCGCCGAAGCCGCAAGCGGAATCATCGCGGAACAGAGTAACGTGCCTGTGAGCACGATTGCGGCAGCCTTAATGCCGTTCTTCTTGTTGAATTTCTTTTTTATACTATTCATTTAAAAAATTCCCCCATACTTTATTTTACTGTTTTATCATACTGTGTTTTTTAAGCTATGTGTCTTTTCTTGCCTATGACCAATCTATCGAATAAATACAGCAATCCCGGCAGTACAAACAGAACTATTACCAATGAGAAGATTGCTCCGCGTCCGATAAATATTCCGAGCTGTGCAAGAAGCTGATTGGTGGAAATATATCCGAGCAGCAGTCCGACTGTAGTAAGCACACTTCCCGAAACCAATATTGATATTGTAACACCTGATACAGTGTTAATTACCGCTTCTTTTTTGCCCATGCTCAAGCGATTCTCCTTATATCTGTCAGTCATAAGAATAGCGTAATCCACAGTCGCACCCAATTGAATTGAACTGATGATGAGATAGGCGATGTAAAAAATCGTTGAATCCATAAAATAAGGTACTGACAGATTCAGCCAAATTGCAGTCTCAATGCTTAGAACCAGTATAATAGGCAGTGATATTGAGTGCAGTGTAATGAGCAGTACAATGAACACTGCTCCGATTGCCAACAAATTAACTTTGAGCATATCGGAGGTTACAGTATCCATGAGGTCGTATGTGCTTACGCCGCTGCCTGCCAGATAATATTCGCCGGGATAATATTGATTGGCGATGTCGCGTATGCTTTCCACCAGCGTAAATGTTTCCTCACCCTCATAAGGCACGTCCACGGCGATAACCATTCGGCTGTAGTTTTCCGAAACAAGCTGTGACAGAGTATCCTCGTCGAGATATTCCATGGGAATCTCTGCACCTGCCATATCCACATATGATATGATTGATGTGACCTGCGGCAGCTTGTGCAGCTCATTGGAAAGGACGGTTTCGGTTGCGGTATCTCCGCACGGAACAAGCAAAACATATGTGTCGTTTTTGCCGAATTTATCCTCAATAGCGGCGGTATCTGAACCCAGTTGCGTTTCTTCACCAAAAATTTCAGACGAGCCGTAATAATAGCTGTTTGAATTCGATGCCAGATAGGCGGGAATTACCATCACTGCAAATATGCACACCATGGGAATAGCTATGCGCTGCACGAATCTGCCGAATCCGTTAAAGCTCGGCATTAAATTCTTGTGACGTGTCTTATCCAGCAGCTTGTATGTGCAGAGTACCAGCGCAGGCATGAATACAAACACCGTGATAAGGCTTATCGCAACGCCCTTTGCAAGTGCCAAACCCAAATCAGGGCCTATTCGGAACCGCATCAGCACCAGTGCAAGAAATCCTATAACCGTAGTAAGTCCGCTGGATAAAATTGACGTTGCCGATTTGCAGAGCGCATCAATCATTGCTCCCTTGGCATCGGGATTTTCCCTGCGGCACTCCTCAAAGCGGTGTATCAAAAATACCGAATAGTCAAGTGAAACTGCAAGCTGAAGAATACTTCCTGCTGCATTTGTGACAAATGAAATCTCGCCAAACATTAAGTTTGTGCCGTTGTTTATGACAATTGCCACACCCAATCCGCCTAAAACTATGAGAGGCTCGACCCACGAATTAGTGGTGAATATAAGCACTATCAGCACGAATATCACGGCGATAACCGCTATAAGCTGAATTTCCTTGACTGTATTCTCGGTGGCAACCGCTGTAGAGACTGCACTTCCGGTCATTGCATTGTCATCGCCGATAATCTCGCGAATATCATCCACTCCGCTGATAATGTAGCTTTCTTTAACCGCAATGCTGTAAAGTGCGGTGTTGTCCTTGTAATAAGTTTCAACTGTATCGGTATCGAGTGTCGCCAGTGGTACTGTAATATCTGCCGCATCGTCCAGCCACGTCACTGAGGTAACGCCTTCGACCGACTCCAGTTTTTCTTTATACTTCAAAGCTTCAGGAATGGTGACATCCGAAATCATCACACGTACATTCGGAATTCCGCCATCGAATTCCTCCTCCATCACATTAATTGACACTGTGGAGTGAGAGTCTTCGGGCAGGTAAGCGTTCATATCATAATTTACAGCCACAAAATCTCCCATTACCGCGCAAGCTACAAAGATCAACATAAAAAAAGCAATAATACTTTTTTTATGATTGACTATACCTGTAAAGAATTTCTTCATACACTATGCTCCTCTACTGTCGGGCAGACAAAACCGGTTACTTTGAAAACATGCTTTCCGTCATTGAGCGACAAATTCAATAATTGTGATGTTATAACACCCGAAGCAGTGTAATGAATTGTATGCATAAGGGTTATTAGAGTTCCGCTGAATGTGCAGTTTCCGTCCGAATCTATCGTTCCGCAAAACGGCTCACAGTGCCCCAGCAAATCAAGGCTGCCGCTTATTTTCCAGTCCTTCACACAAATCATTATTTTTCCGTGTTTGTCACCTAACGGCGTATGCATAAGAATATCGTAGAATTCAGCAAACATTTTTTGCCTGCTCCTTTTCATATTGTTTACGATATTATATAAATTTGTTTGCGCTGATAAAACGGTCAAATCTTTGACATTTGTCCGAATTCCGGTCAAAGGATGCATATTTGACGGTCAAAAAAATTTTTTGGACAATTAATTTAATTTATCCGTTTACTATTTATCGGACAAATGTATAATAAGTTAAAGTGGGAGGAATGACAATGAAGCACGAAATAACATCGCTCAACACAAAAAAGACCATTGCGGCATCATTGAAAAAGGCTATGGAAAAAAAGACTTTTTCAAAAATAACAGTAAGTGAAATTATTGCGGACTGCGGCGTCAACCGCAAGACCTTTTATTATCATTTTCAAGATATTTATGACTTGCTCAAATGGATGCTTGAGGAGGAAGCCATAGAGGTGGTAAAGAGCTTCGATTTGCTGGTAGATTATGAAGAAGCAATCGCTTTTGTAATGGATTATGTGGAAAAGAACTCCCACATATTAAACTGCGCCTTTGACTCCATCGGACGAGATGAACTCAAACGATTTTTTAATGCTGATTTTATTGATTTAATGAAATCAATTATTGATGAAGCCGAACAAAAAGGCGGCATATCTTTGGAACCTGAGTACAAGGATTTTTTAAGTCGATTCTATACGGAAGCTGTTACCGGGATGCTGGTTGACTGGATCA
>JAQXFQ010000011.1 GCA_029005175.1 Bacillota bacterium
CTGTAGCAATTTCTTCATTTGATGATTTCCATGTGACATTTTCACGGTTGACAGTCAATTCAAAAGTGAGATTCTTGCCGACATCTGCCTCTTCTAAAGATATGGCGAAATCACCAATGTCAGAAGCCGAAACAGTATCGTTCAACTGCGACACAGACGAATCCGTGATCTTTACACTGTCTGATGGGGATACAGCCTTGGTTTCTATTTCTCCAATATAATCATCTGACGAAGCCGCACCTACTGAAATGCATATCGATGACACCAGACATACTGTAGCTATTGCCGCTGATATTCCTCCAATAAGCCTTTTTTTGCTATTGCCGCCATTATTAGATTTTATCCGTCTTTTTCTCACAATAATCACCTTTTTCATAATATAATAATCCGTATCTGTACTCCAAAAGAAATTTAACGTAATTATATCATGTTTAGAGATTATATGTCAATATTATTTATAAATAACTTCTTTAAGATTTATAAAAAGACAAAAGCAGTATTATCCGTCATAAAAAATCATCGGCTCTTTATTTTGAATAAAGAGCCGATGATTTTTTATGTTACCATTTGCAGTTACTTGCGCATTCACGAACATATTTTTTGATATGCTCCGGAATTAAGTTTACCTCATCAAAATATTCAGCATACACATTTGGAGCGTCCTTGTACTTTTCATATGCGGTGGTTTTCATGTAATAATCCAGCAGATACGGCAGCTTTTCACCTGCCTGCTCACGCTTGCGAATTGCGCTGCACATGGCAAAATTTATTTCATCCACACTGCCCACGCACTCAAACGGCTTGGAATCATGCAGACCTATAAGCTGCTCAAAATATTTAACCATTTTTTCGCTGTTAGAATTAAGCAGATTTATGCGGAATATCTCCTTGATTTCATCATCCGAAAGGAATGGCGACAGTATCATAACAACAAAAAGGCACTTGGAGCAGTCAAGACACCATGTATCGAAATTTTTGCCCGCATTTCCGGCGTTGCAGCTTCGGAAGACCTGATGATATTCTGTAAGCTGTGAGAATATTGACGCTATCTGAAGCTCCGAAAGAGGGCGCAGCAGGCTGAAATATTCTACCCCACAAGGAAGATAAGCCTTGAGATAATCGGCAAAGTCCTTCTCAAATTCAAAGCTCTTTGAATACTGGTGATTCACACTGCTGCCTGAAACAGAGGCTTCATTCGCACTGGATTCATTGGAAAGAACGACGTATTTTTTTCCGTTGAGATACGCCGCCATAGACGCCGAGAACGCAATCAGCGCGGAGAGCGGAGTGTGACCGTTGAGGAAACCCTGCTTATTCAATTCCACTATAGTGCGGTCAAGGTATCTTCTCGGACGGCAGATATTCTCGGGGCGGTATCCCGCCAGCATTGCCGAGGCAAACGCAGAATTGCGGTGGTTTATCATAAAGCACATATTATCCTTTTCTTCACAGAGAGAGAGAATGTGCAGCGCAACTATCGAATCCTTTCCGCCGCCTACAGGAACCATGCAGCCGCTTAGAGATTTTCCGCTTTTTATCTCGCGCTTGAATTCATCGCTGTGCGCGGTGATGGTCATAAATTTTTCCATGTCGGGCTGAATTCCGTTAATATAGAAAAATTCACCAAGGCCATGGAAATACAGCTTCTTCCACCAATTCTTCTGCTGCTCACTCAGATAGCCGCACTTTACCGTGACATTCGGAGAACAGGTTGCTTTCCAATAACTCACCAGTTCCACCATTCCTATGGAAAATGCAAACTCGACAAATGTCGGATCATTTACATCTATTCCGTTGTCGGGATAGAGCCACGAGGGGTGAAACTCTGTTAAGCCGACTGTTTCAAAATTATATACGATTTTAATACAGCCGTTCTGCTTTGTTATGTCAAACCCGTGATAAATAAAATCGGGATACTTCGCAATTAATTCGTTATACTTCAAATTAAAAATCTCCTTATCACACAAAAAAATCATTTATATTCATTATATATCAGCGCAGCATTCTTTTCAACCAGATATTTTTTATCAACCCCGCTTATTTTAAATTTATTCAAAAATTCTCCAAAATATATATATAGATAAGTATTGCATTATGCTACAATATAAGGTATAATTACTATGTTTAGCAATATTTAAAGAGGTGTTTTTTTGACACGGGAAATATATCTTGACAACAGTGCAACCACCAAGCCATCTGCGGCGTCCGTGGCGGCGGCTGTGCAGATGATGAATGAATTTTGGGGAAATCCCTCCTCCACTCACGCCATGGGAGATGCGGCGGACAAAAAGCTTAAAGAAGCGCGCCGTTCGGTCGCTTCGGCACTCTCGGCTCTGCCCGAGGAGATTTTTTTTACATCCGGAGGCACAGAAGCCAACAATATCGCCGTATTCGGCGCGGCGGCTAAAAATAAAAAAATCGGCAATCGCATAGTCACCACCACAATCGAACATTCGTCTGTCTTGGACAGCACAGCAGAGCTGGAAAGGCTCGGCTTCGAGGTAGTCCGCATTGCTCCCGACACACACGGACATATCTCATCCGAACAGGTGTGCAATGCAATAAACAGCGATACGATTCTGGTGACAATGATGATGGTCAACAACGAGATCGGCAGTATTCTGCCTATAGAGGCTGCTGTAAAAGCCGCGAGAAAAATCGCGCCTCGGGCATTGGTTCATTGCGACTGCGTTCAGGCCTTCGGTAAAATCCCAATAAACGCCAAACGTCTCGGCGCGGATATGATTACCGTATCCGCTCACAAAATCTGCTCCCCAAAGGGCGTGGGTGCTTTGTACAAGCGCAAGGGACTTAGTATTCCGCAGCGCACCTTCGGCGGTCATCAGGAGGATTCATTCCGCCCCGGCACAGAAGCCGCTCCTCTGATTGCCGCATTCGGTACGGCGGCGGGTATTGCGTGCAACCGCACTGAAATGAACCGCCGAATGGAGCATGTACAGTCGCTGAACGATTATGCAGTCAAAAAGCTTTCGGAGATTGACGGCGTGGCGATAAACAGTCCGTCGGACGCCCTCCCCTACATAATAAATTTCAGCACCTGCTGCGTTAAAGCGGAAACCATGCTGAATTATCTGTCGGGGCGCGGGATATATGTCTCGGGCGGATCGGCATGCGCCAAGGGTGAGCCGAGCCATGTCATTAAGGCTCTTAATCTGCCGCATGACGCCGCCGACAGCGCGATTCGGGTCAGCTTCGGCGCGGACAATACAACTGACGATATAGATGAATTGGTTCGCGCGGTAAAAGAAGGTATTGCGACGCTGGCACATTTTAATTGAAAGAAATAAAAATTCGGAGGAAAATCTACTTTGAACGAAATCATACTTATAAAAAACGGAGAACTGGCGCTCAAGGGTCTTAACAGAAAAAGCTTTGAGGAAGCTCTGGTTAAAAACATAAGAAAGGCTGTCGCTCCTTACGGTGACGCAAAAATAATCAGGGCACAGTCTACTATGTATGTGCACCCTATGGAGAATCTTGATATTGAGGACGCTGTGGACTGCATTTCCAAGGTGTTCGGCATCGCCGCACTCAGCCGCGCCGCCGAGGTTGAAAAGGACATGGAAGCAATCATGCCCGCTGTATGCGAGTATCTTCGAGACGAGCTGGAAAGCGCACGCACATTTAAAGTCGAGGCAAAGCGCGCCGATAAGAAATTCCCGCTGAAAAGTCCTGAAATCTGCGCTCAGACCGGCGAATACATTTTGGAGCATTTCGGCAATCTCACGGTTGACGTACACAATCCCGATGTCGTTGTTACAATCGAGATAAGAGATACTGCCGCTTACATTCACAAGCAGCCTATCAAGGGCGCGGGCGGTCTGCCTGTAGGAACAGGCGGGCGCGCATGTGTGATGATTTCGGGCGGCATCGACTCACCTGTTGCCTCTTGGATGATGGCTAAGCGCGGACTTGAGCTTTCCGCCGTAAACTTCGCAAGTCCGCCCTACACCAGCCTTCGCGCCGAGGAAAAGGTCAAGGACTTGCTCGGAAAGGTTGCAGATTGGTCGGGAAACATACGCCTGCACATAGTTCCGTTCACTGAAATTCAGGAGGCTATACGCGATTACTGCCCTGAGGACATGCTCACAGTCATCATGCGCAGGTATATGATCAAAATAGCCCAGATTATCGCCCGCAAAGACGGTGCGCTTGCGCTCATCAGCGGCGAAAGCGTGGGTCAGGTCGCCAGCCAAACGCTTCGCGCGCTTGAATGTACAGACGCTGCGGCCGACATGCCTGTTCTTCGCCCTGTAATCGGCATGGACAAGGAGGAAATTGTTTCAATCGCCCGAAAAATCGACACCTTTGAAATTTCCATACTGCCGTTTGAGGATTGCTGCACGGTATTCACTCCAAAGCATCCGAAAACAAAGCCCGTGCTGGAGAAAATCATCGAAGCTGAGCAGGCTTTGGAAAATGACAGAGTAAATATTGCCGCAATGATTGAAAAGGCGATAAACGACACCGCAACTACAATCATCAAGCCGGGCAACATTCAGGAGGAATTAAAATGAATGAGCTTTCAGTAACTTTGGTCGGGGAATTAAAAAAGCGCTCTATGAAAATCGCTTCCGTTGAATCCTGCACAGCCGGACTTATCTCTAAATTAATCACTGATGCGCCCGGTTCGTCTGAGGTTTTTGACCTGGGCATAACTACCTATTCAAATGAAATGAAAACCAAAATGGTAGGTGTTCCCGAGGATATTTTAGCGCAACACGGCGCGGTATCTCCTGAAACTGCGGAGTCTATGGCCTTGGGAATCCGCAGGGTATCGGGAGCTGACATCGGCGTATCCACCACCGGTATTGCCGGACCGGGCGGCGGAACTCCAGAAAAGCCGGTGGGATTGGTGTACACGGCAATTGCAGGACCTGACGGCGTACATGTAACGCGTCTGCTTATTCAAAAGGACGGCATGGACAGGGATTATGTCCGACAAACTGCCGCCGAAACCGTTCTTCGCAATGTTATCGATTATCTGAATTCAATATAAAAATAAAGCAGAAAGGAATGATTGGATTGGCAGAAGATAAGGACGCAAAGCAGAAAAAAACTACTGCTGAAAAAGCTGATAAAAAAAAGAAAAAATCAAAGAAAAAAATGGACCCCGTGAGCAGGGTTATACTCACAATTTCGGTAATCGTGTTCCTTTGCTCGGGAGGTTATCTGGCTTACAAATACATCGGTGAGCCTATTCTCGAGCAGCTTGAGCTGGCCGCCTACAAAAAGGACTACAGCAGTGCAGACACACCGTCGGCAAAAGACGGCGTGTGGGAGGATGATAAGCAAGAGGAAGAAGAACGCTTGGAAAACGGCATGCTTGCTTCATTTAAAAACCTAGTTGAATTGAACAGTGACGTTGTGGGCTGGATATCAATTCCCAACACACCCATCGATTATCCTGTGACGCAGACAACTAACAACAGCTATTACCTACAGCACAACATAAACAAGGAAGCCAATTCCTCGGGCTGCCCGTTTGTTGACTACCGAAACGTCATTAAACCGGGTGAGCTTTCGCGCTGCACGTTGATTTACGGTCATCACCGCCGCAACGGCACTATGTTCGCCAAACTGACCAAATACAATGATATTGAATTTTACAAGGAAAATCCTGTTATCCGCTTTGACACCATATACGACCGAAATGAATGGGTAATCTTTGCAAACCTCCGCACCAGCACTAATTCACAATACGGCAAGCCCTATCAGTACATACGCACGTCTTTTAAAGATGACAAGGATTTCACTGATTTTGTTGCCGATCTGCGCGTGCGTTCGCTGATAGATACGCCTGTCGAGGTCACTGCCGATGACGAGATCCTCCTGCTCTCCACCTGCTCATACGAGCGCTCCGGATGGAGAATGATCATCGCAGCGCGCAAGGTTCGTGATGGTGAAACAAGCATTGACGTATCATCAGCAGCTATGGCGAAAAACCCGCTTATGCCAAAATAATCTGCCGCACATCAGTTTACGGAAAGGAGACGTGAGAACATTTGTCAGCAGGTATGATATGGTACAAAACCCAGCCCGATTCGGCAATCGCATCGTGCGCGGATAAAGCCTTGTCGGATTTGCTGGGTCGTATAACCAGTCACGATATTACCGTACATCCTCAAAAAATCGCGCCATTGATAAAGAACGTCTTCTCTCGTTCAGACAATGTAATAATCGTATGCGGTTCGGAGGCTGTGCGCACCGAAAACAACATTGTTTCAATTTTATCGCATGCTCTTGGAATTCCTATGGAAACCAATTCACGAAGCCGCTCGAGATTTTGCTGCGACACCATACGCGGCATCAGGCTGCAGTCACTTGCAGGGTCGGTGCTTTTTCCCTCTCGGCTGGGCGGTTTCGAGGGAATATTGCTCACGTCGGGAGTACAAAATATCATTGTACTCCCGGCAGCAGCAAAATCTGTTGAGTCAATGGTCGTTTCAATACATAAATTTTTGCTGCCGCAAATACGCGCAATACAGGCAACGCAGATTCAAGCTGAAAAAAACGCACTTGCAAACAGGGATTACGCAAAGTTCCACCGAGGCAGTGCGTCCAAAAGCACAACCCGGTCATACGATGAGTACGAGCTTCAGTGCAAAATGGAAAACGCAGTAAGCGAAATGCGCCGCCGCGAGGGGATTATCCCCGACAGCATAGCAGACGATTACAACCGCAGCGATTATGAAGATTATCGCTTGACTTCGGAGGACACAGCGTATTACAAAAAAAGAACACTGGGCAGAAAAATCAGAAATGCAGTCTCACTTGTAATAGTGGCGGCTGTTGCCTGCTCGGTGATTGCTGTCGGAAGCTATTTTGACATGTCGACATTTGCATCCTCCATTACTTCAGAAACTCACAGCTCGCAGACAAAAACGCAAAACGACGCTGAAAAGTCTTTTGAACATTCAGAAGCTACATCGGTTACTACGAAATCTGAAACTACTGCAAAAACAACATCTGCTGATTTGGCTGCTGTTTCAAAAACTACAACCAGGGTAACCGCTTCGGTGACATCCGCAAAAACTACTGCAAAAAATACATCATCGACAACAAAAAAAACCACAGTCCCAAAAACTACTCCAAAGACTACGGCAAAAAAAACTACAGCGAAAAAAACTACGGTTAAGAAAACCACAGCTAAGAAAACTGAGGCAACTTCAAAAAAGACTTCTTCAACAACTAATGAAACCACAGTTAGTACATCTTCTGCCACCACTTCTTCATCAGTGACGGACAACGCCGCAGTTACTCAAACAACCACCGCTACAGATACCACCACAGTCCAGAAAACTGAAACGACAAAAAAAACGACAACCACTACTAAAAAGACTTCATCAAATCTGACCATGCGCATAAAGTCAAAGGGAAAGGTGGTTTCGGGCAATGCTGTGGACATTCTCGCAAGTATTGTGGAGGCGGAAATGGGCAGCTCATACAACCTTGAGGCACTCAAGGCACAGGCGGTAGCGGCATATACCTTTTATCTCTACAGCGGCGGCAGCTCTAAGGCGCCAAGCTTTCCCACCAAAACTCCCGGAGCACGCGCCAAAAGTGCCGCAAGGGCTGTGCTCGGCAAGAAAATGACCTACAACGGTAAAATACCTTACACACCCTACTATGCGATTTCCGCCGGAAAGACTGCCGCGAATGCCACGATTAACGGAACGGCTCTCCCCTATCTCAAGGCTGTGGACTGCTCTCCCGATAAAAGCGCGAGCGGTTACAAGACTGTTAAAAGCTATTCATCCTCACAGGTGGCAAAAAAGGTTAAAGCAAACACCGGCATAGACCTTACCTCTGTATCTAAAAACAATTGGTTCAAAATAACCGAACGAGACGCAAACGGACTATATGTGGTTAAAGTGAATGTCGGCGGCAAGTCATACCGCGGCTCAAAATTGTGGCTCAGTATACTCGGCTCATCGTATCTTCGCTCGGCGTGCTTCTACATATCGTATAACAGCCAGTCTGATACTTTTACTTTTACCAGCTACGGTTACGGTCACGGAGTCGGTATGAGCCAAAAAGGTGCAAACGCATATGCCTCTCAAGGTAAAAATTACCAATGGATTCTGAAACATTTCTACAGCGGTGTTACAATCACATGATTTTTTAATAATTTTTAATAAGTCAACAAAAATTCAAAAAAAATACAAATATTTCTTATTAATTAGTGATATAATGTTAATATTGAAAGCGAGGCGTTTAAAATGTATTATAAACAAAAACTTTGGGTAAAAGTTATTGCTCTTATTCTCGCGGGAATGATGGTAATAGGTGTTATTACCGGCGTACCTTTTTCTGTTTTATAATTTTGCAATTGTTCTAGTATTTATTGGTTTTAGTATTTAGTTTTGGTATTTATAAGGATTTATTTTTAGTTTTTTGTACAAATTATTTAATAAACTTACAGTAATATTTTCAGTGGAATTGTTTCACCGGTACTGGAAATATTCTTGCCCTTACATTATAATTGATGTAGGATATGTAATATACTATTTTGCATATTTTAATTATTATTATCAGGTGGTGCAAAAACGTGTTGTGTCAAAGATTAAAAAAGTTTCGTTTAGCATCGGGACTTACGCAACAGCAGGTAGCTGATGTGTTGAACTTAGATCGTTCAACTTATGCTTACTATGAAACAGGAAAAACTACTCCTGACATTAAGTCTGTAAGTAAGCTTATTAAAATTTTTAATATCAGTTATTATGACTTAATGGACGAAGAAGATCCCACAAAGGTTGTGCAGGATTCTGTTGCAGACGAGGACGATCGCGAAAAAATGCATATCTATGAGCTGTCAAAAGCAGAAAAACAGTTAGTTATTAACTTCCGTGTACTTTCAGAAAGTCAGAAGGCTGACCTTTTGTATGCATTGAGTTCATCTGCTTTTGATAAAAACAGCAAGATACGCAAAAATACAGCCGGTAGCGTTACAATAGACGATAACGACTAATTTTGCTTTTTTAACTCAAATTAACTCAAAAAACAGCGGCTTATGTCACGATTCTGACACAAGCCGCTATTTTTACAAGTCTGCACATTTCCTTAGATATTTTCCGGCGTTACGTTCGATCAAATTTACAATTATTCCGTTGATAAAGCCTGTAACCGTGCCTGCAGCAATCAGAATCGGCAGCAGCGACATAACCGAAACCGTTGATGTCATAATTGCCGCTACAATCAACTGCGCCGCCATATGAAACGCTCCTCCGACCGCACTTATACCTGCCGCAGAAAGCTCGTCAAACCGGCATAACACAGCCATTGCGGCAAAGCTGAATATACCGCCCGCCAATGAATACGGCAGTCCGCCAAAGCCTGAAAAAAGCATTGCGCAGACAAGCACCTTGGTCAGCATTATCATAAATGGAACACTTTTATTTTTAAGGCTACGCTTAACAAAGGCACAGTTGTCAATTCCACGCCGAGAAAATCCGTCACTGAGCGGGGTGTGATTGGACTTATTCTGCGTTTCATTAAATAACCTTATGGCAAGCAGTACGGCAATGTTTCCCAAACCTAATTTTATTCCTGCTATAGGAGGGACTACCGGAATCATAAATTCCACATATCCCAGTAAAATTGCTGCTGTCGATAAAATTGCCGAAACTGCGGCTGTTTTCGATTTATTAATTTTAATCATTCCCTGCGATGTGATATAAAATCATTATATTACATCCACAAAATTAATTCAATTGTTGAGGTGAAATTTTTTTGAAAAAAAACAAAACTGTGCTTGTCGTGGCTATATTGGGAATTGCGGCGGCTTGCTCGCTTATAACACTCCTGCTGACAGGCAAGCCAAACTCCCCCGCTTCCCGTACTGAATTTGCGCTGGACACCATCTGTACTATCACGCTATATGAGTGGGACGGCGCGGCAAATGAAATTTTAGACAACGCTTTCGATATATGCGCCGATTACGAAAAATTGCTGAGCGCAACCGTCAGCGAAAGCGATATTTACAAAATAAACCACAGCAACGGAAAAGCTGTCACTGTAAACTCCGAAACAGCCTCTATTATCTCGGACGCCCTGGAATATTGCCGACTGAGCGACGGTGCTTTTGACATCACTATACTGCCTGTAAAAAATCTTTGGAAATTCGGCAGCGATGGTGCGGCGATACCCGACTCGGAAGCTATAACTAAAATGCTCGGGTTTGTCGATTATACTAAAATTTCAATAGACGGCTGCAATATCACACTTCCAAAAGGCATGGGTATCGACCTTGGGGCAATCGCAAAGGGATACATCACCGACCGCGTGGCAGAATATCTGAAACAGCAAAATGTCACCTCTGCTGTTATCGATTTCGGTGGCAATGTATATGCTATCGGAAGCAAACCCGACGGCAGCAATTGGAAAATAGGAATACAAAAGCCTTTTGCCGACAGCTCAGAACAGTCAAAGGTCGTTGAGGTATCCAACTCGTCTGTCGTAACCTCCGGCGTTTATCAACGGTATTTTGAGCAGGGCGGTAATATTTACCACCACATTCTCAACGCAAAAACCGGCATGCCGTGCGATACAGGTCTGTATTCAGTTACTGTTATATCAGAAAACTCTGAAAAATGCGACGCGTTATCCACTGTTTGCATGCTGCTCGGATATGAAAAATCCGCCGCGCTTCTTTCGGAAATGCCGGATGTACAAGCGACATTTATAACCTCTGATTATAAAATTATAAGCATATAAAAACACACGCTATTGGCAATCCTCCAAGCATGCCAACGGCGTGTGTTTTATTTAGTGCAATTCAAAAAGAGAAAAAGCCGTCTATTGAAATTCCCAGAACTTTGGCAAAAACTACAAGCTCATAATCATAAACCAGACAATTATTCTCTTCAATCTCCTCCAATTTAGATTCATTGATTGTCAATCCGTAATTGCCGCATTGCCTGACAAACAGTTCACGGGATTTTCCCGCTTCAAGTCTCAGTTTTATCAAATTCCTGCCCGTAATATTCGATCCTTCATGTCTTGTCGGCATATTAAAAAGCCACCTTTCTGCTCAATTAAGTCTTTTCACATCCAAATACACAGCCAAGCAACAAAACAGTGCGGTTCATTGAAGTGTTATTCAAGATGTTACAAATATTATAGTATAATCGAGTGAATATGTCAATAGGTTTTCGACATTTTATGCGATATTTTTTTACACAGTAAATTTAACAGAAAATATATATATTATATGTAACACTCGATGTAACACTTTCGAGCCACATTTACACTTTTTATTTTTACCGTATATTTTTTTTTACAAAAGTACTTTACTTTTTAGCTTTAATATGATAACATAAAATGAAGTAATTTTCTTAATATACATAAGTGAAAACGTATATTATGTATTATTTATTATATTCTATAATAGTTGTTATGTCAAGACATCATAAGGGCTATTGCGAGTATTATTTATAGATTGGAAACAAAAAATATTCGCATCAAAACTTCGATTGGTGAACTACTTAAAGAAAGGACATCCGATGCGTCGGATGAATGGTGTTATTTCGTTGATTTATTTTCACAACATCTTTGGCAATATCATTGACAAAGGTAATCTAAAAATCAAGCTGCTCGCAGAGCAGACGGGGGTTGACAGAGCCTCAATTTATCAATACAAAAACGGAAAGTCTTTGCCATCCAAGGATTTTCTGGAAAAGTTTATAAGCGTAATGCAGTTATCCAACTCGGAGGAAAATGAACTGAGAGAAAGCTACAATATAGCTAAAATCGGTGTATCGACTTACTCAAAAAGGCAACAGATCAAGCGATGCTTTGAAATTTTGAACGATACAATATTGTACGATGCTCAAATGGGCTACAAGCCTTCTACTGCTCAAATAACGCTCCCAACCGTTTCCTCTGTGTTCAGCGGCAAAGATAAAATCACTTCATTGGTAAAAAATGTACTGGATTTTGAATTTGCTTTAGCTAATGAATGTAACCATGAAGTAAGTATAAAAACCTTTATTCCATCAAATTATACCGAATTTTACATACATCTGAGTGAGCTATATCACTCGCACAATGGAATGCATATAAATTTTGAGCCTATAATAAGCTTTACAAAAACCAGTAACTATGAGAGCAACAGCATGATCGAAGCCTTCAGCAGTATAATGTATTTTATATTTACCGACTGCCCCGGCTACAATCCAAGATTTTATTATGATGAAAATAACTTTTTAGATTCTATTGGCATTTTATATCCTTATTACATAATTACCACCAAGCATTTAATTATATTGGACGTTAATTTAAACAATGCTCAGATTATAGTTGAGCCGTCTGTTATTGAGAACTACTGTGAAAAATTCAATGAGGCTTTCAGCAAGACTAAACCGCTGATAGGCAAATTTTCACAAGCTATGGATTTATTTGATTTCTTGAAAAATTCAGGAGTTCCTGCAGAGTGTAACTTTTTTACATTGACAGCGTCCTCCGGCTGCTGCCTGCATCAATTCGCTTCGGCAGAAACTGTTTCTAAATATCTAAATGATAGTATTATTAGTTTGGATTATATATTAGATTATTGTAATATTATGATCACCATGGAAAAAACAAACTCAACAAAAAAATTTCAAACTTTAAGCGGATTAAAGAACTTTGCGAAAACCGGAATTATGGATCAGATAAAAAGTATACTGAAGTCAGAAGTATTGGTGGCTGACAGAAAAACCATGTTGGAAACTGCACTTGAAAATGCCGACACATTAGGGAATATAATTGATGATACTAGAATAAAAATTCCGCCTATAACTATGATGGTATATAAAAACGATATGTTAATAATGTACACAGATGTCCTTTCTGACATTCTTATCATATCCGAGCCTGAAATAGCTAACGCATATTATGACTTCTTACAGTCCTTAATTGATACAGATTATGTAATAAGTGATGTTGAGGAAATTAAAAAAGTTATAAAGGAAGCTATTGAAATTTGTGATAAACAGCTATCATAGTCTTCAACTGCAGAGTGAATCTACTCTTTTATACATATTTATTGACAGTAAAACAACCCGGATATATCAGCAAAATATAAGCTGCAAATATATCCGGGTTGTTTTCTGCAATTTAAACAACAACAAATTTTTATCATGAGGAATTTGGTAATAATAAATTATAACATCAATTTTTTGTAAAACTCTTCTATAGGAACATTGAGAACCTCTGCAAAAAGCTGAATCTCATAATCAAAAACAGAACGCTGCTGACGCTCAATCTTACATATAGTTGCTGTTGAGCGCGACATACCTTTTTCTGTCACCTTCTGAGCCAGCACACACTGAGACATGTTTCTTTTAATTCGAATCTCTCTGAGTTTTGGACCTATGACATTTAATTTCTCTGTACTTTCGTTATACACAGTTTCCAGTCCTTTCCTACAATTAAATTAAATCCAACGACTCAGCTGCACCACCAATTACCGGTCAAGGATTGTAATCACCCTGTTAATCTCAATAAATCAGAGCAATCAAAAATTTGTTAAGTATTAAAAGTGAATAAGTTTGCGGCAATAAATTTATTAAATCGCTAGCAAATACAATAAATAAATAAAATCCTGAACATCCAAGCCAGCGAAGCTAAATACTGCCGTTTTATCTCAATACGTAACGAATTATTTTAATTTTATCATTTTTCTCATTACATGTCAAGTGCAAATCGACACAAAAGGAATATTTTTCGATTTTTTTCAATTTTTTTGCGTATTTTTATCATTATTTCGCGTCAAATGATTTATTCAGCTTTTTAACAATTTATGAATCATATTAAAATAGTTAATCCTGTAATAATTCGGCATAATACCGAAAAAATAATCTTTTTCAGCGTAGCTTTTTGTCTATCTTTGCGAACAGGTTTCGTTTTATTTATTTTAACTAACACACTGCGTTTCGTTTTGCAACTTAATTGAGGATATAAAAATACCGGCGGATAGTTAAAAGTTCTTTTAATTATCCGCCGGTATTAGTTACTTATTAGCTTCTTCCTGGCTATTTCAGAACGCTGATAGCGTCCATAATGGTCTTTTCATATGCTTCCTTGCCGTACTTGTCAACCTCAGCCTTATTCTTTTCGCCGTGAGTCAGGCATCCCGCGCCGCCGATACAACCACCGACACATGCCATACCCTCAATAAAGTTGCCGTTCAACACGCCCTTGGAGGCCTTTAGCAGAGCCACCCTGCATTGCTCTATGCCGTCACATGGCACTGGCTTATAATCGAAGTCTGTAATGTTAAGTTCCTTAAGTCCCTCAACAACAGCATCAGCCACACCGCCACTGCGGGCAAAAATTCTGCCGTAATAGGAAGCGTTATCAAGCACGCCTTCAGGCAGAGTAGTTATATCAATTTCCTTGCCGTCAAACAACGCCTGAAGCTCCTCATAGGTAATCACCGCATCTACATAAGGCTTTACGTCCTCGCGCTTTATCTCCATCTTTTTGGCTGTACACGGACCTATAAAAACCACCTTGGCATCCGGTTCGTTATCCTTGATATACTTGCCTATTTCAGCCATAGGAGAATAGTTATGCGATATATGCTCAGACATATCAGGATAATGCTTGTTTATGTATGCAACAAAGCCCGGACAGCAGGATGTGGTAAGGAATCCCTTTTCCACAAGTTCCTTTGTCTCCTTGACTGCAACCATATCCGCGCCGAGAGCAGCTTCAACTACGGTATAGAAGCCCATCTGCTTCAGACCTGTCACAACCTGACCGATTTTGGCATATGTAAACTGGCTGGCAATTGATGGGGCAACCACCGCATACACCTTGTAATTATTAGCGTCACTCTTTTTGAGCAAATCTATTACGTTCAGAATAAAAGACTTGTCGCTTATTGCTCCGAACGGGCACTGATATACACATGCTCCGCAGGAAATGCACTTGTCATTATTGATTTTTGCGGCCTTTGTGTTTTCGTCCACTGAAATGGCATCCACCTTGCAGGCTCGCTCACATGGGCGTTTCAGGTTGTGAATTGCACCATAGGGGCACACTTTTGCGCACATACCGCACTCAACGCATTTGGATTTATCTATGTGGGCGGTGTGGTTTTCGTCAAAAGAAATCGCTCCTCGGCGGCATGCGCTCTCACATCTGTGAGCAATACATCCGCGGCATGCTGAAGTAACGCTATAGCCGCCCATGGGACATTCATCGCAGGCAATATCAATAACCTCGATTACATTAGGGTTAGACGAATCTCCGCCCATTGCCAGTTTAACACGCTCGGCCAGAATAGCACGCTCCTTGTAAACACAGCAGCGCATTGTCGGCTCTTTGCCCGGTGTGATAATCTTGGGTATATCTGTAATTTTCTCCATCAGGTTTCCTTTGAAGGAAAATCTTGTAACCTCTCTCAGCACTTTATACTTGAGGTACTGAACTGCGGTATCGAATTTACGCAAAATCATACGCCTCCAAAAAAATTTTAAAAATAACTTACTCTAATTCGCTTGCCCATTTTTTCCAAACAATCAGCCAATTCCTGAACTATGCTCATCTTGATATTAAAGGTAATCGGCAGGTCGGGATTCTGGTGAGCGGGATTTATCGCCTTGCCCACATAAAAATTAATGTCAGTGGCCTCTTCAAAAAGCAGGCGGCAGATTTGTGACGCGCCGTCTCGCTTATAGCTCCACTCGGAATAAGCGTCGTTGTCTGCCAGATAATTTCGGGCATACTCCAGCACTTTGTTCATGGTAATAACGCCCTCTGTAACCAGATCAACGCCCTCTATTTCAGCAATGGGCGGAATCTTCGGGTCCGGAAAATCCAGCTTGGGTATAAGCGGCTTGCCCAAATACTGCGCAGCTATGGTCGATGTCGTGCCGCCGCATACGATATGCTTACCCTCCTTCGAGAAGAAAAGCGACATCATTTTAGGCGCATCCTCACGTTTAGAGGGAGGACCGAAAAGCAAATTCATCGGCACACGCTTTCTTATTTTGATAATACACGCTGTCGTATCATCGTACGGACTGCCGCCGTACAATCTATTACACTCGTCAAGCAAGATAGTTGTAAGCGTTTTAGCCGTAAAGCCGACACTGTAAAATGTGGCCATGTATTCAATTATATCCTTGCGCTCCCAGCCAAAATTCAAGCTCATTCCCACGCCCGCATGAATGCAGCCGTCACTCATAATTATGAAAATATCGTTCTCTTGAAGCGCGATTTTTGAACTGTATATTTTCTTTCCGTCTATATTCATTTCGGTTTTCGGAAATTCATAGCATTCGCCGTCACGCAGCAAAATAGCATCGGGATTATCAAATTGAATTATTTCGGCAAACTCATTTTTTATCAATCGGATTATGGTAAAGGTCGAATATGCCACCTGACGCACCGAGCAGGTGGGCAGCGTCGCCACTACAGTTTTCACCGTATCCTCAACCTTCATTCCCGCAGCGGTCATTGTGGAAATGATTTTTGCCGTGAGGGTGGAAAGTATGCTCGCCTTTACCCCACTGCCCAAACCATCCGCCAGCACGACGATCGTTGATTCGCCGTCCTCGCACGGAACCACCTCAACATGGTCACCGCAAAGCTGTTCACCCTTTTTAATAAGGCTGTTGTAGCCGATGTCAGCACATAAATCATTCATCCCTGATCGACTCCTTCAGCTTACTCAGCGCAACTTTGGTTTCCGCAGCAGTTTCGCCCAAAAGAAATGCGATTTCTTGAACAACACGCATCTGTTTGTCAACCACCTCATCGGCAATTTCCGCCGTTTTGCGGCTGATAGTTTCCTTGCGCTCTTTTACGCCCTCAACATCAGACACATCGCGCATTATGCAAATAAGCAGATGATAAGCGCGGTCATAAACAATCGTTTCCTCGACATATCTATTGTAATCCGCCAGGTAAACCTTCTTATCACGGATATTTCTTCCGGTGCTTCGCACATAAATAAAATCAGCCGGATCGAGAATTCTAACGACCTGTGCGCCCAAAACATCCGATGTATTGCGAATATTCATCAAACGTCCCGCAGCGCTGTTTATCTGCTGAACCTCCAAATCATCATTGAGCACAATAATTCCGTTTGGTGTGTTGTTGATAATCTGATCTGAGAAAGACTCCGCTTTTTCCTGCAAATACGGCAGACACATGGAAACATCAGCCTTGCCGTAATAAATTGCGATGGCCTTTTCGCGACAGCTATTATATCCGCAAGAACCGCAGTTTAGCTGATTCTGCGGATCAATCTTGCCCATCTGGCGCAGGATTTCCTTTATATCTGCCTCAGTAGGCTGATTATCGTGCAATTTGATCTGCGGATATTCCTTGCGTATGAGCATTTCCTCGGGCATGCTGACGTCAAAATCCTGACTGCCGGCGTAATTCACTGCCGCCAGATAATTTTGCATGCGAGAATTGTGATGCTTCTCCATAACGGGACCGCACACACAGCCGCCAGAACAGGCGCTCATCTCTATGAAGCAATTTTTTATATTGCCGTTTTCCAAATCATTAAGCACCGAAATACAGCTGTCGATGCCGTCAACGGCGATATATTCATATTCGGGAGCGCAGCATTCCATTGTCTTGAGAATCCCTCCGGGGGTCGGAAAGAGCCGCGCCCGACTTTTTTGATTTGACACTTTGTTTTTTTCAAGCTCGATGCCCTCGGCAGCAAGCCACTCGGTAAGATTTTCAAAGGTGAGTGACGCGTCTACAATTCCGTTAGAATGACGAGCTTCGTATTTTTTAGCAACGCAGGGTCCTATGAAAACTGTCTTGGCAAATTTATAACGCCTTTTGATGTCCACACAGTGAGCCACCATCGGAGTAACTACGTCCGCCAGATATTTAGCGCAATTCGGGTGATACTTTTGTATAAGCATATTGACAGACGGACAGCAGGATGAAATTATAACTTCGCCGGTATGCTCGGAAAGCAGCTCATCGTACTTTCTTTTAACGATAGTTGCGCCAATTGCAGTTTCCTCCACAGCAAAGAATCCCAGCTTTTTCAATGCCTTTTCCATAGATTCAATACCCACGCCATCGTAATTGGCGATAAACGACGGCGCAAGGCTCACAACTACAGGATCCTCACCGTGCAAAAGGCTCTTGACGCGCTCAGTATCATCGGTAATTTCCTTTGCATTCTGAGGGCACACCACAAAACAATGACCGCACAGAATACATTCATCCTCTATAATATTAGCCTGATCGCCCGAGAAACTGATAGCCTTTACCGGACAATTCCGTATGCACTTGTAGCAATTTCGACAATTAGACTGCTTTAATTTAAGAATTTCAGACACGACCGCACCTCCTCTTACAGATTGCTGAGATGAGTCATTGCAAATTCTTCAAAATTATTTGCAGTAACGCCATATATTTCGCCATCATCAATCTGCACACTTACGCCATCGTCTGAGCATTTTCCAAGGCAAAAAGTGCCGTTTAGTGTAATCTTATCCTCAAGGTGATGTCTTTCTATGTATTCCTTAAACAGTCTGACCACTTCATGCGAGCCCTTAAGATGACATGATGAGCCGATACAAACACTTATTTTCATATTTCCACTCCTTACTTAACTTTAGCCAGAATTTCTTCTTCAAAAAATTTCTCGGCAGTATCGGGAAGTACAGAAAATTGAGTTTCATCCACCATGACATTGACTCCGTTGACGCAGTTTCCCATGCAGAATGTACCGCTGAGTTCAACTTTATCCTCAAGCGAATTTTGCTTTACCAGATTTTGGAATTTTTCAACTATCTGTCTTGAGCCTTTCAGGTGACAAGACGAACCTATGCAAATTGTTACTTTCATCATAAAAACATTTTCCTTTCTTAAACAGAAATCCGTGCCTGTGACTCTCTTCAAAAAGAAATTTATGCCTTTAATTTTTTTATTATATAATTTAATTTGTGAACTTTAATTACATCAGGTAATAATACTGCATATACCACTTAACCGCCGCACCACATAAGTGATGCGACGGATATGTGATAATATTAAACTCGCACAAAATCGCAAGCTGACAATTGTGAAATATAGCTAAGCACTGTTAATTACTTGCCGTAATAAGCCTTGAGGTACATAGCCTTGATTTCGCTGATGAGCGGGTATCTCGGGTTAGCGCCTGTGCACTGGTCATCGAATGCCTTCTCGCACATATCATCG
>JAQXFQ010000012.1 GCA_029005175.1 Bacillota bacterium
TATTTTGCCGTTGGCTCAAAGCAAATGCAGTTGCCCATCTTCATCGACATGCAAACATATAATCATGTCTATCTTGTATTTGCAGGATAAATATAAGTGCGAAGCTAATGAATCGTGTGAATTACAGCCACTTGAAAACAAGCAGCCTGAAATTCTTGATAAGCTTGATTCGGCGATGCTGGATAGCTTGCGCAAGGCGATACCCGCAAAAAGCTACCGTGAATTTGTTCAACAGTTGGAGGCGGGATATAAGCCTGAATTTGAATTTTCATCAATAGTTACCGTGAAATTTACGGACGAAAATATAACTGTTAAGCTTTTGGATTCAGTAGAAAACTCCACCTGCACCTGTCACAGCGCGCAGCTTTGCCCGCACAAGGCTAAAGCCTTGATTTGTCTTATGCTTGAGCGAGAAATAATTAAAATTGACAACCTGCAGGAGGTTAAATCAGAGGTAAATTCCGACGGCATAAAAGAAAAAAAATTTGTATCAGAGCAAATTTGCGAAAAGCTGACGGATTGGATGGCTATGGGTCTGGCTCGTGCAGGCGAAAATGCAGAGGAGGAGGCGCAGCAGCTCGCCTTGCTTGCGCACAATGCAAAGCTGGCTGATTTTGAGCGGAAATTGCGTGAAATATCTTCTCTTTACGGTGAGTACATTCATAGGAAGGTTAGCTTTGATTCGCAAATGCTGCTAAGTAAAATACTCTCGGTTTACAGTGACTGTATTACAATCGGGTGCGCTGATAATCCATTGATTATTGAAAAACTTTCGGGCGAGTTTCGCGGCGAATACAAGGCACTGCCGCCTGTGAAGCTAGCATATATATGCACACGTCATTTTTTGGGCAGAAGCGGGTATGAGGGAGATATTTATTACTTCATTGACTGTGAAAAAAATAAGTTCTACACTTATAATGTCGTGCGCGCGAATTTTTATGAAAACAGCGGACGGGGCAAAAAAGCTCAGTACACATACGCGTGGAATATGGATGTGCCGATTACGCAGCTTGAGGGCAAAATAATAAAGCTGACGGGGTGCAAGGCCTCGGGTGATAGGCTTTCATCTACATCCAACGCACATGCCGAAATCGTCGGAAGCTGTGCGATTGATGCAAATATGCTTGGGGATTTGCTATACACAAATTTCTTAAAATTGCTTGTGGACAATTTTAACAGTACCGACTTCGACAATGACGGTGTGCTGGCGGCGGTTAAGCCCAAAAGCTGCATTGGAGGGAGCTTTAACAGCATTACCCAGCGTTTTGAAATGACTCTTTTGGATTGCGATGACCGTAAAATGGTGCTGAGTATAGAACACAATGACGTTGACGGCGATGTAATTACCGCGCTCGAACATATGACGTCGCATATGGAGCAATATGAAGAACCGCCGGTGTTTTTCGGCAGAGTTTACCCCGGTGATGAGAGCCTGATGTTTTATCCGATTGAGCTGCTGACGGAGGTGTGATAAATGGAAAATTCGGAATACAACATTCTGCTCGACTTAATTTTAGATATAAGGCAGGAAATGACAGATTTGTTTCAGTCGGGATTTGCCACGGTTCACGACGCTTCTATAAAGCATATCCGAAACTTTTCAGATGTTTCTGAACGATACGGCTTACACACACTTTCTCAAATGCTTTTATCGCTCGCTGAGTTGATTGAAATGCGGCGACATTCAACGGCATTTGATGACAGCAAAATCATGGACGTTATGTGCAGGATATGTAAGTATATTGAAATTTGTCAAAGACGCATACGCTACGAAAATATACTCGAAAACTATTCAAATTTAAATGATAAAAATACAAATAATTGAAAGGAATTGATGTATTGTTATGAAACTTAGAGAGAAAAATTCTTCACAATCTATTATTGAAGCCTTTGCCGATTTGGGAGCGACTGCGGAAGAACTTGAATGTATCACAAACTATATGGAAGCAGAAACAGAGGATGAGTCACTGCTGTCGAAAATTAAAATGCGCAATTTAAGCGGACTTGGGTACGATAAGACAAGCGCAGCAAAGCATGTTCAGGAGAAGCTTTCAAAAAGCGAAAGCGATGAAAAATACAAGAGATTTTTAAGAGCCACGTTTGCATTAGGCGGCTCAACAATTTGCGAAGTGCTCTATGATCATTCAACTTATATGAACCAAATGAAAGAAGTGCTGCACCCGGCTCAATACATGGCAGTTTACGCCGAGAGCGCAGCATTTTATAAAAATGATCTTGTTGAGAGCAGAATTTCAGAATTTAAAAAATTCTGCATGGATAATCCTGAGGATGCTATCAAAGCAGTTGAATATTGTATTGGCAATTTTGCAAATGCAGAGACTCTTTTGAGCGGGTTTGGATATAATACGCTGCTCTCAAGAAAAGGCAAAAAAACTAAGGACAGAATTTTTGATTTTTTTGAAGATGAACAGTTTTATTATGACCACAACCATAAAAACTATATTCAAAATATAGCCGATAGTATAGAGAATATGTTCAGTGCCGTTAATTCGTCCAACGAACGTCCGCTTATGGATTTCGTGGCCAATTATGACGATAAAATGGACATTCCTCAGGATGCAAAAGAATTGTGCGAGAAATCACAGCTCAACGAACTTCTGGCGTATCTGCTCTGCGGTACAGCCGCGCTCAATATGCAGTATTCCGCACGTCTTAGGGGATTCCTCAGGCTTTGCATGTATGCAGATATTAAAACATCGTCACAGGCTATTTTAGAAACAAATAAATCAGACTGCGACAGAATATTCACAGCGCTGGAAAAATTCGCAATAGCTGATTTTACAAAATATTTCATTTGGTGCGGTGAGAGTGAATATACTGCCCCGGTAAAGCGACTTTATGATTCAAAAAAGTCGGAATATGAACAGGCACTTGAAAAGGTTGAGACTGTGGCTGCTTACAACGTCCTGGTGTCAGCGATAAAGGATATTGCCCCCGAAAAATACGCCGAATTAAAGGCAAACTGCGGCGAAATCAAAAGAAAGGTTGCGGTCAGCGTTGCGCGTGAAACCGGTGCGGCACACCTTGATATATTGGAATATATCTTGGGAAAATACTCACTGGAAGAACTGATGCAGAAGGTGAATTTTGACTCCGTGTCAGTAAAATCATATGGAAAAAATGACCAGCTTGAGCAGTACTTTGCGACTGAGGGCTCAGATCAAATCGCGCGCCGTTCGTATGTAGTGTATGCTCTGATAGGGAAAAATTATGAAATAAACTATCTTGTGAAAAGCTCCTATAAGGATGGCAAACGCGAATATGACGAGCAGTCTGTAGCTAAAATTTTCGACATGTTCGACACCGAAAAACTTCCGCTTCGATACCAATTCAAGGCAATAGACGGCATTTTTGAATGGACCTACGGCGACGGTTCAACAAAGGACGCTTTGGCAAATATTTTTGCGAAGCAAATGTTTAAGAAAATCGAAGAGGATGACGAGGCTTTTTATACCGAAGTCAAGTCTGCCAGCGCATATGTCCGTAAGATTGGTTTGCTGGCATACAGCACAGATTCAGAAAAATATAAGGAGAGAATTCTCACATTTTCTGGTGACGGCTCAGGCGCAGTTCGGGAAACGCTCATAGATATAATTTCAAGGCACACTGATTGGGATCAGGACGTTCTGAGTTTGCTAAACTCAAAGAAGTCCGCACAGCGTGAGGTTGCAGTCAAGGTAATAGGAATGTGGGGCTCGTCAAAATACAGCGATGCACTTGCCGCCGCGCTTGAAAAGGAAAAGAGCAAAGCTCTGCTCGACCTCATAAATCTCGCGCTGGGTAATGCTGCGGACGGAAAAAATTCAGTTCCCGAATCGAGTAAGCAGATTTCCGACCGTCTGCTCAAGGGCGGCAAAATACGTTCGGTGCAGTGGCTGGGCGATTTGCCTGAGGTGAAGATGGCGGACGGCACACCCGCCGAACCAAATTATGTCGCTTCGGTAATGCTCGCATACTCGTCAATGCCCGTTCCGGGTATATCGGCAGATGCCGCCGCAATTGCCTCAACTCTTGACGAAAGGTCACTAGCACTGTACGCGGCAGACGTATTTCAGCGTTGGCTGGACGACGGAGCGCAGTCTAAGAAAAAGTGGGTGCTGTATTTTGCTTCAATTCACGGCGGCAGCGAGGTCGCACAGTCGCTAATCAGCCACATCAATAAGTGGCCGCAGGAGTCGCGAGGAGCGATTGCGGCAGAGGCCGTCAAGGCGCTGGCACTCAACTCTGCGCCGGAAGCCCTGCTCACGGTAGATACAATTTCCCGCAAATTTAAGTTTAAGCAGGTAAAATCTGCCGCAGTCGATGCGCTGAAATTTGCGGCGGCACAGTTGGGAATTACCACAGAGGAGTTAGCTGACAGAATCGTCCCCGACCTTGGCTTTGACAGCAGTATGCAAAAGATTATAGATTACGGTACGCGCAAGTTCACTGTACGATTGAATGCCGCACTGGAAACTGAAGTATTTGATGAGAGCGGCAAACGTCTGAAAAATCTGCCCTCGCCCAGTCAGAAGGATGACCCGGTTCTCGCCCCGCAGGCCAACAGCGAATTCAAGGCTTTGAAAAAGAGCATCAAGGCAACAGTAAATACACAAAAAATCCGCATGGAATTGGCTTTGTCAACAGGCAGAAAGTGGACATCGGAGGCGTGGACGAAATTATTCGTGCAAAATCCCATTATGCATCAATTTGCAATGAGCCTTATTTGGGGTGTTTATAATGATAATGCCTTGGTGCAGACCTTTAGATATATGGAGGACGGCACCTTTAACACCGAGGACGAGGAAGAATATGATATGCCCGAAAATGCTACCATAGGACTTGTGCATCCGCTGGAGCTGACAGCGGATTCTATCGCGGTATGGAAGGAGCAGCTTGATGATTATGAGGTTAAGCAGTGCATTGAGCAGCTCGACCGCCCGACCTATACTCCCGGCAAGGAAGAATTGGAATGCGACCGTGTGCTTGTTGGCGCAGGCAAGGTGCTGAGCGGCATGTCGTTCATGGGAAAGATGACGTCATTCGGCTGGTACAAGGGTTCTCCGCAGGACGCAGGTATTTTTTATGAATTCTATCGCGAAAATGTCACCGACGGAGTGAGCGTTCAGCTTGGATTTTCCGGCATGTATGTGGGCGGCTACGATGACGAGGAAGTAACCGTATTTGACGCGGTATTTTATAAAGCGGAATCTGTTAAGTACGGCAGCTACATTTATGACAAGGTTAAACCCGAGGATTTGGTAAAAATTTCGGATTTGCCCGCGAGTGTATACAGTGAAATTGCATTGCAGATAACTCGAGCCACTGCGGCAAGCTCGGAGATAAATGAAAATTGGCGCAGCGAAATATAGTAGAATTTTAATAAATAAGCAAAAGTGGCAAAATACACAAATAAATGATAATTTACCAGAGAGTACGCAACGCCGGGAATCCAAGGTGATACCGCCATTCCTTGAATGGCGGGGGTCCTCTTGGCGGGGTCGAAGGGGACACCGCTATTCCTTGAATAGCGGTTAAGCCCATTGTGGGGGCGTGGGGGCAAAGCCACCACAAAACCAAAGTGCAAGAAAAACCAGCAACAGGAAAACGCACCCATGCGAAGCCCCTAAAAAACCAACGAGAAAATCTTTGATTTTCGAGTGGATGTCATGCAGATAAAAAATTTAATTTGACAATATTGCCTGATTGGAGTAAAATAATTAAATGAGCAGAATAAACGGTCGCGTGCTTTGCCCGAAAGGGCTTTGCATGAGGAAAGTCCGAGCATCA
>JAQXFQ010000013.1 GCA_029005175.1 Bacillota bacterium
GGGTCGAGGGGCAGCGCCCTTCGTGGGGTCGTAGGGGCAAAGCCCCTACAAAACCAAAGTGTAGCAAAGACTTAAAATAGAAAACAATGCGAAGCCCATAGAAAACTAACGAGAAAATCTTTGATTTTCAAGTGGACGTTACGCAGATACACCCAATATAAATTATGATTTATTTGTGTATTTTGCCACTTATGCTCATTGATTAATATAATAAAAAAATAATATTTTGATGTGGGGAAGTGAGCGTATGAAAAAATTAGGACTGGTGGGCGGAATGAGCCCTGAATCGACAATTCCGTATTATCACGATATAGTTTACGGTGTGCAGAAAAAGCTGGGCAGGGACTGCTTTCCCACGCTGACTATTGAAAGCGTAAATGTGTTTGACGTTCTGGATATGTGCCGTGAGCGAAAATATGACGACCTGACAGATTATCTCGCTAACGCAATTGAAAATCTGAAAAAGAGCGGCGCGGATTTTGCGGCATTGAGCGCAAATACACCGCACATCGTTTTTGACAGACTCAGGGAAAAATCAGCACTGCCGCTGGTGAGTATAATTGAAACCGTGCGGGCTGAGGCTTTGCGGCTGAATCTGCGAAAAATAGGATTACTGGGAACGATTTTAACTATGAAAGGTGAATTCTTTAAAAATCCGTTCACTGAAAGCGGCATTGAAGTCGTTGTTCCCACAGAAGCCGAAATGGAGCTTGTAAACAGCAGGATAATTAACGAGCTGGAGCGCGGAATTATAAAGGACGAAACCCGCGAGGAATTTTTGCACATTATAAATCGCATGAGGGATGAAGAGGGCATAGAAGCAATCGTATTAGGCTGTACTGAACTGCCCTTAATACTTAATGATGAAGTAAGTCCTGTGCCGTGTCTGGATACGATGAAAATTCACATCAGGACGCTGGTAGATATGATAGTTGAAGATTAAATTTTTTAGCAGGGAGTGGTTGATATTTCAGTATTAAACATTATTCTGACCGTGATAATCGCGGTATTGCTGTTTGCGCTTATTATCGGTATTCACGAATTCGGACATTTTATTACGGCCAAGAAATTCGGCGTAAAGGTCAATGAATTTGCGCTGGGCATGGGTCCGAAAATCTGGTCAAAGCAGGGCAAGGAAACTATGTATTCCCTCAGACTTATCCCGATTGGCGGCTATTGCGCCATGGAGGGCGAGGATGAGGACAGCGATGACGAACGCGCGATTAACAACAAGAAATGGTGGAAACGCGCTATAATCATTTCCGCAGGCGCGGTGATGAATATTTTGCTCGGCATAGTTTTTATGTTCATTATTCAGGTGCAGCAGCCATATTACGCTTCCACGACCGTTGCATACCTTGTGAGCGATTCAACCAGCATGAACGCAGGAATTCAGGTTGACGACGAGATTTATTCCATAAACGGATACCGCACGTTATGCGCCACAGATATGAGCTTTGCACTCTCCACTGCAAAGGACGGCGTTCTCGACATAGTGGTCAAGCGCAACGGCGAAAAGCTGGCGTTCAACGATCTGCAAATGGAGGTTGTGTCGTATTCCGACGGAGTTGCGGTTACTAATATCGACTTTAAGGTCTATCGTGTAGATAAGACTGTCAAGACGGTGATTACCTCAACATTTTCCGAAACGCTGGCGTTTGTGCGTATGATATATTCGAGCTTTATCATGCTCTTTAAGGGACAGGTTGGCTTTAACGAACTGTCGGGACCTGTGGGTATGGCAACGGCGATAGGTCAGGTGGCGGAGCAGGGGTTCGCCAAAAACTTCCTTGCGGGACTGAACAACATAATATACTTCATGGCTCTTATCACTGTGAACCTGGGTATATTTAACCTTTTGCCGATTCCCGCGCTGGACGGCGGCAGGCTCTTCTTTATTCTGGTTGAGGCAGTTCGCGGAAAGCCCATAAGCCCAGAAAAAGAGGGCATCGTGCACTTCATCGGCTTTGCGCTGCTGATACTCCTTATGATTGCGGTGACAATCAAGGATGTATGGTCGCTTTTCTGACGATATGTTATTAAAATGATTAAACGGATGAACGGTGTGTATATTCTACGCACTATTCATCCGTTTTTTATATCAAAACATTAATAAATCTTTATTTAGTTTTTTCCAGTGCGAATACATACTGCGCGGAGTTGCCGTTATCCCACTCGCAGTCGAGCTGATAGTAATACATGGTGAATTTTTCAAAATCAATGTCGAAGAAGTATTCGCCGTTTTCGTTCTGCTGCAATTCGATTTCTTTTATATTGTATGGTATGCCGGTGTTTGCGGCGAAGGTGTTAGCCTGCTGCGTCAGCTTGACAGATGAGGGCTTGTCCTTGCCGTTAAAGATAAATTTTACGGTGCTTTTATCGACCGCCTGCGGAATCACGCTGTCCTCCGACATGTATTTTTCCATCATAAGCTGATTGAGGCTGGATTTGTTTTTAAATTCTTCACCGTACCAGAGCGATTTAAGTATGAAGCAGTCCTCGATTTTCTGCTCGCCTGCCATAACTGTTACAGACTCCTCTGCTGTAAGCTGAATTTCCGATGAAACCTTTGATATGTCCGAATCAGAAACATTATCAGAAGAATTTTTGCTGCATGAAGCGAGCATTAGCGCAGTGCAGAGCATTGCGACTGCAATTGTTAGAATATTTATTTTTTTCATAAGATTTACAGCTCCTTATCCTTATTAAAAGATATGATAAATCTTTTTTTTACAAATGTCAACTGCCTATTGGACGAAAGTTAAATTTATCTGCGACTATGTTAATAGATGTAGCGTAAAATTAATCAGATGACACTTCAAGTTGCTTGTGTTATACTGTAGATTTTTGTATAATAAATATAGAAGTATCTTGTTTTTAAGAATCAAACATATGATTACTATCAAGGAGATGTAGCGTTATGAAATCAATAAAGCAAAAAGTTAAGTCGAAATCCGGATTAATTGTCGCCATGATTACAGCAGCTGTGGGCTTAGTATCGCTGACTGTACCTATGGTAGCCTTTGCAAATGATAATGAAAATGTGAACATCGGCATAGTATCGCCTACAGAAACAGTGTCTGTTTCAGATAAGGTAAGCCTGTTCAATTCTTATCTTGAAATCAGTGAAGAAATAGCAAGCGGTATGTGCGGAGATAATGCAGTTTGGGTGCTTGACGATACAGGTACACTGACAATAAGCGGAAGCGGTGCAATTACGAGCAGTCCTTGGAGAAGCCAATATAAACTGTCTATAAAAACTGTAGTTATCAATAGCGGTATTACTAAAATCGCTAATTATTCATTTTGGGGTTGTACTAACCTGACAAGCGTAAGCTTACCCGATACCGTTACTGAAATAGGCCAACGTGCGTTTGAAGAATGTTCTATTACAAGCATTACGATCCCAAATTCTGTCACTTTAATTGATGACTGTGCATTTGAGCTTTGCAAAAAATTAACGAGTATAAACATACCTGATTCAGTTACTAAAGTTGGCAAGTACGCATTTAATTGCTGTACGGCTTTAACAAGTGTAACTATTGGAAAATCTGTGAATAATATCGGTAATTATGCATTTGCTACTTGTACCAGTTTAACTGATGTTTATTACAGCGGCACGTGGTGTGAATGGGAGCACATTGAGAAAGGAGCATACTATGACAGTTATTTTTTGAATGCAGCTAAGCACTACGGTGATACACGCGTTCATCCGTGGTCAACCGAATTGTCATATGATGATGAAGCGCATTATTATAAGTGCACCTTGTGCGGAGAAGAAAAAGACGTTGAAAATCACAGCTTTACCAATTATGTATCCAACAACGATGCCACTTGCACTGCCGACGGAACAAAGACAGCAAAGTGCGACGTTTGCGATGCGACTGATACAGTTGTTGATCTGGATACAAAATTAGGGCATACGTGGTCGTTGTTGTATAATGAAGATTCGCATTATTATAAGTGTACCCTGTGCGGAGAAGAAACAGACGCTGAAAATCACAGCTTTACCAATTATGTATCCAACAACGATGCCACTTGCACTGCCGACGGAACAAAGACAGCAAAGTGCGACGTTTGCGACGCGACTGATACAGTTGTTGTCCCAAAATTAGGGCATAATTACGAAAACGGAGTATGTACAAAGTGCGGAGTTATCAAACCAACAGCACTCTCTAATCCCAGAACGGGTGACAGTACCAATTACATATTTTGGATTGCTTTGTTGGTAATCTCGGGAACCACAGCCGCAGTGATTTTGGTGAATTTAAGGAGAAAATCATTTAAATAATTGAGAATAATTTCCACATAGATAGAAAAAGCAGGAGTGTTCTTCGGAATGCGCCTGCTTTTTTTGCAGGATTCTCATTTTTGTTATTCATTTATTACAATCAGTAAAGCACATTTCCACAGTGAAAAGCCGGCTTATTAACACTTTCCACCGTGTTTTCAACATGATTTCAATAATAAAAACGGCTTTTCAAGGGATTTAACAGAGTTTTCAACATCTCTCATTTAAAAAATGTTAAAATATGTGGATTGTGGAAAATTATTTGCGATATTACAATCAGTGAATGTCAATAGTGTTTTTTTATTAAAAATAAGTAAAATAGAGGTAAAAAACTAGGAACTTCCGCAATGAATTATCCTAAAAAAACGGTGGTTGCATATATCGGAAATTTATGTTATAATAACAAATACGTCTGAATTAATTGAATTTGGCAAAAATATTTCTGTAAATGTGTTGTTTTAGGGGAGAATTTTGCCATGTGTTATTCAAAAAATTTCAAAAATTGCCGCACCGCAGCTTTAACCGTCGCAATTGCGATACTTTGCTGCGGTAATTCCGTATCGGTTTATGCGGGGGATTATATCAGTCAGAGCGTTTCGGTGAAATATGATAATGCGCCAATGCGGATAGGCGGTGGAGATATGTTTATAGCCGCCGACAGTGCGGCAAAGGGCGAAGCTTACTCTGTGAATTCACATTATGTGGACGCGTCGGGCAAGGTTTGGTTTGAGGTTGAGCGTAGCGGCAGGCGGCTGTGGCTGGCTAAGGACAATTGTACTATCACCAATTCGCTGCGGGAAATTCCATGTAAAAATTTCAGCCGCAAAAATCCGCCCACGATTTATCTTTCACCCTCCCGACAGCCACACAATGCATATGCTGCGGGTGGTACGAATGAAATGGAGCAGATGGAGGCTCTGGCTGCGGTAACGGCGGACATACTACGCGAAAAATACGGCTTTAAGGTGTACATCGCACCGTCGTATATGCGGATAATCAAGAGCGGCAGACCGTCAGACGCCGCGCGCAAAAACTGTGATATTTATCTCGCAATTCACTCCAACGCCACTGCGTCCGGCAAAAAATGCAGCGGTGCGGAGGGGTATTATTATTCAGGGAGCGAGCAGAGCAGGCAGCTTGCGGAAAATATCGTGCGAGAGCTGAACAGCGTTTCGGATTACCCGCCCGTAAATTCGGCGGGGGCGGTGAGCGCAATGGAGTGCTTCAATAATTTCGGCTACGGCGAGGTGCGCGACCCCTCGGATCTCGGTATGATAGCGGTGCTTGCGGAGGTGGATTATCACGATAATCCCGACACAGCGCGCATGATAATAAATAAGCGGCGGCGCATAGCGGAAGCATTGGCGAGGGCAACGGCAGAGACGTTTTGTAAATGATAATTTAGCGTAGACTAAAGTCAAGCGACTTACAATGGGAATCCAAGGGGGCAGGCCCTCTTGGCAGGGTCGAGGGGCAGCGCCCTTCGTAGGGGTTCGGGGGCAACGCCCCTGACCACCCAATATAAATTATGATTTATATTGAGATTTTGTATATCTAATTATTTATAAGGCAGGTAAAAAAATCATGACAGGAATAATCGGAGCAATGGACGTTGAGGTTGAGGCAATCAAGACCGAAATGGAGAACGCAGAAACAAAAATCATAAGCGACATACCATTTTACATCGGCACTCTGCGCGGTAAGTCGGCGATACTTGCTCGCTGCGGCATAGGCAAGGTCAATGCGGCGGTGTGCGCGCAGATAATGGTGAGCGTGTTCGGAGTGGATGAGATAATCAATACAGGCGTCGCGGGCGCGGTTGCACACGGAATAAAGCAGAATGACATAGTGATAGCCGAGTCGTTTGTTCAGCACGATGTGGATACCTCCGCAATCGGCGACCCGGTGGGCTTTGTCTCCACCGTGAATAAAATTTATTTCGAGGCTGATAAAGATATTGCCGCACGATTGAAGAAGGCTGTCGGCGGCAAGGCGCACGTCATAACGGGAATTATCGCGACGGGCGACCAATTCGTAGCGGACAAGGCTATAACCGCTGCAATGCGAGAGCGATTTAACGCTTCAGCGTGCGACATGGAGGGCGGTGCTATCGCACAGGTATGCACGCTGGCAAAGATACCGTTCGGCGCGGTGAGATGCATATCCGACTCGGCC
Source organism: Bacillota bacterium (assembly GCA_029005175.1). GTDB lineage: Bacteria > Bacillota > Clostridia > Oscillospirales > Acutalibacteraceae > RUG762. The sequence continues at coordinate 6,467 of JAQXFQ010000013.1, forward strand.
GATGAGAACGCAAGCATGGACTATCCCGAATTCGCCGCCAAGGCCGCCGCTACCTGCTCGGCAATGGTGCTGGAATTCATGGCGGAGTGAATACATATATCATTAAGGAATTTTGAGATAAAATATTGTAAAGACTAAAATTTACAAACAATTCACCACGATTACACTAAATCAATATAGAAAGAGCGGATAATTAATCAATGAATATTTTATGCATAGGAGATGTTACGGGCACTATCGGCATCGACTTTCTGCGCAGTCATCTGACAGCCCTCAAGCGGCTCAAGAAAATTGACGTTGTCATTGCCAATGGTGAAAACTCCGCCGACACCAACGGCATTACCCCCGACTCGGCAAACTACCTGCTGAACTGCGGCGTTGATCTGCTCACCACGGGAAATCATTCCTTTCAGCGCAAGGAGAGCTACGAGCTTTACGAGAGCGACGCGCCTGTGATTCGCCCCGCCAATTATCCTAGCAAGGCTCCTGGAGTGGGCAGCTATGTGATAGACTTGGGACGCGTGAGGATACGCGTGCTGAATATGATGGGCACGGTGGGAATGAATCCCGTGCTGGACTGTCCGTTTGACACCGCCGACAGGCTGCTCGAAGACGTCCGCGAGAAAATAATCATTATGGATATGCATGCCGAGGCGACCGCCGAAAAGCGCGCGCTCGCGTATTACCTTGACGGGCGAATCAGCGCGTTTTTCGGCACACACACCCATGTGCAGACCGCAGACGAACAGATTCTCCCCGGCGGCACGGGATTTATCACCGATGTGGGAATGACAGGTCCGATTAATTCCGTGATAGGTGTGAATATTGATGCCGCAATAGAGAAAATGCGCACCAAAATGCCTGTTCGCCTGAATTATGCGGAGGGCAGATGTATGCTCAACGGCATTATATTCACAATAGACGAAAAGACCGGCAGGACCACCGCCGTGGAAAGGGTCAACATTTCAGATTAGTGAACAGATAATACTGTGAGGTGAAGCAAATAATTTTATGCGCATAAATAAATATTTTATGAGATTTGCGGCAATGCTAATGTCATGCGCGGTATTTCTCTCTGTGCTCAGCGGATGCATGGAGAAAGTCGATGATGACTGGCAGAGCGCTGACGAGCTTCGCGCCCAGCTCTATCACGCGTCGCTGGATACCGACAATGAAATAGATTTAGGCGATAACGGCGAAGCTGATATGGTGCTGGCTTATTCTGCCGATGAAATCATCAATCCATACACCTGTAAATCAACCCTTACTCAAAATATATGTTACCTGCTGTACGACAGTATGATTGAACTCACTCCCGACTTTGATGTAGAATATGTGATTGCAAAGTCGATTACCGTTGACCATACTATTGTTAAGGTACAAATCAGGTCGGGGATAGTATTTTCTGACGGCTCACCTCTCACCGCTGAGGATATAAGCTATTCCTATTATATGGCGGCCAAGACTAAGGGCAGTATATATAAGGATAAGCTGTCCAATGTGACTAATTGCTCGGTGAAGGGTATGACAGTTACATTTATGATGAAAGAGGAAAACATCAATGCTTACAGAATGCTGGATTTTCCGATAATTCATTACGATCCGTCCGCCAATAAGGAACTGCCGCCGACAGGGAGCGGCAGGTATAAATTTGCCACGCTTTCTGACGGCGTTACTCCTAACACTACCCGTCTGGTGAAAAATGACAGGTGGTATAATCCTGAAAAGGTTAAGATAGAAAAAATTTCGCTCAGAGAAATGCCGTCGGTCGAAAGTATAGTGCACAGCATAGAAATAGGCACGTTGTCATACATGTATTCCGATATGCGCGACGGTACGCCGCAGAATGTAAATGCCGATTATCAGAAGGTGGATATAAACAATCTTGTTTATATGGGCGTCAATACCAACGATACTGCGCTGGCAGATGAAAATGTCCGCCGCGCCATGTCTTATGCCATAAGCACTAACGATGTGGCTTCGGTGGGATTTTCCGGAATGGCGCTTGGCGCGACAGGACCCTTTACCCCTAATTGGAGCGAGGCGGCGAAATATCAGAGCGGCAACGGTCGTTCCAGGAAAAATGCTGCGATAGAATGTCTCGAACAATCCGGCTATGTGATAATCAACAACGGAGTTCGTGAGGATCAGAGCGGCAAACAGCTTAGCTTTAACATGCTGGTCAGTCGCGGCAACAGCCGGCATCTTGCTGCGGCCGAGAATATAAGCAGTCAGCTCGCCGAAGTGGGTATCAATGTAGAAATCACGGAAATTTCCGCTGAGGGATTGATCGCTCGAGCCGGCAAGGGACAGTATCATCTGTATCTTGCGGAATATTCCATACTCAACGATATGGATATAGGCGATTTGTTTACCCTGGGAGAAGGTCTGTATAACGGTCCTAAGCCATACGACTGCATAAAATCCTATGGCAGCTATATCAGGGGGACGGGCGAACTGGAGGATTTTATAACTGCTTTTGAAAACGAACTTCCGTTTATCCCGCTGTGCTACCGCATGGGTATAATTGTATACACCCGTTCGCTGGAGGGTGTGGGCAGGGTGAGTGAAAATCAGCCGTTCTATAACATGCAGAATTGGTATGTAACTCACACGGATTAGGGATGATACTCTCAAAATAAAAAAATATAATTTTCAATTAACAAAATATTTATTATTTTGTGCAAAAATCGACCTGAATTCCATTGTAAAATTCGGAGAATCATGATATAATTTATTTGTTAATATTTCTTTAAGCAAGTTTTTTCACAATTCAAAATACAATTCTTAGGGAGTGCTCAATTTGATTAAAGGAAGCGTATTGCGCGACGCAATTATTTCCGGCGCAAATGTAATTGAAAATAAAAAGCATGCTGTTGACGAACTCAATATTTTCCCTGTTCCTGACGGAGATACCGGCACCAACATGTCTATGACTATGTCTGCTGCCCGCAAGGAGCTTCTCCAGATGGGAGACAGCGAAACGGTTTCATCCGTTGCAGATAAGGCCGCATCGGCGCTGCTGCGCGGAGCAAGAGGTAACTCCGGCGTTATCACATCTCTGCTTTTCAGAGGCTTTTCCAAGGGGCTCAAGGGTTTGGAAACAGCAACAGGCGCGGATCTGGCCAACGCATTGACTATCGGCGTCGAAGCTGCATACAAGGCAGTTATGAAGCCTACAGAGGGTACTATTCTTACCGTCGGCAGAGTTGCCGCCGAGAGAGGCCGAGTAGCAGCAAGCTTTAACGATGATGTTAATTATGTATGGGATGAAATCTGCAACGCGGCGGAGGATGCCCTCGAAACCACACCGGAGCTGCTTCCTGTCCTCAAGAGAGCAGGTGTTGTTGACGCAGGCGGTCAGGGCATCTGCCTGATTTTCCGCGGTATGCAGTCTGTTTTCCGCGACGGTATTATAGCGGCGGCTGAATCATCAGCAGCAGAAGCGACACAAGACGCGGACTCTTTCAAGAGTACAGTAGCGCAGTTTGATGAAGTTATCAACTTTACATACTGCACAGAATTCATTGTGGAAAAGGAAAACGACAATGATCCCGCAAAGCTCAGAGCTTTCCTTGAAACAATCGGCGACTGTGTAGTGGTGGTTGACGACGATGAGATAATCAAGGTGCATGTTCACACCAATCAACCGGGCGACGCTATTTCAAAGGGCTTGACCTACGGCTCGCTCATTTCAAATAAAATAGAAAACATGCGCAAGCAGCACGAGAATGCAGGCGCGGCAGCTCCCAAGAAGTTTGAGAGAGTTGATCCCGTTGAGGGCGCAGTCGGCTTTGTCGCGGTTGCGGCGGGTGACGGACTGGTATCTCTCTTCCATGATCTCGGCTGTGAAAATGTCGTTTCGGGCGGTCAGACAATGAACCCCTCCACACAGGATATTTTGGCTGCTGTTCAGGCAACACCTGCATCTACTGTATTCGTGCTGCCTAACAACAAGAACATTATAATGGCTGCAGAGCAGGCGGTTCCGCTCGCCGACAGAAGAATTATTGTCCTTCCCACCAAGACAATTCCGCAGGGACTTACAGCTATGCTGACATATAATCCCGAAGAGGGCGTGGACGAGAATGCCGTGGACATGTTCAAGGCTGCTGAGAAGGTAGGCACAGGTCAGATAACATATGCCGCAAGAAATTCCGAGTTTAACGACAAGAAAATCAAGGAAGGCGAGATGCTCGGTCTGGTCAACGGCAAGCTGGTATTCACCGAAAAGAGCCGCAGCAAGGCTATCGCCAAGCTCGCTAAGCAGATGATAAAGCGTGATACAGCGTTTATCACTCTGATTTACGGCGCAGATGTCACAGATGATGAAGCCGAGGAGACACGCAGACTTATCGAAACAAAGATTGCAAAAAATGTAGAGGTAACGCTTATCAACGGCGGTCAGCCGGTTTACTACTACATTCTTTCGGTGGAATAATTCAATGAAAGAAAAAACGGAATTTAATTTGGATAAAATTGAATCAAAACCGCTAAAATACTTCAAGGGTGTCGGTGAAAAACGCGCGGAGCTTTTTCAAAAGCTCGGTATCGGTTTCGCCGATGCCCTTTTGCGGTATTATCCGCGTGAATACGAGGATTGGAGCGAGTGTGTTTCAGTAGACGAGGCCAAGGCAAACGCTGAGGGCGGTGAAATAGTCTGCATTCGCGCCACGGTGTCATCGCCCGTGAAGTCGACATTTCTGCGCGGCGGAAAAACTCTCTATACCACGAGGGCGGTGGACGACAATGGCAAGGGCTTCCGGCTGACTTTTTTCAATAATTCTTATATTCCCAAAATGATCGTGCAGGGGAGTGAATATATATTCCGTGGAAAATTGTTTGTCGGTCCTAACGGCGCCGAAATGACGTCGCCCATGTTTGACAGCGGCGACTGCGGAAAAATCGTACCTGTCTACCGCGCTACCGAGGGGCTTCCTTCACGGCAGATTGCCAAGGTGGTGGCGCAGGTGCTTGACGAACTGCCCGAAAATATGCCTGACCCTCTGCCCGAATCAGTCCGCGCAAAATATAAGCTGTGTCACATACGCTATGCGCTCAAACAGATACATTTTCCCGACGATAAGGAAACGCTTGCCACAGCGCGCGACAGACTGGTATTTGAGGAGCTGCTTATTTTGCAGCTCGGCATGCTCAGGCTGAAAGGACGCAAACGCGGCTCTGCAGGGCAGTGCATTGAACGCGACTGCACAGAGGAATTTTGGTCGCTGCTGCCCTTTGAGCCGACTGCGGCGCAGCGGCGCACAGCCTCCGAAGCGGTGCATGATATGATGAACGGCGATTGTCCTATGTCGCGGCTGCTTCAGGGCGATGTCGGTTCGGGAAAGACGGCTGTGGCCGCCGCGATATGCTACACCGCAGCTAAGAACGGCATGCAGTCGGCGCTCATGGCTCCCACAGAAATTCTAGCGGAGCAGCATTTCCGCTCGATTTCGGAGCTGCTGGAGCCGTGCGGCATACATGTGGGAATTCTTACAGGTTCCATGACAGCCGCGCAAAAGCGCAATACAAGGGAATTGCTTGCATTGGGCATGATAGATTTGCTGATAGGCACTCATGCTCTGATTTCGGAAAGCGTGGAATTTAAGTCGCTGGGATTGGTCATTACCGACGAACAGCACCGCTTCGGCGTAAATCAGCGCGGAGCATTGGCGGCAAAGGGCAACAATCCTCACATGCTGGTAATGTCTGCGACGCCGATTCCCCGCACGCTCGCGCTGATGATTTACGGCGATTTGGATATATCGGTTTTGGACGAAATGCCGAAGGGCAGAATCCCTATTGATACATTTTTTGTTGATGGGGGAAAGCGTCAGCGGGCATATAACTTTGTCAAAAAGCATGTTGCCGAGGGCAGACAGGGATATGTAATATGTCCGCTGGTGGAGGAAGGCGAAAACAGCGGCGACCTAAAGGCTGCGCGAAGCTATGCCGAAAGTTTATCAAACGGGTATCTCCAAGGCTGTCGTGTGGGTTTGCTTCACGGAAAGATGAAAGGCTCCGAAAAGGATGCCGTTATGCAGCAGTTTGCCTCGGGTGAACTTGATGTGCTTGTATCCACCACGGTGGTCGAAGTGGGTGTAAATGTGCCGAATGCGGTTATAATGATCATTGAAAATGCCGAACGCTTCGGGCTTTCGCAGCTTCACCAGCTTCGCGGGCGAGTGGGAAGAGGTCAGCATAAATCATACTGTATTCTTATCAGCGACGCGCGCAATGAAGCGGCTGTCTCCCGACTGCAAACTATGTGCAAGACAAATGACGGCTTTGCGATTGCCAATGAAGATTTAAAGCAGCGGGGACCGGGCGATTTCTTCGGTTCGCGCCAGCATGGTTTGCCCGATATGAAGATTGCGGATATGATGAACGATATGAATATATTTTCGATGGCGCAGGAGGCGGCAAAGGATATTCTGCGCGATGATCCGGAGCTGACCAAACGAGAAAACACAGGCTTGTCGGAGGAGGTTCAGCGGCTGTTTGACCCGATGCGCGCTATGAATTAAATCTCCTTTAAAAAACAAAAAACAAACGGAAAAATTTTTCAAATTACTATTGACATGGTAGGATTAGTATGTTATAATCCATACATAACCTATTTAGAAAGTAGGAGTTATATGAAGAACATGTATATTTTTAATTCATCTGTATACTACAAGCAGCATCCCAGTGGTGAGGCCTGTATGACGTGAATTTTTGATTAAATTTAATTAGCCGTTTCAAATTATATATTTATTGATTTTTTAAGGAGAATTGTTATGTTTAATAAGAAAAATAATACAAGGATTTTTAAATCTGTAGATGAACTCGTTGGTCATACCCCGCTTGTTGAGCTTTCCAATTACGAAAAGGCCAACGCACTCGAAGCACATATTATCGCCAAGGTAGAGTATTTCAATCCTGCCGGCTCGGTAAAAGACAGAATCGCGAAGGCTATGATTGATGATGCTGAGGCAAAGGGACTGCTCAAGCCAAACTCCGTTATCATTGAACCCACTTCGGGCAATACGGGCATAGGTCTTGCCTCTGTTGCGGCGGCACGCGGATACAGAATCATCATTGTAATGCCGGAAACCATGTCGGTGGAACGCCGCACATTGATGAAGGCATACGGCGCGGAGCTTGTGCTTACCGAGGGCGCAAAGGGCATGAAGGGCGCAATTGCCAAGGCAGATGAACTTGCCAAGGAAATTCCCGACAGCTTTATTCCCGGTCAGTTTGTCAACCCGTCCAATCCCAAGGCGCATTTTGAAACCACAGGTCCAGAAATCTGGGCGGATACAGCGGGCAACGTTGATATATTTGTTGCTGGCGTCGGCACGGGCGGCACAATCACAGGCGTGGGCGAATATCTTAAATCAAAGAATAAGAATGTTAAGATTGTTGCAGTTGAGCCTGCGGATTCACCCGTGCTTTCCAAGGGTACTCCAGGCGCTCACAAGATTCAGGGAATAGGTGCCGGATTTGTTCCCGAGGTGCTCAACACCAAGGTTTACGATGAGATTATCACCGTGGCAAATGACGATGCCTTTGCTACAGGCAGAGAAGTCGGTCACAAGGAGGGCATATTGGTAGGTATATCCTCCGGCGCCGCAGTC
>JAQXFQ010000014.1 GCA_029005175.1 Bacillota bacterium
GATTCTGATTTCGTTGATTATGCTAATATCGATAAGGCTCCCGAAGAGAGAGAAAGAGGTATTACAATTAATACAGCTCACGTTGAGTATCAGACAGCAAAGCGTCACTATGCTCACGTTGACTGCCCCGGTCATGCTGACTATGTTAAGAACATGATCACAGGTGCTGCTCAGATGGACGGCGCTATCCTCGTTGTTTCCGCTGCTGACGGTCCTATGCCTCAGACTCGCGAGCACATCCTTCTCTCCCGTCAGGTTGGCGTTCCTTACATCGTTGTTTTCATGAACAAGGCTGACCAGGTTGACGATCCTGAGCTTCTTGAGCTCGTTGAGATGGAAATCCGTGAGCTCCTTAACGAGTACGAATTCCCGGGTGACGATGTTCCGATCATCACAGGTTCTGCTCTTGCTGTTCTTGAGAGTGATTCTAAGGATCCCAACGCTCCTGAGTACAAGTGCATTCTTGACCTCATGGATGCTGTTGACGAGTACATCCCCACTCCTGAAAGAAAGGCTGACCAGCCCTTCCTTATGCCTATCGAAGACGTATTCACAATCACAGGTCGTGGTACAGTTGCTACAGGTAGAGTTGAGCGCGGTCAGTTGAACCTCAACGAGGAAGTTGAAATCGTTGGTCTTTCCGAAGAGAAGAGAAAGACTGTTGTTACAGGTATCGAAATGTTCCGCAAGCTCCTCGACTATGCTGAGGCTGGCGACAACATCGGTGCTCTTCTCCGTGGTATCCAGAGAACAGACATCGAAAGAGGTCAGGTTCTTGCAAAGCCCGGTTCAATTCATCCTCACACCAAGTTCCATGGTCAGGTTTACGTTCTTACAAAGGACGAAGGCGGCCGTCATACACCTTTCTTCAACAACTATCGTCCTCAGTTCTACTTCAGAACCACTGACGTTACAGGCGTTATCTCCCTCCCCGAAGGAACAGAGATGTGCATGCCTGGTGATAATGTTGAGATGGATGTTGAGCTTCTCAAGGAAATCGCTATTGAAGAAGGTCTCCGCTTCGCTATCCGTGAAGGCGGTCGTACAGTTGGTTCCGGCGTTGTTACTGCTATTAATGCATAATTTCTGCCGAACGGCTGCTTAGATTTTGAAAGATTCTGTTTTTATTGCGACAATAAGAATTTGTTTGTGATTTAAGAATAATTTCAATATATGGAATCCCGCCGCAGTGCCAAAGAAAGGCATTGCGGCGGGATTTTTTAGTTATCTGTAAATTATATATTGCAATACATAAAATATACTTGACAAAATGACAAATATATATTACAATCATAACAGAAGGAGGAACGAATTTGAAAAATAAAAAAATGATGATAGCCAGACTTGAGCGTGATTTGTCTCAGGCAGAACTGGCTAAAATTGTGGGTGTGAGCCGACAGACCATAGGGTTAATTGAATCCGGCGAGTATAATCCCACTTTGAAGCTTTGTAAGGCGATTTGTGTTGCACTTGGTAAGACACTTGACGAATTATTCTGGGATTGAAAGGAAAGATTAATTATGGACGAGAGACAGAAAAACAATGTGAGCTTGGCAATGGCAAAGGTGCTTGTTGTAGTGTATTTGCTTATTGTGGTGTGGGGATTGCTGAAGTTTTTGCAGAATTTCAATATCATGGACTGTATTTTTGAGCTGATTATTGCGGTTGCGGTACCAATGCTGGTTTTGATTTTATCACGCAATAAAAAGAGAAGAACTACTTTTCCAATGACTTTGGCGGGATTGGCAATTTTTCCCGAAAGGACAAAAGAGGCGAAAACAGGAAGAGTTAAGGCGTATTTGCTGGACAGTCTGGGATTTTCCGCAGCGATGTCCGGAATTCAGGTGATTTTTACACTGTGGAATAAATTTCAGGCGGGAACATTAGAATTTAATTTTGACGGAGTTTTAAATTACGGAATTGGACTGATAGGCGAATTTGTGTTGTACTTTGCCGTATTTTTTATTATGGATTACATTATGTATGAGCACAAGTCGAAAAAATATTGCAGAGAAAATCAGATTGATGAATAGTAATTCGGAGGATGTATGGAAAATTTTGAAGATTATGAGCTATTGAAAATTTATTGTGGAGAAATTCCCGATTTTATAAAGAAATTTGCCGCAGCTGAGGAAATGCAGCGGCTGAAATATGTCGGTATGAACTGCGGATGCGAATACACAGAGGTTCATAAAGAAACTATTTGTCATATGGATACGCTGAATAAAGGCAAAGCCGTCGATTCCACACCGCGAAAATCCGTCACTGAGCGGTGTGTGAATCGACTTATTCAGCGTTTCCATAGATATACTCGGTTTGAACACAGCGTAGGCGTTGCGTTGATTATATGGAATTTCACCCGCGATGTAAGGCAGTCGATTGCAGGATTGTTTCACGACATAAGCACGCCTGCATTTGCTCATGTAGTGGACTACATGAATGGTGACCATATGACACAAGAGTCAACAGAGGCATCCACTGCCGATTTCATTGACAGCTCGCAGGAAATACAGCAGCTTTTGAAGGAATACGGATTGAGCGCGCCCGATGTGAGCGATTACCATCTCTATCCCATTGCCGACAACGAAACTCCGCAGCTTTCGGCGGACAGACTGGAATACACTTTTGGAAACTTTCTGCAATACGGTGTGACAGATGTTGCACATATCGAGATGTTTTATCACAATCTCATTGTGGGAATCAACGAACACGGCGAGCAGGAATTGATGTTTGCCGATAAAAATATCGCTGAGGAATTTGCACTTTACAGCATGAAATGTTCACACATTTATGTCTCGGATAAGGACAGATTTACCATGCAGTACTTGGCGGATTTGCTGAAGCTTGCGGCGGATAACGACGTTGTGAGCGTTGAAGATTTATACACATCTGAGGAAAATGTGATTGAAAAGCTGGAGCAAAGCGAAGTCACATCGGCAAAATGGCTCGAATACTGCGGAATACGCTGCGTAAAAATCAGTTCAGCGCCCATATCGGACGGATATTGCACCCGTGTAAATGCCAAAAGGCGATATATTGACCCGTATGTGAAAAATATCGGACGTGTTACGGCTTTCAGTGAGCTATATCGCTTTGATGTGGATGATTTTTTATCAATAAGCTTTGATTGCTGGATGAGCATAGGATGAGTTTTTAACAAAAAGGCAAGAGACAGTTAAAAAGAACCTGCCCCTTGCCTTTTTTGACTTTATTGTGTCAGATTTTATTTTTTCTTGGGAATAAGAACTTCCTTGCCGCCCATGTACATACGGAGTTTTTCCGGAATTTTCACTGTGCCGTCTTCCTGGAGGTTGTTTTCGAGGAATGCGATAAGCATTCTCGGGGGAGCAACCACAGTGTTGTTGAGAGTGTGTGCAAGGTACTTCTTGCCGTCCTCACCGACTACGCGGATACCCAGACGGCGAGCCTGTGCATCGCCGAGGTTGGAGCATGAGCCGACCTCGAAATATTTCTTCTGTCTCGGCGACCATGCTTCTACGTCAACCGACTTGACCTTGAGGTCGGCCAAATCGCCTGAGCAGCATTCAAGTGTGCGAACAGGGATGTCGAGTGAACGGAAGAAATCCACAGTGTTCTGCCAGAGAATGTCGAAATATTTCGGGCTTTCCTCGGGCTTGCAGACTACAATCATTTCCTGCTTTTCAAACTGGTGAATGCGGTAAACGCCGCGCTCCTCAATGCCGTGAGCGCCCTTTTCCTTGCGGAAGCATGGGGAGTAGCTTGTCAGACACTTGGGCAGCTCACTTTCCTTGGTGATGGTATTGATGAATTTGCCGATCATGGAGTGTTCGCTGGTGCCGATGAGGTAGAGATCTTCGCCCTCAATTTTGTACATCATAGCGTCCATTTCCGCGAAGCTCATTACACCGTCAACGACATTTCGGCGAATCATATAAGGAGGAATTACATATGTAAAGCCTCTGTCTATCATGAAGTCACGTGCGTAGGAAAGAATGGAGGAGTGCAGCCTTGCTATGTCGCCCATCAGATAGTAGAAACCGTTGCCGGCAACTGAGCCTGCTGCGTCGAGGTCAATGCCATCAAAA
>JAQXFQ010000015.1 GCA_029005175.1 Bacillota bacterium
TGGGAATCCAAGGGGACTGGTCCTCTTGGCGGGGTCAAGGGGCAGCGCCCATTGTAGGGGCGTGGGGGCAAAGCCACCACAAAACCAAAGTGCAAGAAAAACCAGCAATAGGAAACAATGCGAAGCTCGCGGAAAACTAACGAGAAAATCGAAGATTTGCGAGTGGACGTTACGCAGATAAATTATGATTTACGTAACTACAAAATTAACACCCGGCATATCACTTTTGGCGATATACCGGGTGTTTTATATTCACAATATCTTCTTTATCTTCTCACGGATATTCCGTTATCAGCCAGATAATTCTTCAAATCAGGGATTTCCAGCTCCTTGAAGTGGAAAAGTGACGCAGCGAGCGCGGCGTCTGCCTTGCCGTAATCCAACGCATCGAGAAAGTGCTTCTTCTCCCCCGCTCCCCCGGACGCAATCACGGGAATGCCGACATTCTCGCTTATCGTGCGGGTCAGCTCGAGATCGTAGCCGGTCTTTTGTCCGTCGCAGTCCATGCTTGTGAGCAATATCTCGCCCGCGCCGCGCTTTTCAGCCTCAATCGCCCATTCCACGGCATCAATTCCCATATCCACGCGACCGCCGTTTTTATAGATAGTCCAGCCGTTTCCGTCGGCTCTGCGCTTGGCGTCTATAGCGACAACCACGCACTGACTGCCGAATTTATATGCAGCCTCGGAAATCAGCTCGGGACGAAGAATAGCCGCAGAATTGACCGAAACCTTATCCGCGCCGGCTCTGAGCAGAGCGGTAAAATCCTCAACCTTGCGTATGCCGCCGCCCACAGTGAACGGAATAAACACCCTTTCGGCAACTCTGCGCACCATATCTATAACAATGCTCCTGTCATCCGAAGAGGCTGTAATATCCAAAAAAACCAATTCATCCGCGCCCTGCTTATCGTAAGCCGCCGCACACTCCACGGGGTCGCCAGCATCGCGCAAATCAACAAAACTAACTCCCTTGACCACTCTGCCGTCCTTGACATCCAGACAGGGAATAATTCTCTTGGCAAACATAATATAAATTCCTCCTATCGTGTCAATCCGGCAAAATTTCTGAGTATCTGCAAGCCTACGCTGCCGCTCTTTTCGGGGTGAAACTGAGTTGCAAACACATTGTCCTGCCACACCGCCGCATGAAATTTTATTCCGTAATCCGCAGCAGCGGCAACCGCAGATTTATCATATGCGTTCAAATAATAGCTGTGAACAAAATATACATACGGTGTTTCGGGCAGACCCTTGAAAATCGGGCAGTCGCGATTATATTCAATGGAATTCCAGCCTATGTGGGGAATTTTCAGTCCCATATCGGACGGGAAGCGGTTTACCTCGCCGCCGAATATCGACAATCCCTGCACATTTGGGGATTCCTCACTTTTATCAAACAATATCTGCAAGCCTAAGCATATGCCCAGAAAAGGCTTGCCGCTTGCCGCAAACTCCTTTACCGCCGAAACAAGGTTGCTCCTTGCCATATTATCCATAGCGTCACCGAATGAGCCTACACCCGGCAGGATTGCCCCGTCTGCCGCAAGGATTTTGGACGCGTCTGATGTAACCTCAGCTTCACAGCCTATATAATCAAGTGCTTTTCGGACGCTCATAATATTGCCGGCACCGTAATCTATTATAGCTATCAATTTATTGCCCTCCATATGCGATAAAATTGTTGAATAAACGGATAAATGATAATTTATATTGGGTGATCAGGGGCGTTGCCCCCGAACCCCCACGAAGGGCGCTGCCCCTCGACCCCGCCAAGAGGACCGCCGCCATTCAAGGAATGGCGGTCTCCCTTTGGATTCCCATTGTAGGTGTCCTACTTTAGTTCTCTGCTAAATTATCATTTATCCCAATCAAAGAAATATATGGATATTTTAACATCAAAACAGTTTCTTGACAAGTCTTTTACAGCATTAATTTATTTTAGCGTGATATTTCGTTAAAGTGCAACAAAAACAAAAGGCGCACGGTCAGTATCTTTGCAATACATAACCATGCGCCGAATTAATCTAAGTCAAACGGTCGATTAAAATTATTCGTAATCAACAACATTTACCCACTTGAGGAGGAAATCCTTCTCTTCGGGCTTGCCCTTTACGGACTGAGATGCCGCAACGATAGGAAGCCACTGCTGAACATACTGCTTGGCTGTATCGCTCTTCTTGCAGAAAAGATTCATATACTTCTCAGCAAGCTCGACCTTACCCTGGAGAGAGAAAAGCAGATAGGTTCTTGCCGCGTCAGCGGAAGCATTGCCCTGTGTTGCATGTGACCAGTCAAGAATATAAGCCTTGCCTTCGGGAGTGATGATGATGTTGCTGGGGTTGAAGTCACCGTGGCAAACCTTGTCGTGCTTCTTCATGCCCTCGAGGCGTGTGTGAAGCTCATAACGTGTGGTGGCGTCAAGGTCTGTTTCAGAAATCTTTCTCATCATCTTATCCTTGAGCTTATTGAGCAAAGGAGCCTTCTTGCTGTGCATTTCAAGCTGGAGATCAACAAACAATTCGAGATATTCGTCAACCTTATCAGGATTCTTATCCATCAGTTCGGCAAGAGTTGTGCCCTCAATGTAATCATAAACGATAGCCCATTTGCCATCAATTTTTGTTACTTCAACAACCTTTGGAATAGAAAGACCTGTTTCTTCAACTCTGGCCATATTGAGAGCCTCGTTGAGAATGTCAGCCTTTGAGAAATCCTCGGCAAAGACTTTGACGGTGCAGTCACCGCTCTTGTATATAGTCTTGTTAGGTCTTTCAGCTATAATCTTTTCAAATTCCATAAATAAGTCCTCCTTGGGAATTTTTATTTATTTTATTTATTTCAATTAACAAGGAAGGCTTTCAGAATATGTATTTCAATATACATTGCGCCGCCGAAAGAATTTTTAATTCAATCGGCAGACACAAATCTTCCTGTTAATTACTTGCCGTAATAAGCCTTGAGGTACATAGCCTTGATTTCGCTGATGAGCGGGTATCTCGGGTTAGCGCCTGTGCACTGGTCATCGAATGCCTTCTCGCACATATCATCGAGAGTTTCGAGGAATGCTTCCTCTGTGATGCCGTAGTCAGCGATAGTCTTCTTGATGCCGACTCTGCCCTTGAGCTCCTCGATCTTAGCGATGAGGTTTTCAAGCTTCTCGTTGTCGTCTGCGCCCTGTACGCCCAGGAATTCTGCAATCTCAGCATATCTTCTGAGTGTCTTGGGATGGTCGTACTGTGAGAATGTACCCATCTTTGCGGGAACCTCAGCAGCATTGAATCTCATTACCTCGCAGATGAGCAGTGCGTTTGCAACGCCGTGCGGGAGGTGATGGAATGCGCCCAGCTTGTGAGCCATAGAGTGGCATACACCGAGGAATGCGTTTGCGAATGCCATACCTGCCATTGTTGCGGCATTTGCCATCTTTTCTCTTGCTGCCGGCTCGTTGATGCCGTTGTCGTAGCAAGTCGGGAGATAATCAAAGATTGTCTGCATTGCCTTGAGTGCAAGACCGTCTGTGTAATCTGTTGCCATGATGGAAGCGTATGCTTCGAGCGCATGTGTCAGAGCGTCGATACCGGAGGCTGATGTCAGACCCTTAGGAGCTGTCATCTGCATGTCAGCGTCAACGATTGCCATGTTCGGCATGAGCTGATAGTCAGCGAGCGGGTACTTGATGCCTGTCTTTTCGTCTGTGATAACAGCGAAAGGTGTTACCTCGGAGCCTGTACCTGCGGAGGTCGGCACTGCTATGAAATATGCCTTCTCGCCCATCTTGGGGAATGTATAAACTCTCTTGCGGATGTCCATGAAGCGCATTGCCATATCCATGAAGTCTGCTTCCGGATGCTCATAGAGAACCCACATGATTTTACCTGCGTCCATTGCGGAGCCGCCGCCGATTGCTATAATGCAGTCAGGCTCGAATGCGCGCATCTGTGCCACGCCTTCCTGTGCGCATGCAAGTGTCGGGTCGGGAGCAACGTCAAAGAATGTAGTGTGAACTATGCCCATTTCATCCAGCTTATCTGTTACACACTTTGTGTAGCCGTTCTTGTAAAGGAACTGGTCTGTTACTACAAATACTCTCTTCTTGCCCATAACTGTCTTGAGCTCGTCGAGTGCTACCGGCAGGCAGCCCTTCTTGATGTAAACCTTCTCAGGTGCTCTGAACCACAGCATGTTCTCTCTCCTCTCGGCAACAGTCTTGATGTTGATAAGGTGCTTTACGCCTACGTTCTCGGATACCGAGTTGCCGCCCCATGAGCCGCAGCCAAGTGTGAGGGAGGGAGCGAGCTTGAAGTTGTAAAGGTCACCGATACCGCCCTGTGAGGAGGGTGTGTTTACCAGAATACGGCAGGTCTTCATTCTCTCGCCGAACTCTGCTATCTTTGCTGTCTCTGTCACTGCGTTGCAGTAGAGAGAGGATGTGTGACCGTAGCCGCCGTCTGCTACAAGCTGTTCAGCCTTTGCGAGTGCGTCCTCGAAATCCTCTGCCTTGTACATTGCGAGTACGGGAGAAAGCTTCTCGTGAGCGAATTCCTCGGAAAGCTCAACGCTCTCAACCTCGCCGATGAGAATCTTTGTAGCTTCGGGAACCTCAACGCCTGCGAGTGCAGCGATTGTCACGGGCTTCTGACCTACGATCTTTGCATTGAGCGCGCCGTTGATGATAATGGTCTTTCTGACCTTCTCCTTCTGCTCCTCGTCGAGGAAATAGCAGCCTCTCTTGTCAAACTCAGCGCGAACCGCGTCGTAGATTTCCTTGTCAACGATAACTGACTGCTCAGAAGCGCAGATCATGCCGTTGTCAAAGGTCTTGGAGTGAATAATTGAGTTGACAGCCAGCAGAATATCTGCGGACTTGTCGATAATGGCAGGCGTATTGCCCGCGCCAACACCGAGTGCCGGCTTGCCGGAGCTGTATGCTGCCTTGACCATGCCCGGACCGCCTGTTGCAAGGATTATGTCGGCTTCCTTCATGAGCAGATTGGTCATTTCGAGTGACGGAACATCGATCCAGCCGATGATTTCCTCAGGCGCGCCTGCTGCTACTGCAGCTTCCAGAACGATTCTTGCAGCCTCAATGGTGCTCTTCTTTGCGCGGGGATGGGGGCTGATGATGATGCCGTTTCTTGTCTTAAGACAGATGAGTGTCTTGAAGATTGCTGTTGATGTCGGGTTGGTTGTGGGGATAACTGCCGCTACGACGCCGATAGGCTCTGCTACCTTCTTTATGCCGTATGCCTTGTCTTCCTCGATAACTCCGCAGGTTTTTGTGTCCTTATACGCATTGTATATGTACTCTGCCGCGTAGTTATTCTTGATAACCTTATCCTCGACAACGCCCATTCCGGTTTCTTCCACTGCCATTTTTGCCAGCGGGATTCTTGCCTGGTTGGCTGCTGTTGCTGCTGCCAGGAAAATCTTGTCAACCTGCTCCTGTGTGTAGGTTGCAAACTTCTTCTGTGCTTCTCTTACCTGTGCAAGCTTTGCTTCCAGTGCCTCTACGCCGTCTACGATTGTGTACTCTGCCATAGTGAATTTCTCCAATCTTTAAATTAATATATCGCGATACCGACGCAATCAAGTCGAACAACTCAATCACAAGCGGTACATATGAATTAGTGCTTTCGTTAATATATTAACAAAGATTTCGGGACTTGTCAAATATATAATACTGCCAAAATGCCACTTTTTTGAATATCTGTCATTTGCTTAAATTACAGACGTTTTTCAGACAAAATATGTGCAATCTGCCGTAGCTTAACATAAAAGCATGTAATTGTTAAATCCGGGAGAAATTCAGATAGAATAATCAGTAATTATTTATGAATCAACTGAATTTTTATCTATCATGCATATTATAACCAATACTTATAGAAATTTCAAGAAAAATATTGAATTTTGTGTATATTTTTATTAAAATAATTTTATTAACATAATTTACAGGATTTTTTTATCTGAGCAAGGTATAATTATTTTATAAAGAAGCCATACGACAGGAGGTGTATCAGGTCAATGAGAAGAAAGGTCATGCCTGCTTTCGCTCTCGCCTTGGGCATTACAGGCACAGTTATTTCCATTGTTGCCATAGTATTGGCATCATGCAGTCTGGGCAGCCGGCGCGGTCCGTCACACTGCAGAAGCATAAACGAATAATAAATCAGGGTCTGTCACTGCATCAATTGAGACAGACCCTGTTTTTTATCTTGGAATTTCCATTCTAACCGCCGTGTTTTTTTCCTCATTGTGATTTGCGGATGTATCCTTAGCGCGAATTACAAAATAATAGGTTTCGCCCGAGGCCAGCCCCGTGATTTCAGCCTGATAGGGATAAACAGCTGCGCTCGGACCGTTTGAATATCCGTCGCCGATTTCCGGAGTAAGTTCTACACTTTGCGCCTTGCTCAGATCGGGATCATTCTCAAAGTCAAACGGAGCGTCCTGATAATACAGCGTGTATATCACCTCGTTCATGTCAAGGGCAACATCCCAGCGCACTATCACGCCACCCTTTACAGGCTCAATCTGCCCGATGCCCACGCGCGCTTCAGGCTCATGCGGCGGCCACTCGGAGGAATTATTATAAACGCTGCTCCAGACGGGAGGCTCGACGTCCTCATTTTTTTGATTTTCCAGCACGAAATTATTTACAGTCGTTAATCTGCCGTTGGTAATGTAGTGCGAAAATCCAACGCTCTGAGCCTCGTTTATGTCCCGCGTGAGAATATCCTTTCCCTTTTCGGATTTGCCCAGAAGTGTTTCTTTTAATTGATACTCTTCAGGACCCTCGGCATATCCCAGCGACAGGATTTTGAAGCCGTCGGGGCGACCCGCTTCGGCCATCAGCTTGGGAAGATAATTGTATTTGTTGTCGGCAAAATAATTCTCATTGTATAGATCTGTTGTGTTAGAATCAAGCATATAGCTTTCAAACATCAAATAATCTATGTATTGGCGCGGAGTGTATTTGTAATGCTGAGTCTGGGGATTGTAAAAAAACAATCCTCGGTTCTGGCAAACCAGCTTGTCAGGATATTCTTGCTTTATCTTGGCTATGAAATCGGCAACTCCGGGAGCTGTCCACTCGAATCGCGTGCGATTGGGATTGCTGTCCTCGGTGTAGTAATTGGGCGCGCAGGTGTCTACCGTGTCGAGAAACACGCCGTCACAGCCCAGTCCGCGTCCGTAATTCGTAGTGAGTATCTCTTTGAAACCGGGAATCCTGTCAGCTCCGTCTATCGTCATTTCGTTGAGCACATCGAACCACGCGGGATCACCTATATTGGTATAAGCACAGGTGAAGGTCGGGTTTATGTCGGGCTTTCCGTCCCTGTCATTGTCGTCCAGATAATAGGAAGCATAGCCTGTGCCGCCGGGGGATTCGACGCCCGATATGTCGATGCCGTCAAGGCTTGTATTCTCGGGCAAACGCGGGTCAACCCGCGGACCTGTGCCGTCGGCGGTAAATCTTTCGTCCTCCAACATCTGTTCAGCGGTCAAACCGGCTGTTCGCAGATCCTCGCCCACTGTGATATATCCGAATACCATCGTACCTCCCGCCTGGATTTTTTGAACCTGCTCACGGGTTATATTTCCCATTGCGGGATGAAGGATAGCGATGTCATAACGCTTGGCGTTTTTGATAACGCTGTCGGTTAATTCGCCGTAATAAATCATATATGACATTTTTTTGGTTACTTCCTTGTTGTTGTCGTTGCCGAAATCGCAGGCGGTAATTAATACAGTTGACAAAAGCATCAATACCGCCATGACCATAGTCTTGATTCTCATAATTATTATCCCCCACTGACTGATGTGAGTTTTGTATGATTAAAAATCATAATTTACAGTAGCACTAAAGTAGGACACCTACAATGGGAATCCAAGGGGGCAGGCCCTCTTGGCGGGGTCGAGGGGCAGCGCCCATCGTGGGGGTTCGGGGGCAACGCCCCTGACCACCCAATATAAATTATGATTTATTCTACAATTTGACATATCCACTCATTCATAATTAGTTTTATGTAATTGATAGATCTTGTCAAGGTTTAATACAAATAACAGCCTGCCGATTTGTTTACAATGCGCCTCGGCAGGCTGTATTATTTTAAATTATCAAAAATTTTATCAGTTTGCGAGCAAAGCGCGGTCGTTGGCAAATTCAGTGCCGCTGAGCTTGGCAAACTCGTTGAGCAGCTCCTCAACCGTGAGCTTCTTTTTGTCCTCGCCGCGAACGTCAAGGATAATCCTGCCCTCGTTCATCATAATCAGACGGTTGCCGTGGGCGATAGCGTCGCGCATGTTGTGCGTTACCATCAGCGCAGTGAGGTTGCCCTCCTCGATGAATTTGTCCGAGAGCGCCAAAACATTCGCCGCAGTCTTGGGGTCGAGGGCGGCTGTGTGCTCGTCGAGAAGCAGCACCTTCGGCTTATTCATTACCGCCATAAGCAGTGTAACAGCCTGACGCTGACCGCCTGAAAGCAGTCCCACCTTGGTGGTAAGGCGGTTTTCCAGTCCCAAATCAAGCTTAGCGAGCATTTCCTTGTATTCCTTGCGTTCCTTGCCGGAGAGCGCCCAGCCGAGACCGCGGAATCTGCCGCGTCTGTTGGCTATAGCAAGATTTTCCTCCAGCCACATGTCAGCCGCAGTGCCCATCATAGGGTCCTGGAAAACTCTGCCGAGGTATTTGGCGCGCTTATGCTCGGGCAGACGGGTCACATCAATGCCGTCAATGGTGATAGTGCCCTCGTCCACGGGATACACGCCGGCAATCATATTGAGCATTGTTGATTTACCCGCGCCGTTGCCGCCGATAATCGTGACGAAATCGCCGTCGTTGAGCGTAAGGTCAATTCCGTTGAGAGCCTTTTTTTCATTAACCGAGCCGGGGTTAAACGTCTTGTATACGCCTTTAATTTCAAGCATTTTCGGCAGCCTCCTTCTTATCCTTTGCGGGCTTCTTTTTTCTCTTTTGGCTGATTTTCGCTTTCCAATAGGGAATACCCAGGAACAGAGCAACCACCAAAGCCGAGAAAAGCTTGAGGTCGTTTGCCTTCATGCCGAGGTTGAGCACCAGTGTAATTACAATGTAGTAAATAACGCCGCCCAGTACAGCCGCCAAAAGCTTTAAGGCAAAGTTATTGAATATCTTGCCGAATACCACTTCGCCGATGATGACCGCAGCAAGACCGATTACGATTGCGCCGCGACCCATTGAGACGTCAGAAAAGCCCTGATACTGAGCCAGCATGCCGCCCGAAAGAGCCACAATGCCGTTGGAAAGCACTATGCCGATAATCTTGTTGGTGTCTGTGTTGATTCCGTTGGCGCGAGCCATAGACTGATTGCAGCCGGTAACTCTGAGCGAATGACCAAGCTCCGTGCCGAAGAACCAGTAGAGCACAGCGATAATTGCTATAGCGAATACGGCGCAGATAATAAGAGATTCATTGACGTTTCTCAGCGTGATGGGATATTTGTATTTAAGATAAGAAAACGGCAAATTCGCCATATCGCTCTGTATTCTTAAGTTTACGGAATAAAGTCCGAGCTGGGTGAGTATGCCCGCGAGAATCGCCGGGATGCCGAATTTGGTGTGGAAAATACCTGTTGCCAGACCGGCCAGACAGCCTGCGAGAAACGAACATGCCATAGCGAGGTAAATATTCATACCTCCCGTCACCAGCACAACCAAAACCGCGCCGCCTGTACCGAACGAGCCGTCAACCGTAAGGTCGGCTACATCGAGTATCCTGAAAGTGAGATACACGCCGATAGCCATAATACCCCATATAATGCCCTGTGCCACTGCTCCGGGCAGGGCGTTCAAAAATGCCACTTTAAATCATCATCCTTTCATTGATTTAACCGATATAAATATGAAAATCAGCGATAAGGCGTTTAATCGCCCTATCGCCTGACTTTTATCGTTTATTTATTTTTTGAACGAAATAATTACTCCTCAATAGCCTCATAGCCCTCGGGAACTGTGATGTTGAGCTTGTCGCAGCGGGACTTGAGATACTTATTAGTAAGCTCAGTGGAATACTGAATGTCCATATCGGCAGGATTCTTGCCGTTTGCAAGAATGTCATAAGCCATAAGACCTGCATTGTAACCGATGCTGTAGTAGCTGATGGAGAGAGTTGCAACGCCGCAGCCCTTGCAGATGCCTTCCTCACCGGCGATAATCGGAATGCCTGCCGGCTCGGCAACATTAGTGATAATTTCAGTATTTGCAGCAGCCTTATTGTCTGTGGGAACATAAAGAACATCGCACTCGCTGCAAGCCTTGGTAACTACCTGTGTAATATCGTTTGAATCGGAGAATGTGTATTCGGCATATTCCAGACCCATTGACTTAAAGCTGGCAGAAACTACATTTGCCTGATACTTAGAGTTAGCCTCGCTGGAGCAATAGAGGATACCCACCTTCTTGGCGTCGGGAACGAGAGCCTTGACCATCTCAGCCTGCTTGTCCAGAGGAGCGAGGTCGGATGTACCTGTTACGTTGATGCCTGTCTTGCCTGTCCAGTCGGAGATGTCAAGAGCTGTAGCATAGTCTGTGATAGATGTAGCAACGATCGGAATATCGGGTGTTGCGGAAACAGCGGCCTGAAGCGCAGGTGTGGCGTTTGCCATGATGAGGTCAACATTGCCTGCAACAAACTGATTTACGATAGTGGTGCAGGTTGCAGGGTCATCGGATGCGTTCTGATAATCAAACTCAACCTTATCACCCAGCTTTTCCTTCAGAGCATCCTGGAAGCCCTTAGTTGCGGCGTCAAGAGCGGCATGCTGAACGAGCTGGCAGATACCGACCTTATAAACGCCGTCACCGTCTGCCTTATCATTGCCGGAATTATCACCGCAGGCTGTCATAGAGAAAAGCGAAGTGGCGACCAGTGCGCAGGAAAGCAGCACGGCCATAATTTTCTTTAGTTTCATCGTGAAAATCCTCCAGAAAAATAAATCTTTTCAGACTGCATTAAACAATCTGCTTTATTTATTGTGAGTATACCACTTTAAAGCGTCAATGTCAAGAATTATCTTCATTTTTATTACATAAAAATAAGCCGGCTGAATAAAATATTTGTAGGTATTGCGGTTAATTTTGGAAGTTGTGAATCTTTTGCGAATATAATTCAACCGTATACAATTAAAATCCGTATTCGTACAAAAACAGATTGCCGAATACGGATTTTTTCGATATTATAAATTATTAGTCAAGGAAAAACTCATAGAAAGCGCGATATGCCATATAAACGTCAATCTTGGCCACAACTTCCCACGGAGCGTGCATTGACAGCACCGGCACGCCGAGGTCTACAGTCTCCACGTCGAGGTTTGAAACATATTTCGCGACTGTTCCGCCGCCGCCTGCATCCACCTTGCCCAACTCGCCTATCTGCCACAAAACATTCTTGCGGTCAAGCAGGGTTCTGACGCGGCTCATATACTCTGCGGAAGCGTCAGAGGTACCGCCCTTGCCGCGCGAGCCTGTGTATTTGGTTATGCAGACGCCCTTATTAAGATAGCAGGAGTTGCGCTTCTCATAAACGTCGGCATAAGTCGGGTCAAAGGCGGCATTGACGTCGGCGGAAAGGCACTCAGAAGCCGACAGCACATCGCGTCCGCTGAAGCCCTGCATCTCGGCGAGGTCATAGATGAAATACTTCATGTATGCCGAATTCAAGCCCGTGTTGCCGTCGCTGCCTGTTTCCTCTTTATCGGTAAGGATAGTGACAGCGGTGTGCTCAGGTGCATTACAGGTGAGCGCGGCCATAAGCGCAGGATATGCGCAAACGCGGTCGTCATGGCCGTACGCGCCTATCATGGAGCGGTCAAAACCGAGGTCACGCGCCTTTGCCGCCGGGACGAACTCAATCTCTGACGAGAGGAAATCCGATTCGACGATGCCGTATTTTTCATTGAGAATTTTCAGCACATTGAGCTTAACCAAATCCCCGCCCTTATCGTCAGCTATAGGACGGCTGCCGATGAGGATATTGAGATTCTCAGCCGGAATGGCGGTGCCAAGCGGCTTTTTGGCCTGTTCGGTGCCGAGGTGAGGCAGCACGTCAGTGACGCAGAACTGAGGATCGCCCTCATCCTCACCCACACGGACTTCTATCTTCTCGCCGTTTTTCAGACAGACCACACCGTGCATCGAAAGCGGGATTGTCGTCCACTGGTACTTCTTTATTCCCCCATAGTAATGTGTCTTGAAAAGAGCCAGCTCATCCGCCTCGTAGAGGGGATTGGGTTTGAGGTCAAGGCGCGGCGAATCAATGTGGGCAATAGCCAGGCGAACGCCTTCGCTTAGCGGCTTGCTGCCGATTACCGCCAGAATCACAGCCTTACCGCGATTTACCTTGTAAACCTTTTGACCGGCGGTGTACACCTTGCCCTTTTCAAAGGGGACAAATCCGGCAATTTCCGCCAATTTTACGGCTTCAATCACAGCCTCGCGCTCGGTTTTTGCCGTGTTAAGAAAATCCTTGTAATCTTCGCAAAATTCATCCGCGCGCTTTATTTCATCCTCAGACATAGCTGCCCCGCCATGCTTGGGTTTATAGGTCAGCTCCTCGCGAAGCTGTTCTGCATATGACTGTTCTTTCATTGCAATTACCTCCTGACAAGCAAAAGTTTTGATAACTGTTTGTATAATTACATGATTTTTATACTTTCAGTGTATAAAATTATATTAAAGACTATACATAGCCAAAACTGCCTGAAATACGCCGTTCAACTCAAACTCCCTGATTTCTTTATTGAGCAAGCCGAGCCGATAAAATTCCAAACAGTAATATATTCGTTAAAAACAACTATCAGTTTACAAAGTCGAATTCAAAATCGTAAATGCTCACCGTGTCGCGTTCCTGTATGCCCGCTTCACGCAAACCGTCAATGATTCCGCTGGAATTCAGCACCCGTTCAAAATACTGCATGGACTCGTAATCGTCAAAATTGACCGAGCGCATGATTTGCAGCAGCCACGGAGCTTCGACGAAATACACGCCATCCTCGCAGGTAATCGAGAACTCGCGCTTGTCGCCTGCTTCAAGCTGCTCCGGCAAAATCGGATCCGGCTCGTAAACAGCAATCGGCGGAAGCTTTGAGAGCATTTCAACGATTTTCGCAATCAGCTCATCCACACCGTAATTGATAGGAGCCGACATGGGAAAATATTCGTAACCCTTGCCTCGGATGTACTCTTCAAACTCCTTGAGCTGTTTATCATCGGCAAGGTCGATTTTATTGCCCGCCACAATCATAGGGCGACCGGCTAAATCTTCATTGTACTTGGCAAGCTCGGCGTTGATAGTCTCAAAATCCTCTATAGGATTGCGCCCCTCACTGCCCGAAACATCAACGATATGCACAAGCAATCGGCATCTGTCCACATGACGCAGAAATTCGTGGCCAAGTCCGACGCCGTCACCCGCGCCCTCGATAAGTCCGGGGATGTCAGCCATAACGAAGGATTGCCCCTCGCCTCTGCGCACCACGCCCAGCACCGGCTCCACTGTTGTAAAATGATAGTTGCCGACAACTGAATTGGCCATACTCACCTCGTTGATAAGCGAGGACTTGCCGACGTTTGGGAAACCGACCAAGCCGACGTCAGCAAGCAGCTTAAGCTCAAGCAATACTTCCATTTCCTCGCCCGGAATACCGGGTTTGGCAAATTTCGGAACCTGCCGTGTCGGGGTTGCAAAATGGGTATTGCCCCAGCCGCCTTTACCGCCGCGAGCAATTATGTGCGGCTCATTGTCGGAAATATCAGCAATAATTCTGCCGCTTTCAGCGTCGCGAACCACCGTGCCCATGGGAACTTCAACGATTAAATCCGCGCCCTTTTTGCCGAAGCCGCGTCCTGCCTTGCCGTTGCCTCCGTCCTCTGCCTTGTATTTGCGCTTATAGCGAAAATCGGCGAGTGTGGAAAGATGAGTTGACACTACAAAGACTATGTTGCCGCCCTTTCCCCCGTCGCCGCCGTCCGGACCGCCTGCGGCAACGTATTTTTCACGGTGAAAGGATACAGCGCCGTCACCGCCGTTTCCGGCTTTTAATTTTATTTTAGCCTTGTCTATAAACAAAATTTATGCCTCCCCTCGTTGAATTTATTTTATTCTTTATGAAAAATATTTTTACCAGAGGCTTGAAAAAGTAATCTCATCATCATCCTTGCTGAATATAATCAATGGAACCATAACAATTGAAAGGATCACTATAATATATGAGCCTATTACCAGAAACGCGGAGCGAATCGTGGGCTGTGACATAGAAAACGGGAAGAAATTGCGCAGCTCATGAGTATAAATAATGAGTGTGTAAAGTCCCAATATGCCGTTTGATATACCTATTCCGAGAGTGAACTGTTTGAGCACTACGGCGCAAAATACAGTTGCGGCCACGCCAGCAATAAGCAACGCCCACGGAACAAATGTGGGTACGTTGAATATTTCCGGCACAAACTTTCTGGGAACGGACGAAGCGCAGAGAATTCTCGACTTTTCTGCATAAAGCGTATCGCTTATAAGCACGCCCAAAAAGAGCATTGTGTAGGTTACAGCCATATAGCCGTAAATAAGCTTGCAAATTGATTTCATATTGATGTACCTCCTGTATATTTTTCGGCAGATGACAACATTCAACGATTATGATTATTATTTGCTTATTTCTTCATAATAATGTGAAAACTGCCGATTATTTAAAAAACCCGAGACCGCAAAGAGTCTCAGGTTTTGTTTGAGTTCTTACGTTAATTCAAAAAAAATGAACTACTGTAATTACTGCTCTGTGGGATAAACAGAAGCCTTCTTGCGATCCTTGCCCATTCTTTCGAAACGAAGGATACCGTCACATGTAGCAAACAGGGTATCGTCGCCGCCCTTGCCTACATTTGCACCGGGATGTATTTTTGTACCTCTCTGGCGAACGAGGACGTTGCCTGCGAGAACGAACTGACCGTCTGCTCTCTTAACACCAAGACGCTTTGATTCTGAATCTCTGCCGTTCTTTGTGGAGCCCATACCTTTTTTATGAGCGAAAAGCTGTATATTTACCTTCAGCATTACTGTTGCACCTCCGAAATTTGTATTCTTATCTTATCTGGATATTGCTCCGCGAGCTGCTCCAGATGCATCTGCAAGCCCTGCAGAATCACCTGAGCCTTGTCAGCCTCATTTTCGCCGACCGTGAGCTTCATAAGCCCGTCGCGGAGTGAGATGTCTGCCTCAATCAGCAGCACATCCGTGATGGTATTTGCAGCCATATAGCAAGCCGAGGAAACCGCCGCGCATACGATGGATTCACCCTGAATGCCGCTGTGACCGCTCACCTGAAAGCCTGCAAGCCGGGCACTGCCCTTGCCTGCGGCAAAAAAATTTACTGAAATCACGGTTGAAATTATGCGATAATCTCAGTGATAGCCAGCTTGGTGTAGGGCTGTCTGTGACCCATCTTGCGGGATGAGCTCTTCTTGGGCTTGTAAGTGAAAACTGTGATCTTCTTGCCCTTACCGTTCTTAACAACCTTAGCCATTACCTTTGCGCCGGCAACATCGCTGCCAACCTTAAGACCGTCTTCTCCGCCGAGAGCAACAACCTTGAGCTCTACGACATCATCAGCCTGAGCATTGAGGAACTCTGCATAGATCTCATCGCCCTGCTCGACCTTGAACTGCTTTCCGCCTGTTTCGATAACTGCGTACATAATTTTACGGCACCTGCCTTATCATAAAAGACTCGCTACTGTCGGGCGCAGACGGACATTAAAACCCGTCCGACTTAAAAAGCCCGCAATATGCGGCTTAAAGATTATACCATTTCCCAACGCCTATGTCAAGCATTTTTACAATATTTATTTTTCGCCGCATGTCAAGAAAAATTGCGCCACAGCTGTTGACAAACATGAGAGTATCCATTATAATTAAACATAGAAAGTGACACTGTTCGCACGCAAAAACACATTGCGTAGACGGTTGGTCTCCGAAAAAGATTATTTATTAAAAAAAATTAACCTCCAAGTTTTCCTAGGACCGGGCGGTTAATTTTTTTTATTGCTGTCGTTATGTATCAGGTCGATAAGAACGAGAATAACAACGAGGATAGTTAAATATTCCATTAGCAGCACCTCCCATCTGTTCAGAGATAGGGAGAAAACCAACCGCCTACCGTGTGCATTGTATTTTATTTTGTCGCAAACAGTGTCACCGATGATTATTATATAGCCAACCTCGCCGCATGTC
>JAQXFQ010000016.1 GCA_029005175.1 Bacillota bacterium
CATTTTTCAGAGCTTTTGTCGCTCATGATTCACACCGGCAAATTTCTTTACCGTGTATTTGTTGTTTTTGAGTAATTGCTTAGCAATTCTCAAAGGAATTACAGGTTAATTTCTTAGCTCCACGTTTCATTTATTTCTAAATGATTCATGGTCACGTTGTTTAATTTTCAAGGTTCTGTCGCTTCCGAACTTTCGTTCGTCAGCTTTTCTATTCTATCACATCGTTTTCGTTTTGTCAAGTACTTTTTTCAAGATTTTTTAATCTTTATTTTTGACTTGCTTCGCGATTTCTTTGCGACAGCTTATTTATTCTATCACATCGAGTTTTGTTTGTCAAGCACTTTTTTCGACTTTTTTTCAAAATCTTTTTTTGCCTGCCTCGCTTCCAGGCTCTCACAAATCCGCGCTCAACTCCCGTCTTTCGGGCGGCTATCGGATTCGCTCTCGCCTGTCTCTCTGCGACAGCTTCACTATCTTACCACACTCAAATCACTTTGTCAAGCCTTTTTTTGATATTTTTTTATCTTTCCTTAAAATAAATCAAAAATTCAGCCGACAGGTCTGCCATCGGCTGAATTTCCATTTACTATTTTAATTGCTTCTTGGCGGATTTTTCTTTGCCTTAGTTTTCGCAGGACTTTGAGCCTGCGCCTTGCCCGAACACAAGCCTGCCTGTGCCTTGCCCTGCTCATATGCACTTTCGGCAATCTGCACCGCTTCGCCCTGACGCATCTTTTCCTCCACCTTGCGGCTGATAAGCCGGCGCGCGTCAAACGACGACTGCTCGCGAATCGAGGTCTGCTTCAAGTCCTCCTTCTTTACGGCTCTGAGTGGCGGGAACTGCGCTATCGGGCTTATATCGGAGTAATCCATCTGTATAAACTCAATCATGTTGCGCGCTTTCTGCTCGCTGTCGGCCTTGAATATATAGAAGTAATCGCCCGTAATATCCACGCCGGTATAGCTTCTGCCATATCTCCTCAAGCCGGAGCGCAGCTTGGTCATCACGCGGTCGTGTGAATAGCGATAGCTGCGGTCAAACCGCCTTGTGACATACACCGTAATATCGGGTGACTGATGGTAGTCCATCTTCATTCCGATTTTTTCAGCGGCCCACATATGGCAGACATCGCTGCTTCCGCTGCATGCCATGGCGTCGGCAAAATATTCATCGGGCGGCAGGAACGACCAGTCCAGCAGGACGGTTTCCTCCCCCACGGCAAACGTAAAGCCGAAAAATCCGCTCTTTATCCCCACAGCGTCCACAATATTCGCGACCATCTCATTGAATTGCTCGCCGGGATCTGTACTGAAGAAGGACAGCAGCTCCTTCTTCTCGGCAATCACCTTAGGCACATCGGAAAATTCATATACCGCAAGCCCCGTTATCTTGCCATAGCGGTTGGCAAGACCGCAGCATTTTATAATCTTTCCCTCGGGCACATCGAAATTTCCGTCGCAGTCTTTAACGGCGACCTTAACACCCGACGATTTTATAACATCCTCCGCGCGCTCGCGATTATAAACCCTCTGAGCATAATCAAGGTCAAAACCCACCACATTGAAATCGCGGCGCAGGCTCGCCTCCAGCACCGCCCAATAATCATTCAGCGATTCGATAACATCGGGACGTCCGTATTTGTGCGAAAAAAACGCCACAGCGCGATAAACCGCATCGTAATTGTGCAGGTCGTCCACACGGTAATAGTCGGTCAGACAGCCCTTCAGACCGTAGGGGAAATCCTCCTCCACCGCGTCGCCGATTCCCAATACATTAGCTCCCAGACCTCGCAGCGCATTGACATATCTCCAGCGCCCTTCGGGATAATTGGGAGAAATAAAAATAACATTCATCCGTTGATTCCTCCGATTGTTTCGTACACAACACCATTGTACTTCTTATTAATATAATAATAGCAGATTGCGGCGACAATTAAAAGTAAAATATAAAAAAAATAAGAGAGGAATTTTTTCATTCCTCTCTGAATTTCGCTAAATTTTTCCGCAGGGTTCGTCATTATCCGCCGCATATCTGCCCGATTCGTTGAGCACCAGGCGACCGCCGGACTTGTCCGCAATCGCGCAGATTGCCCTGAACGCGCTTTTGCAGCGATTCCACTCGCCCGCGTCGGTAAATATATCAGGGCATTTCTCCGCCGAAACATAATTTGCCGCCGGCACAGCCATATATTTCAGATAAGCCTGAGAGTCCTCCTCAGGCGAATTTTTTATCATATATATAGGGTCATAAACAGCCGAATTCACTTTCACTGAGCCGTCCTTGCCCCTCGCCGCTTCTATGGTTACCACCATGCTGCGCGACATAGCGTCGGTATAGTCCTTTCGCTCCGTCATATCGGCAAAAAGACAGCCCAGCGAATAAAACACATAACATTCATTTTCAGTGCCGTCACGCTCTAGCTCAATTACCTCACTGCCAAGCGTGACATATGCGCCGTAGCCCACTATAACATCGGCGCCCGCTTCGGCAATTTTCTTTGCCGCTTTCTTCATAAAGTCCGATTCGACCTTGTCCGCAGGCTGCCCCCAGTTTACGCAAACCACGATAAAATCAGCACCACGGTTCTTCATCTTTTTTATATCCTGCGATATGCGTTCAGCCGCGCCGTCGGGGTCACTCCCAAGCTTAACCATATACTGCTTCTGCTCATCTGTCAATTTGTCGTAGGATTTCGCGCTGACGCAGTCGTATCCCGCCAGACCGATGTTAATGCCGTTTATCCGCACCACACCAGAGTTTAGCTTGTCAGGCTCAACGTCGGTCAGACCTATCACGCCCAGCGAACTGCTTTTTATGGCTGAAACAGTTGCGAGCATGCCGTCAAAGCCGTTGAGAAACGCATAGTTGTTTGCGCCGAATATGTAATCAACGCCCGCCCCGGAAACAGCCGAGGCAAGCTGTGAGGGATAATTATTTCCCTTTCCCAAGCCGCAGACCTCCGCATCGCCGCCGTTTATGTCCACCTGTCCGCAAAGTCCGGCGATTGATATATCGCCCGTCATCACCTGCGCCAGCTCCGCCATATAATTGCTGAAATTATAGCCGTTTTCTGTCACAGCGGAATCAATCATATCCTGCGAGGGCATAATATTTCCGCCGAAAGTCAGCGTCACACTGCCCGCGCCCGTTTCATTCCCCTCCTGACGGGTATCCACATCGACCTCACGGCTGCCGGAGCTAAGGCTCACAGAAATCAGTATCGCGCCGATTATGCTGACAAAGCCTATAACCAGCACCGCGCAAAGCTGAGTAAATCTATCGGTATTAATTCCGTCAACAAGCCGCCTGCGCGGGCGGGCACCGTTTTCCGTGCCCTTTCCGGCAGGATTTTCCGACGGATTTCCCTTATTGAATATGTCATTTAACGTAACCGCCGCGCGGGCAAAAAATCCCAGCACGACAGAAAGCAGCTTTTCAAACGGATTTTTCAATAAAACACCTCCGACAGTAGCACTAAAGTAGTACACCTACAATGGGAATCCAGAGGGAAACCGCCATTCCTTGAATTGCGGTAAGAGTCCTCTTGGTGGGGTCATAGGGGCAGCGCCCCTACAAAACCAAAGTGCAAGAAAAAAGCTAAAACAGAAAAAAGCACCTATGCGAAGCAAATAAAAAAACTAACAAGAAAATCGAAGATTTTCGAGTGGGCGTCACGCATATAAATTATAATTTTCAGTAACCAAATTCAGTTCAACGATATTTTCAAATGAAAGAAAGCAGCCAGTCAACGGCTGTCGAGCCTAATGTCATAATGAGCGAAGCACAGAGCACTCCGAGCAGTATAGTGGGAAACGCATTCTTCACACGCATATCAAGCAGCGACGCTATGAGCGCACCCGACCACGCCCCCGTGCCCGGAATCGGAATCGCTACAAACAAAAACAAGCCCCATTTGCTGTATCTGAGAACCTTGTCCTTATTCTTTTCCACCTTGCCCTCCAGCCAATCGGCTATGGGTTTGAGCAGCTTAGTCTTTTTAAACCAGTTTATAATCGGACGTATCAGCCAAAGTATGAACGGAATCGGAAATACATTGCCGATAATGGAAATCAGCAGTACCTCCCACACGGGCATATTCAAAACAAGCGTTCCGAAAGGAATCGCGCCTCTGCACTCTATAAAGGGAATCATGGAAATAAAAAACACTGCCAGCTCAGGCGGAAAATTTTCCTGGAAAAACAACTGTATAGCCTCAATCAAGTTTAATCCGCTCCTCATTAACAAAATAATTACACACGCTTTATTATACATTATATCGCCTATAATTTCAACCAAAAAAATATTTTTATCATCAAATGACGTTTGACAATAACGACATACGCTGATAAAATATATTTAATGAATTTTACAGAATAAGGAAGTAGCAGCTTATGATAAATGAACAAGATTTCGTATACAGCTACGATGTAAATGTAAGCATGCTCAACGGCAGCAGAATTATGAAGCCCTCCGGCTACCAGACCGTTATGAACGATGTTGCCGAGATGCACCTCAAGCGGCTTCATCTTACCATAGATGATCTTGCAAAATTCGGCATGGCGTGGGTTCTGATTTCGGCGTCATTTGATATAATCAACCCCGTATGCGGCACTATCCGCCTGCAGGCACGCACATGGCACTCCGAGCAGAAAGGGCTTACCTTTCGCCGCGACGTTGTTTTTACCGACGAATCGGGCAAGCCGCTTTTTAACGCCGCCACATACTCCGTACTGCTCGACCTTAATACCCGCAAGATAGTCCGCCCCGTGGGACTGCCCTTTGACCCCGGCAGGCCGCACAAGGTTTTTGCAATGGAAGCCTCCTCACGTCTGCGTAATAAAGCAGACATGAGCCCTTGCGACCGCCGCAGGATATACCCAAGCTTCATCGACAGCGTAGGTCACACCAATAACTGCCGATACGGCGAATTTGTCTATGACGCATTTAATGAGCAGGAAATTGACAATCTCATCAACATGAGCCGCATGGATATGTATTTTATATCTGAGCTGAAGCTCGGCGATTATTTTATCGTGCGCCGAGGGCATGAAAAGGACGGCTCACTGATGATAGACGGTTTAAATGAAAATACAGGTAAGGAATCTTTCGCCTGCCGCGTAAAATTCAAATAAATCATAATTTATATTGGGTGGTCAGGGGCGTTGCCCCCGAACCCCCACGATGGGCGCTGCCCCTCGACCCTGCCAAGAGGGTCTGCCCCCTTGGATTCCCGATGTTGCCTACTCTCCGCTAAATTATCATTTATATGTATTATCTTTTACTCATTTATATTAATAGATTAACTGAGGTGTAAAAAATTGTCAGCATCACAAGATAAAATCCGTAATTTCAGCATTATCGCTCATATAGACCACGGAAAAAGCACGCTTGCCGACCGAATTCTCGAAAAGACATATTCCGTAAGCAAGCGTGA
>JAQXFQ010000017.1 GCA_029005175.1 Bacillota bacterium
CTCACCAAGCCTCCGTTTGACAAGCCTCTCAGCTTCACGAAGCTGTTTGACAAAAAAACGCAAACCGCGATTATGGCAGCCATCAACAAGGTGAGAGATAATGCGGTTGTTATAAATGCTTAAGAGAACAGTAAATTATAATTTCCTATAAAAATAATAATTGGGAGAAATTATGAAAACGCTGAATGAGTCGGATTCTACTGTGAAATTCACTGTAGAATCCGACTCATTCAGCGTATCCATAAAGCTATGGTTTATTTTATCGTTTTATTTACGCAGCCAGTCTGTACCCCTGTCCCCATACTGTCTGGATATAATTCTGCTCGGAGTTTGCGCGCTTTAATTTGCTGCGCAGGTTGCTCATGTGTACGTTTATCGTGTTATCCTCGCTGAAGTAGGTTTCGCCCCATACCGCCTCGAAAATGTTCATCTTGCTGAATACCTTCGACGGACTTTTCAGCATTAATTCCAGTATGCCGTATTCAATGGAGGTCAGCTCCAACATCTCACCGCGCACGGTCACTTCGCGGCTGTCGAGATTCAGCTCTATATCCTTGTAGGTGAGAATTCTGTCCTTGTTCTTGCGGCAGTGTCTGATGTCGCGTTCTGCCGATTCCAGCGCGCTGTCCACTGCTTCAGGCTTTTCGCCCGGACACAGCAGTTCCACTCTCGCGCCGTCCAGCCCTGTGGACGCATAATTGATAACATAACCCGCCTTGCTCAGCAGGGCTTCAATGCTCTCGGTCATGCACCCGTCGTCTTCTATTATAAAAACCTTATAGGTGGGATTGGTATTCATGTCTAAACAGCCTCCCTTACATGTCGTCGTCGATAGTCACCGTCAAACCCTCAACGTGCTTTCGCTCCATGCTGTGGCGCGCTTTGCGGTTTGCAACACTGTCAAATATTATTGAAAAATCGTAATCCGGCGGGTACAAGTCTGCCGCCTTAGCTTTGATTTTAAGCCGCTTGTGTTTGATTTTCTGCTTTTTGCCCTCGATTTGCACCGTTACCATGCCCTCGCTGTCGGCGGGACGGTAGACAATTCCGATTTTCCGCTGAGGATAAACCACCACGCTGTCGCCCATCTGAAATTTACCTGCGGCGGTGGAGGGTTTGACCTGCCTTGCGGCAAATTCAGGTTTTGCGGCGGGTGAATTTCCTTGATTTCCGCTGTATTCGGGCGAAACGTATTCGCGCGGGTTTTCCGCCCTGCTGTAAGCCTGCTGAGCCGCAATTTCAAGCAGATGCGGTGGGAATCCCAGCCTGCGCGCGATATACAGCGCGCAGCTTTCGCCCGCTTCGCCTATCTCCAGCCGATAGAGCGGTGACAGCGTCTGTCGGTCGAATGCCATGCGGGCGTTGATGAAGCCCTCCGCCTGCGCCGCGTAGCTTTTGACCTCGGGATAATGCGTCGTTGCCGCCATATTGCACCCTCTGTGCCGCAATTCCTCCAGCACCGCCACGGCAATTCCCATGCCCTCGGCGGGGTCGGTGCCTGAGCCTAATTCATCCAGCAGTACAAGGCTGTAGGGCGTGGCTTCGGCGAGAATTTCATTGATACTGCGGATGTGGGCGGAGAAGGTGGAGAGATTTTCGCTTATGCTCTGACCGTCGCCGATGTCGCACAGCACTTTATCGTTCATAGCGATAACCGTTCCCTCGTCGGCAGGTATGTGCAGTCCGCACTGCGCCATGACTGAAAACAATCCGACAGTCTTGAGAGCGACCGTCTTGCCGCCCGTGTTGGGTCCTGTAATTATCACGCCGCGAGTGCCTTGGCTCAATTCAAAGTTCAGCGGTACGACCTTGTCGCGAGGTATAAACGGATGTCGTCCGTTTTTGATTATCGTGGTGCGCTCTGATGTCATAGGCACCCGAACCGCCCTCATTTGCGCCGATAATTTCGCCTTGGCAAAGACGAAATCCAGCGTTTCCATCGCCTCGATGTTGAGATGCAGCTCATGCGCGCAGTCGCTGACAAATGCTGTGAGTGTGTAGAGAATGCGGCGGATTTCGTTGTCCTTTGCTATTTCCAGATCGTTAAGCTCCGCGCGCATTTTCATCGCACATTCAGGCTCTATAAACACCGTCGCGCCCGTGCCGGAGGTTTCTATCACACTGCCGCGAATGGCGTGTTTGTATTCCTTTTTGACAGGCAGGGTCAGCCTGCCGCCGCGCATGGTGATGAAATTATCGGAATATTTTTCCCTGTCCTTGCGGAGCATGGCTTCCATGCGCACCTTTATCTGGGAGGTTATATTTTCAATTTTTCGGGTGATGTTTTTTAATTCGGGCGAGGCGTTGTCGTGAACCTTTCCGTTTCTCACCGAATTGTCTATCTCGGTGCGCAGAAATTCAAGTTCATCTATCGAGCCGCCGTAAATCGCCACGCTTGCGCCGTCGGTTTCTTCGCCGCGACCCAGATATTTCTTCATCTCGCGGCAGGATATTAGAAACTTTCTCACCGACTCCATTTCCTCAGCCGAGAGCAAGCCCTCCTTTTCCGCCGAGGCGAGACAGGTCTTTATCAAGGAGGTGTCGGACAGCGGAGGATTGCCGAACATATTCAGCAACACAGCCGCCGCCGTTGTTTCGGAGGTGTGCCGCTGTAAGTCTTTCGGATTCTGAATGGGGGAAAGGGCGAGAAGCTCCTGTGCGGCGCGCTCGGTAACTGCGAATTCGGTTAGCATTTGCAGCACCTTGTCGAATTCCAGAGCGATAAGTGAACGTGCAATTATGTTGTTTTCGTTTATGTCAATCATTTCAGAATAAATCTCCTTTGAGGCCGGCTGCGGAGATTTTAGTTAAGACGCAAAAAATGCCCGCAAGCCGTTATCCGCATAACAGATAAACAGGCTCACGGGCACAGAAATTCAACAAGTCGCTGAGCGGCGCGCTTAAATCAGACACCGACAGCATGATACTATATAAAAATGCTGAATACAATGCGGCAAGCAATATGCTATGGGGATAACTGCCAATAAATTTTAATTATCATACAACTGCGCCGGAATATTTTTAAGCGCAGCCAAACAGGCTCATTACACGCAGACGCGCGGAACAAACCAAAAAATTAATAAGGCTATTGGCACATCATACCCATTGATGCATTCTGAAATGATTTCAATTCAAAACGGCATCAGAGGGCAGCGTACCCCTCAACATAAGCTTTCAACATTTACAGCACTCCTTTTCATTTGAATTTATTTGATAGTAGTATCGCACAAATATTTTGTGCGTGCTTTGACTTGTTTACATGATAACACTCAAATTTTATTTTGTCAAGCACTTAAAGATTTCTTAAGGTTTTCTTTAGAATTTTGCCGACGTGCGGCAGATTATTTCTTTAAATATTCCTGTCTGACGGCTTCATCGCTTTTCTCAAGCTGATTGGAGAGCGACTCTGAGATTTCGTCATCCCCGTAAATAAAATCGTTGAGATATTGCGCGTTATGATTCAAATCAAAGGTCATATACCATATCTTATTTATATATTTCCCCTGCCATGTGCCGTCCACAGGAATACGCATCTGCGAGGTCTGATAATCCATGCTTACAAAGCCCTCGGCGAGCATGGACATCATTTCACCCTGAGTGAAGTTTGTAGTCACGCCCGGAGCAATCTTCGCCGTCAGCTCTTCAAGCTGATAAAACTGCATATGGCGGCACTTTTCTATGATTTTATCCAAAACCTTGCGCTGTCGGGCTGTGCGGGCGGTATCAGTGCCTACCGCCTTGCGTATGCGGCAGTAAGCCAGCGCCTGTTGACCGTTCATATTATATGTGCCCTCATATTCAATCCTGTTTTTTCTGCCGGAGACATATTTGTTGAACTGCTCAAGCTCTGCTTCCATTATATGTATCTGAACGCCGCCTATGTAATCCACGATTTCCGCAAACATGCTGTAATCCACACAGACATATTTGTCTATATCAAGCCCGAGGTTAGCATATATCGTATCTGTCAGCAGATCTGCACCGCCGTAGAAATATGCGGCATTCAGCTTGTGCCTGCCTCGGCTTGGAATCGTAACATACATATCGCGCATAAGCGATGTCAGCTTGATTTTTTGGTGCGTGTGGTCAAGCGAGAGAATTATCATGCTGTCGGAGCGGGACAGCCCTTCGGCATCCACATCAGACCCGATGAGCAGGATATTTTTAGTTTCGTCGCTGTGCGACACATGCTGCTGAACATATGACCTGTCAACAAACAAATCCGTGTCGCTCGCCCGATGAGTGGGACTGACATAATTTATCGAGTTGAAAATATTCATCATATTTATTACCTTGACCGCCGCAAATATTATCCCCGCTGACAACGCAAGCAGCATCAGCGTAACCACTGCGCGTTTTATTCGACCGCCGGATTTTTTTGGGGATTTTTGCGGCTCGTCGGTATGTATGGTGTCATTTCCGAAATTAGCTAACTCGGCGTCCTTCAGAATCTCATCGGTAAGCTTTTCCAGCTCGGGCAGGGCTTCAATCCTGTTTCCCGTGGAAGCCGCAGATATACCGCCTGTGTTTGTGCCGCTTCCGTTTTCTGTTTCATGGCTCAAGGTATCCACTTCCATACACATAAATATTATACATACAACCTATATATAATTTTATACTCACTAAAACGGAATTGTCAATCACAAAGCAAATAATTATCATATTGACAACAAAAAATTCACTGAAAATTTAATTTATCAAGTTTGTTTAACTTTTATTTTTAGCTTTAGAACGCTTCATCTTTCTGAAAAGAACTGCCGCGATAACCAAAACCACTGTGACCGCACATATAGATATACTTACGACAGCTACGGTGTCAATACTGTGACTTTTTTGGTTGTCTGTAGTTTTTAAAGCATGACCTTTTTCTACAATTTTAACAACCGTACTTTTAATTATAACACCGTCATATTTTTCATTAGTCATTACGCAATACAATGACTGACCGACAAATTCATCACCGAAGGTAAATATGCCATTTTCAGCTTTATTGGGTTGTACCTGAACCATATCTGATGATGAAACAAACGCATTAAGCTTTGTCGGGTCGTATTTGTACCATGTATATACAGTTTCTGCACCTCCGACATTATATTCAGAAGAAAGGTCTACAGTACCGCCGGATTCAACTTCTTCTGCTATTTTGAGGGGACGCATGGTTCCGCATCTGATTTCAACCGTTTCATCTCCGATGATTATCCCCGAAAATTTGAGAGGATTATCATTACAAGAAATATTATACCCTTTTAAAGCCTTAGTGTTTGAAATATTGAGTTTGGTAAGTTCATTTCCGTTGCAAAGCAGTCCCTCCAATTCACAGTTATTCGAGAAATCTAACTCTGTCAGATTATTATTGCTGCAATTAACAGTTTCGAGATTTTTATTTTTGGATGTGTCTAATTTTACCAAAAAATTTTCATTACAGTGAAAATACTCTAATTCGTAATTTTGTGTCAGGTCTATTTCGGATAAGTTGTTATTTTCACAGTATAAACTAACTAGCGCATGATTTTGTGTTATATTCAATTCGGTGAGCTGATTATTTTGACATGCAATATCATACAGTTTGCTGTTCTTGCTCAGGTCTATCTGACTCAGAGAGTTATCGCTAAATTCCAAATACTTTAAATCGCGGAGGTTTGACAAATCAAGCGATGATAAATTATTTCCGCTGCAATACAACGCATACAATTCCTTATTTGCCGAAACATCAAGCTTTGACAAATCATTATTGAAACATTCAAGATTTTTGAGTTTGATATTTTTAGACACATCAAGTTTAGATAATTCATTGTCGCAGCATTCAAGAAGTTCCAGGCTTTGATTTTGAGAGATGTTTAACGATGACAATTTATTTTCTCTGCACATCAAATATTTAAGTTTTTTGGCATTTGTCACATCTAATGCTGTTATCTTTTGCGCAGAACAATCAAAAGTGGTTATATCCGAACCGCTGTATACCTTGACAGTATTACCTTTTAATTCACCTGAATACATTACCACATTTACTGATGTCTCATCATAGATCCATGATTCATCCCATACCTGTCCCACACAAAAAACAGGCTCACCATCGCCCCAGTCGATATATGCCTCGCTGATATCCATATTGATTTCAATCGTTCGTCCCTTTTCAATATCGGTTTTAACCGCAATTTGTAACGGAACATCAAGCTCATTTTTTTCATTTTGGCTGCATGCAGTTACAAACAAACATAAAATAACTGCAGCAGCAAATGATAAGCAGATTTTAACAACATTTTTTGAAGCCTTCACAAAACCATCTCTTTCTTTTGATTTTATTATTTCAAACAGACACAAAACAATAATTTAAGTATATTTATGCTGCTGTTTATTTTATTATATTTCAGCAGTAATTTTATGTCAAGTTAATATTCATAATTTAAATAACAATTTTTGCCAAATATGTATATCTTAATTCACAAAAACAGCAGCCATTAATTTACAAATTGATATTCCTGCGCAAAATTGGCAAAAATATAGCCGAAATTACTTGACGGCGCTTGCTATATCGTGCTATA
This sequence comes from Bacillota bacterium, assembly GCA_029005175.1. Taxonomy (GTDB): domain Bacteria; phylum Bacillota; class Clostridia; order Oscillospirales; family Acutalibacteraceae; genus RUG762. The sequence goes on from JAQXFQ010000017.1 coordinate 6,543, forward strand.
ATTTCATTCAAGTAGTGACTTGTATCATGTATTAATCTGATTTATGCGAGGTGAACCGACGTGCCGCTCTGTAAAATTCATTCTGCTGTTTTCGCAGTCAATAACAACAATAATAATATTACGGGAGGTGCTGTAATTTCACCCTGCTCAAAGGCATAGGCATTACAGTATCCTCCCGTCGCGTTTACGGGAGTTTTTTTAATTGCCTTATGCCGCATTAAAAGCAGAAAGCAAGCACAAATGAAATTTATAATAATCAAAAGGATGGTTGTTTTATGGAATTTACTAAATCCGAAGACGTAAAAAAGCCGCTCAGCATAAAAGACATTGCGGCTGCTAACGGCGGTGAAATTACAATTCACGGCGCAATCCACAATATCCGCGACATGGGCGAGTTCTCGTTTGTCGTGCTTCGTCTGCCCGACGGCATCTGCCAGTGCATGGCAGACGGCACAGCCGATTTCGGCGGCGAGTCTATCTGCGAGGAGGCCTGCATAGAGGTCACAGGTACGGTGCGCGAGGAAAAACGCGCTCCCGGCGGCTACGAGGTCGTTGTCAAGAGCGGTAAGATTCTCTCAAAGCCCGCCGCAACAATGCCTATATGTATAAACAAGCACAAGATCGCCGCAGCTTTGGAAAATGAAATTCCGCTGAGAAACATCACCCTGCGCAACGGCAATTACCGCACACGCTTCCGCATTCAGGCCGAGATAGTCAAGGGCTTCAGAGATTACCTTGACAGCCAGGGCTTTGTGGAGATTCACACGCCGAAAATCAACGCCAAGGCGGCCGAGGGCGGCGCAAATGTATTCAAGATGGAATACTTCGGCAAAAAGGCCGTGCTCGCGCAAAGCCCGCAATTCTATAAGCAGGCTATGGTCGGTGTTTACGAGAGAGTTTATGAGGTTGCACCGGTATTCCGCGCCGAAAAGCACAACACCGCCCGTCACCTTAACGAATACATCAGCATGGACTTTGAGATGGGTTACATCGACAGCTTTGAGGACATCATGGCAGTGGAAACAGGCATGCTCAAGCTGGTCATGGACAGAATACGCGAGAAATTCCCCCGCGAGATTGCACTCATGAAGCTGGACATTCCCGTAATTGACAGCATACCTCATGTGAAATTCAAGGAGGCAAAGGAGCTTATCCGGGCTGAGTACGGCAGAGAGATAAAAGATCCCTATGACCTTGACCCCGACGAGGAGCACCTTATCGGCAAATACTTCAAGGAAAAGTACAATTCCGACTTCGTGTTTGTCACACACTACCCCTCAAAGAAACGCCCATTCTACGCTATGGACGACCCCGAGGATCCCAACTACACCCTCAGCTTCGACCTGCTTTTCCGCGGTCTTGAGGTGACGACAGGCGGTCAGAGAATCCACGACTACGAGCAGCAGGTTGCCAAAATTATCAGCAAAAAGATGAATCCCGAGGACTTTGAAACCTACCTCAATATCCACAAGCACGGCATGCCCCCGCACGGCGGCTTGGGCATCGGTCTGGAGCGTCTGACCATGCGCCTCTTTAACGATGACAACATCCGCTATTCCTCTATGTTCCCGAGAGATATGCTCAGACTTATTCCGTAAGTCGGGTAAATAGTTATACTGAACCGTCGTTTATAAATGAGCAAAAGTGGCAACACACACAAATAAATGATAATTTATCTGTATAACGTCCACTCGCAAATCAAAGATTTTCTCGTTGGTTTTACACGAGCTTCGCATTGTTTCCTATTGCTAGTTTTTCTTGCACTTTGGTTTTGTGGTGGCTTTGCCCCCACACCCCCACGAAGGGCGCTGCCCCTCGACCCCGCCAAGAGGGCCTGCCCC
>JAQXFQ010000018.1 GCA_029005175.1 Bacillota bacterium
GGCGCCGCAGTCTGGGCAGCCACACAGCTCTCCAAGCGCCCCGAAAATAAGGGGAAAAATATAGTAGTTCTGCTCCCCGATACAGGTGACAGATACCTCTCAACTTCTCTTTTCCAGGACTAATTTCAATACAATAAATCACACCCCGCAATTTGCTCAGTTAAAGCGAATTGCGGGGTGTGATTTGTATTATTTCATATTGATATGGCTTTGAATGTATTGCGGAACATCGCTTCGGTCTATGTTTAGCACATAGGCAAATTCAATACTTATTATGCGCTCAGCCTCCTTGAGAATTCGTTCATCTGACAGGCTGAGCTTCCTGTGCCTGAGCTTCATATCCTGTTGGTGCTTGTAAATAGTACCGGCCAGCCTTATCAATTTCTCACGGTCGCCTGATTGCAGTATATTTTGAAACTTTTCCTTTCTCAGCTTGTTATCTGCAATCCAAATATCGTCAAAATCCGATACTTGGACAAGCAGAGCGCAGATTTCGGATTCAGTAAGAAGGGGACGTACCTTTCCGATGAGCATTTGATTATCTAACGGCAGATAAATGACGGAATTATCTTTGTCGTGGGATTTGAGCACATAATAATCTGCGGTTTTATCGCCTATTTCTTTTTGCGTGATTCGGTCAATAACGAATATGCCTTCAGTACCGAAAAGCACTGTATCTCCTATGCACAACATAATTTTCTTGCCGCCTTTCTCATTTGATGGTTATTTGTTTGATTTTGCGCAGGTTCTCCACGGCATTTTACCTCCGTAGTAGGACGATGCTATTTTTTTCTGCTGTTCCGCGCTGAGTGAATTGAGCATTTTTGTAACTGTTTGGTTGGAAACGTCGGATTGCTCGTGAGTGCGCCTGAATGAACAAGAATATCCCTCACACCGCTTGGTTCGCAGGATGGAGCAGCTGAGATTGTCGTTAAGGTAGATGCAGTCGGGAGCAAGGTCAAAAGCTGTATCCTGTGGCAGGCTGAATAACTCGCTGCGTTCGTTTGTCACATATATGACCTCCTGACAGAAATAAAAAACGCGGTCAGAATCCCAACCGGACTTACATCCCGCAAAGCTGACCGCACGTTGATAAGCATATTATAGCATTTAAAAAAAATAAATGTCATAGGCCGATTGCCCAAATTTTTTTAGAATATTTTTAGTTAATATTTATAATGTAAATGATAATTTACCAGAGAGTACGCAACGTCGGGAATCCAAGGGGGCAGGCCCTCTTGGCGGGGTCGAAGGGGACACCGCTATTCCTTGAATAGCGGTTAAGCCCATCGTGGGGGAGTGGGGGCAAAGCCACCACAAAGCTAAAGTGCAAGAAAAACTAGCAATAGGAAAAGCACCCATGCGAAGCCCATAGAAAACTAACGAGAAAATCGAAGATTTTCAAGTGGACGTTACGCAGATAAATTATGATTTATATTATTAAAAGGTAAAAAACGGTGTATAAATGATTCTGCTGTTCATTTGTCAATGATGTGAGACTGGAAAAAGACGAAAAAAAGACGAAAGAGTTTCAAGTTTCGCAGATCGGTTTTGCTGACGTAAGGAGGGCGTAGCCCGACTGGAGTCAGCAAAACCGTGCGGCTTCGAGCTCCTGCCGCTTTTGAATCGGAGATTTCCAGCCAAGGACGGCCATGGGAATACGATTGGCTCGTCGTAAGTAGCGTTTCATCTGAAGCTGCAAATCCTCATAAGAATAGAACTTCAGATGATTATAGAACCGCTCCTGGTCGTTCCTGTGGCTGCGTTCCACTTTGCCGTTATGCCAGGGTGTCTTCGGACGGATCGTCTTGTGAACAATGTGAAGTCTGATGCAAAGAGCATCCAAAGGATGGACGCGATTTGTCTTTTGCGTGTGGGTGAATTCTCCACCGTTGTCCGTCTGGATCATTTCAGGCGCATACCCAAAGTAGATGATTGCACGCTGCACAAAGTCTACGGTGCTGTAGCTGCTATTTTCCTGATATGCGTATATGAACCGTTCTCTGCTCGCTTCTTCTATCATGGTGTATTGGTAGAACTTCTCACCATCCGTGCCCACATAACAGGCTGTCGGCACATATTTCACATCCATTTGCCACTTCTTGCCCAATTCCGTTGGCGTATCATAGTGCCCCAGATGCTTGGATTTCTTCTTGGTGGATTCCACCTTTTGGCGGTATCCGAGCCGGACAAATACACGATACAATGACCCCGGGTGTCTGCTGTAAGCTTTCTCCTGACGAAGCTTGCCATATAACTCACAAATACTGATGTTAGGGTTACGGCGATGGTAATTCCGTATCCAATTCATTTCTTCCTCCGTGTGCGCGTTGGGATGTTGGCTGTGGGGTCGGTGTGACTTGGGCGCAAGGGACTCCTTTGTGCCGTCATACTGCTTGTTCCACCGCATCAGAGATGCCTTAGATATATGATACCGTCGAAGCACAAAGTCAATATCCTTTGTCTTGCGGTACAGTTTCACAGCGCCTTCCTTTGTGCTCACCGTATGGGGCAAATAACGCTTGTTGTTTTTCTCTTCCTGTGCTACAATATCCATGGCGATTGAGTCCTTTCATTAGTTTGGGTGTGGTAGCTTTATTCTAATGAACTCAATCGCCTTTCTCTACCCCTTTTGGTCTCACATCAATTGTATACCTACACTTTCTCTTTCTTTATTCTGTCAGAACTTGTTGAAAAAAACGGTGCATTATGATATAGTATGTTATATATAAGTGTATCTGCCTGTACATGCCTGTGCCTGCAGGAAAGTCTGAAAAAGCAACGTGATATTCCCCTGTTGGTTATTGCGCAGCCAACAAACACCCCTTATCAGCAAGAGAAAGCGAGGAAAGCACCCGTGGGAAAAACGAATAAAAAGGCTTTGTTGACCGGTTTTGTTGTTGCGGCGCTGATTCTCATAGCCTATAGCTGCCGTTTCATCGGCAACAACGGATTTTATGCAACACAAACCGGACTGTTGCGTTCATTTATATACATCTTTTTGTTCGCCGCATGGGGCGTTTCTGCCTATAACCGTATTATTCAAACACGAATACGGCGTTATCTGGCAACGGTTGCTTTTTTGATGGTGTTCTGGTTTGTTATAAGGACGCTAAAATACCATTTCATTTCCGAGGAACTATATCCGAATATCGCCCGGTATCTCTGGTATTTGTATTACCTTGCGATGCTGTTTATCCCTTTGCTGGCAGTGTTGGTGGCAATGTCCATCGGCAAAGCTGAAGACTCGCCTCTGCCGATGAAGGCGGTGTTTTTATACATACCGACGGTGTTCCTTTTTCTGTTGGTCATCACAAACGATCTGCACCAGCTTGTGTTCACGTTCCCGGCAGATGCGGCGGTATTTACGGACGATGATTACTGCTACGGCATAGGATATTACCTTGTCGCTGCATGGCTGTCCATCTGCGCGCTGACTATGCTTGGGGTAATGGGCAAAAAGCGCAGGGTGTCCGGCAGCCGAAAGTTGATTTTTCTTCCCTGTGTCCCGCTTATCGCTTTGCTACTGTATCAGATTTTTCATTTTTCCGGCGTTTTGTGGCTGAGGGTTGTTTTCGGAGATATGACAGCCATTATCTGCCTGATGTATGCCGCAACCCTTGAAATCTGCATCCAGTGCGGATTCATTCAGGCAAACACACACTATGTGGATTTATTTCATGCTTCCACCATAGGTGTGCAAATTACAGACAAGGAGTATCAGGTTCTCCTGTCTTCCGGAACTGCAAAGAACATTGACGCAAAAACTCTCGCTCAGACAGAACATGGTCCGGTTATGCTTGAAGGCGGTATCAGACTTTCCGGCGCACCCATTCGGGCAGGTCATGTGGTTTGGACGGAGGATGTGTCACCGCTGATAAATGTTCTCACCGAACTTGAGGAAGCAAAAGAGGAATTAGAGGATGCCAACAGCATTTTAGATGAAGAACACGCGCTCAAAAAGCGGGAAGCGCACATTATGGAGCAGGATAGACTTTATAACATTATACAGCGTGATACTGCGCGGCAGATTCATCTGATGGATGATCTTATAAGTCAGGTGGAAACGGCAGACAATGATGGAGAACGGAAGCGACTGCTTCAAAAAATGCTGGTCATTGGCGCCTACTTAAAGCGGCGCAGCAATTTGGTCTTTTTATCGGATAAATCC
>JAQXFQ010000019.1 GCA_029005175.1 Bacillota bacterium
CACACGAGGGACGACAGCTTGCGGATAAATTTGAGCAGATAAAGCTGACCGTTTCAATCCACGTCCCTCACACGAGGGACGACTTTATCGCTGAGAATTTTGAAGCGACATCCGAAGGTTTCAATCCACGTCCCTCACACGAGGGACGACTTTCAAGGCTTCTGCTCCAACCTACCACACTTCTGTTTCAATCCACGTCCCTCACACGAGGGACGACTGCAAATTTGTCAAAGATTTTTATTTTACTTTATGAATCTTTGACAAAGTTTACTTAATAATTATATCACATTACTACCGTTCACGCAATATTAATTGTTAAAGTTTTTATTTTTTGGTGCGAATGAACAGGGAATTTTATGTTCGATTGCCTTTCGCACTCAAAATATGAGGTTATCTTCTACGCTCTGAACGGGTTTCGCTCCTATATGCTCTACTTTGTTTTTATAATTATTTCCGAGGTAATAAAAACGCAAGCTGTCCTTATTTTTATCAATTATCGCCTCCAGCTTTGCCTTAACCATAAGCGCCTGGGTATTATCCAACACACACTCGAACACTGAATTCTGCACCCGCTGTCCGTAGTTTATGCACACCCTCGCTACCTTGCGCAATCTGGTTTTGCCTTCCTTAGTCTCGGTATTTACATCATACGTTATCAGCACAAGCATACTTCTCTACCTCTATTTCCACATGAACGGTGGATATTCATCCAGATCACCGCGAATATATCTTGCCAGCAGCAATGCCTGAGAATATGGCGCAAGTCCCCATGGCATTTTCTCTTTAAGAAACGGATGATTTATTTCTTCTTTTTTGCGAGCCTGCCATTCATTAAGAATTTTTCTGCGCCCGTCATCCGTTGCAATGACCGCTCCGTTTTCCTTGACAACAAAATCCTTCGAGCTTATCATCTGCTTGTTTATCATTTTTACAACGAATCTGTCCGCCATAACTCCGCGGAATTCTTCCATCAGGTCAAGTGCAAGTGACCGTCTGCCCGGGCGGTCGGTATGGAAGAATCCCACATACGGGTCAAGTCCTACCGACGACAGTGCCGACGCACACATATTGCCGAGCAGCGCATAGGCAAACGACAGCATTGCATTGACGTTGTCCAGCGGTGGCCGGCGATTGCGCCCGTTGAACGCAAAATCGTCCTGCTGCCTCAGAATCATCTGATCAAACACTGAAAAATAACTCGCTGCCGCCCTGCCCTCAATGCCGCGCAGAATGTCAGTATCGCCGCATTTTCGGGCATACTGCGACAGGTTAGTCAAATCCTCCGACACCTTTCGCACATTTTCCGCGTCAATACTCATTTCATGGTCGCGCAGAGTTCTCTGCAATATCCATTTTGAATTATAGATTTTCGCCGCAATTATATTTTTTGATATATTAAGACTGCGTTCTTCGCTGTCGGCAATGCGGTATTGCTCGCGCCGAAGATGTACATTTCCGCTGGCTTCGCCCTCGACAGATGCCAAAAATCGCCCGTGCATGGTCATAAAATTAACTGCAATCCCATACTCGGCACATTTGCCCATAAGCGCGGGACTTATGCCGGAATAACCAAAGGTCACTATGCTTTCGAGATTATGAATAGGCACTCTGGTAAAGACATCATTGTCCAGTAAAATAACAACATTCTCTCCGTCCAGCGACAAATACATCTTCGGATTTGTTATGTAAATCGTGTTAAGAAGTTTCTTCATTTTGCACCTCTCCAAACAAAGCTTCATCAATGTATTGCCTGACATTATTCTTCTTCATAAGTGCGGGAAGGCAGATTTCTTTTATTGAACATGCGTTGCAGCTTTTGGTTCGCTTTACCTTAGGTGTATACCCTCGGCGGGCATAGTCGTGCATTTCTGCCGCCATAGCTTTCACCTGCTGACGGATTTCATCGGTCATTTCCACCTTGATACGCTTCTTTATCTTGTCGTAATACAAATATCCAAAGTTTATCTCACAGCACAGCATTTCTTCCAAACACATCGCCTGCGCGGCGAGCTGAATTTCATCCGACTGATTGCCCTTCGGCTCACCGCGCTTGTATTCGATCGGCGTCGGCTGATACAGCCCTTCCCGCCCGA
>JAQXFQ010000020.1 GCA_029005175.1 Bacillota bacterium
TTATACTAATTTTCAATAAAAGTACGACAAAAAATCTTCGCAAAAAACCATATACGCAAGTTTTTTGCTCGATTTTTTTGTACTTTTTTAATTGAAGATTAGTATTAAGCAAACGCTGAATAAGTCGATTCACACGCCGCTCAGTGGCGGATTTTCGCGGCGTGTGAATCGACGGCTTCGCCTTTATTCAGCGTATCCTTAATCATCGAATACACAGAATGACAAAGACGTGAACACTCCACAAGGAAGGTAAGTATAATGACAGAAACATTAATAAGTCTGCTGGCGTCTGCGCTGGCATTCGGAGTTACAGCTTTGCTGGGCAAGGTGGTAATTCCGTGGCTTCACAAGCTCAAGTATGGTCAGACTATCAAGGCGATAGGTCCCACATGGCACGAAAAAAAGCAGGGTACCCCCACTATGGGCGGTATAATGTTTATAGCCGGCATAATGACAGCTATGCTGGTGTGTCTGCCGCTTTATTACTACATGGTAAAGAGCGGTCATATTACCTCGTATTATGAAACAAACGCCTACTGGATAAGGGTTATCGCGGGCATCATAATGTCGCTGCTCTTTGGCGCGGTGGGATTTCTGGATGATTATATCAAGGTGGTAAAGAAGCAGAACGACGGTCTGACGCCCTCGCAGAAGATGATTCTGATGATACTTATAACCTGCGCCTACCTCGCCACGCTCGCTCTTTCGGGCGACGCTACTATGACCACGATTCCTTTTTTCGGCGATGTAGATATAGGCTTCCTGTTCTATCCTGTCTCACTCTTTATGATGGTTGGATTTGTCAACGCCGTCAACCTGACTGACGGCATCGACGGACTTTGCTCCTCGGTCACATTCTTTGTGGCGATAGTATTCATAATCATCGCGGGTATGCGCAATATGTTCGGCATGAGTATATTCTCCTCAGCCGTTGCGGGCGGATGCATGGGCTTCCTGGTTTGGAATTTCTTTCCCGCCAAGGTGTTTATGGGCGACACCGGCTCGCTCTTTTTGGGCGGACTTTTCTGCGCCATGGCTTATGGTGTAAACATGCCTATACTCATTCCGCTGGTGGGTATCATTTACCTCTGCGAAGCGGGATCGGTAATGCTTCAGGTTACCTATTTCAAGCTTACTCACGGTAAGAGAATATTCAAAATGAGCCCTATACATCATCATTTTGAGATGAGCGGCTGGAATGAAATAAAAATCGTATGGGTGTTCAGCCTTGTCACACTGGCGGCGGGTATATGCGCAGTGGCACTCACACGGGCAATCTGACAATGAAGATTTTTGCACATCGGTGTGCGGACGTTAAAAAAACATACCGCACACTGAAATGTGCCTTTTGCCTTTCGGAGTAATGCTCCGAGATAACATTTATTCAATATAAATCCTGTGATGCATATTGAAATATAAATTTGTTTTTATATTCAAAAATATTAATGTGTTGATTTGTATTGGATAAGTGTTATAATTTAGGACGTGTTGACACTACGCCCTAATATAAACACTATCAGCGTTGAATCGCAGAAAGGAGTGCTCCTAGTGGACAGAATAAGTACGGACGATATTCCGCGCCGCAGACATCCCACAAGTCAAAGACCGCGCAAAGAGCAGAACACGGAGTCTGACGGATATTACAGACGCCCTGTGCGCAAAAAGAAAAAAAACTCTGTAAACGCGGCTTTCGCCGGTAAAATGAATTCTTCAGCTTCATCTGCCGGACGCAGAAAGACTGCTAAAGCTTCCGCCGATACAGACGAGTCTGCTTTACACAGAGCAAAAAGCAAAAAAGCCAAAAGAACTCAGCCGCTGCTCCAACTGATTATTGAAAGCCTGATAAAAGCATGGCGTTACACTGTGAGCGTAATTAAAAATAAGAGGCTCAGCTGTGACAAACCTCTGATTATCATAGTTATGCTGCTTTTGATGATAGGTCTTGTTATGATGTATTCCGCCAGCTATGCGTATGCGTATTACGAGATGGGAAACAGCAGTTATTACATTGTACGTCAGGTGCTTTTTGCCTGCGGCGGCATTGCTTTTATGATTGGGATAAGTGTGATACCTCCGGAAAAATATAGAAATAAAGTGCCGTGGGCTCTGCTCGGCGTATCCTATCTTTTGCTGTTTATAGTTTTGTTTATGCCGAGGGTAAACGGCGTAAAACGCTGGATTCCATTGGGCTTTATTACGTTTCAGCCGTCGGAAATTGCCAAATTTGCGGTTATTCTGTGGTGTGCATATTATTTTTCCAGGCATTATAAGGAAATACATGTACTCAGCTATCCGAATGAGAGCGTCAAGCTGCGTGTAAACCGCAGCAAATTCTCATTGTGGCGATATGAGATGTGGTATAATTTCAAAAAAGCGGTAGCTCCTGTTTTGGGGGCATTTGTTATTATGCTTGGACTGCTTTTGAAAGAACCGCATCTTTCTTGTACGGTTCTGATAGTGCTGATAATTGCCGCAATGATGTATGTCGGCGGAGTTAAGAAGTCGTATTTCGGCGCGCTGGCGATATTGGGCGCAATAGCTTTTTACCTGATAATTTACACGGATATTGTTCCGTACGGCAAGACGAGAATAGAAGTCTGGAAAGATCCGTTTATAGATAAGCTGGGCGACGGCTGGCAAAATATTCAGTCTTTGTATGCCATCAGCTCCGGCGGACTTTTCGGAGTGGGTCTGGGTAACTCACGTCAGAAATATCTGTATATTTCCGAGCCTCAGAATGACTTTATTTTTGCGGTAATCTGCGAGGAAATCGGACTGGTGGGCGCATCGCTTATCGTGCTTCTCTTTGTACTTTTTGTGTGGAGAGGATTCTCAATAAGCCTGTCAAACCCCGATAGGTTCTCAAGATTTCTGGGTATAGGCATAACATCACAGATAGGTTTTCAGGCTTTGCTGAATATATGCGTTGTTACCAAGATAGTGCCTAATACAGGCATCAGCCTTCCCTTTTTCAGTTCGGGCGGTACATCTCTGCTCATGCTGCTTGCAGAAATAGGCGTGCTGCTGGCAATATCGCGGCGATCGCCGAATAAAGTAATTTGATTTTGCTGTTATTTGTGAACGATAAATGATAATTTAGCTGCGTAACGTCCACTCGCAAATCTTCGATTTTCTCGTTAGATTTTTAGGGGCTTCGAATTTTTCCTATTGCTGGTTGTTCTTGCACTTTGGTTTTGTAGGGGCTTGGCCCCTACGACCCCA
>JAQXFQ010000021.1 GCA_029005175.1 Bacillota bacterium
CGGTGAGATACGAGAAATAATGCGTTTAAATGATAATTTACCAGAGAGTACGCAACAATGGGAATCCAAGGGGGCAGGCCCTCTTGGCGGGGTCGAGGGGCAGCGCCCTTCGTGGGGTCGTAGGGGCAAAGCCCCTACAAAACTAAAGTGTAGTAAAGCCTTAAAATAGGAAACACTGCGAAGCCCATAAAAACTAACGAGAAAATCGAAGATTTGCGAGTGGACGTCACACAGATAAATTATGATTTATTTGTGTATTTTGCCACTTATGCTCATTTATTATTTGATATTGAAATTGGCTAATTTGCATGGTATAATTATTTCAATTGCTATTTATTAAGGCTTGTCGAACATAAATATTGTTTGGCAACGGCTTTATGACGGCTTTATTATTACCGAGAGGATTGAACGTAATGAACAGAAAAGGAAACATTGTTTCTTACAGACCCGATGTAAAAGTGCTTGACGCCACTATCCGCGACGGCGGACTTGTGAATAATTTTTATTTTGACGATGAATTTGTGCGCGCGCTCTACCTTGCAAACGTCAAGGCGGGCGTGGATTACATGGAATTCGGCTACAAGGCGTCTAAGGATATTTTTTCACCCGATAAGTTCGGCAAATGGAAATTCTGCGACGATGAGGACATCAGAGCTATAGTGGGTGAAAACAACACTGATCTCAAGATTTCAGTTATGGCTGATGTGGGCAGAACTGATTTCAGGCAAGACATTCGTCCGCGTTCCGAAAGCGTTATCGACATGGTGCGCGTTGCTACATATATCAACACAATTCCTGCGGCTATCGAGATTGTCGAATACTGCCATGAGCTTGGCTATGAGACAACCGTTAATATTATGGCTGTTTCCAATGCGAGCGATGTTGACATTGACGGTGCGCTGGAACTTCTCTGCCAGAGCAATGTTGACGGAATTTACCTTGTTGACAGCTACGGCTCACTCTATCCGGAGCAGATTGCCCGTCTGGCAACCAAATATCTCGAATGTGCAGAAAAGGCGGGTAAGTACATCGGCATTCACGCTCACAACAACCAGCAGCTTGCCTTTGCCAACACTATCGAGGCAATGTCGCTGGGCGTCAGCTATCTTGACGCCACAGTAAGCTGCATGGGCAGAGGCGCGGGCAACTGCGCTATGGAACTGCTGCTGGGCTTCTTCAAGAATCCGAAGTTCAACATCACTCCCATACTGTCATTTATCGAGAAATACATGCTCCCGCTCAAGGCAAGCGGCGTGGTCTGGGGCTATGATGTGCCATATCTTCTGACAGGACGCCTGAACAGACATCCCTCGTCTGCGATAGAATTTATCAGAGACGAAAAGACTGACTATGCGGGATTCTATCAGGAGCTTCTCGACAGAGATTGATAAATTGATAGCCTGATGAATATCTTTTTGATGCGGCTTGCATAATTTGCCGCTCCCGACATTAGTTTTGAAAAAATTTTTAAGAAATATGCAATTGGCTGTTGACAAACTTGAATTTATATGCTATCATAATGCCAACAGTTAAAGACATTTAAAGACATTGCGACGGTGCTTGTAATTGGCTTAATTGCCATTCGGGCACCGTTTATTATTTTGATTACGCGAACAACGAAAGGCGTTCATTGCCCCGACTTGTTGTTTTAGGCTGTATCGGCAATTGTGATTGACGATGTGGCAAATAGAATACCTTCCTAAACAAAAATAAGACATCCGCAGGATCCGGTCAATCCTGCGGATGTCTTATTTTCAGTAGTTTTTTGCCTCAAGGTTAAAATATGCCTGCGGCTTTTTGCATATCGGACAGATCATTGGGGCAGATTTGCCTATGTGGACGTGACCGCAGTTGGAGCATACCCATACAGCGTCGCCCTCTTTGGAGAAGACCAGCCCGTCCTTGATGTTGGCGAGCAGCTTGCGGAATCGCTCCTCGTGCTGCTTTTCGATTGCCGCAACACCCTCAAACAGCGCGGCAATGTCGTTTAATCCCTCTTCCTTTGCCACTTTGGCGAATTCGGCATACATGTCAGTCCACTCGAAGTGTTCGCCGTTTGCAGCGTCTTCAAGATTTTGCGAGGTTTCGGGAATAGAATTGTCGTGCAGCAGCTTAAACCAGATTTTCGCGTGAGCCTTTTCATTGTCGGCAGTTTCTTCAAAAATGCGTGCAATCTGTTCGTAGCCGTCCTGCTTAGCCTTTTCTGCATAATAAGTGTATTTGTTGCGCGCCTGTGATTCGCCCGCAAATGCCGCCTGCAGATTGGCCTCGGTTCGCGTGCCTTTTAATCTGTCCGTAATTATTACCGTCCTTTGCATAAAGTATTAATCGGTAATATTATGCACTGCTGTAAATTATTTTATGTACATGTGCTGAAAATAATTTTTTGATTATTATGCTTGACAAATGGCGTAAGATATGGTATTTTATCAATGAACGAATATTCATTCAAAAGCAAGGAGGAATTTGTGATGCCTAAATCACCCGAAAGATGTCAGGAAATCAGAGAAGAAATGCGCCGCAAAATATTGCACGAATCCATGCTTTATTTTGCGAGAAACGGTTTTTCGGGAACCAAAATAAGCGATTTGGCCAAACATATAGGCATAGGTCAGGGTACTATTTATGTTTACTTTAAATCCAAGGAAGAACTGTTTCAGGAAATATACAAGATGATAAACCGTGACAGCGACATTAAGCAAATAAAGCTGCTTGCAACTTTGCCTATGCCCGCAAAGAAAAAAATACACAAGCTGACAGAGGAGGTTATGAAGCAGCTTGAGAATGATGAAAGCTTTGCGGGAATGATCGCCTTGAATACTCAGATGCTGCTGGAGGAAGACGGGGATTATTCATCCAATGATACAACCTATCAGAGCGAGCTTTATAAGCACATGGCTAAGATAATCGAGCAGGGGCAGAGAGAAGGCAGTGTTGTGCCGGGCAATCCTATGAAGCTGGCGGATTATTATTGGGGCGTGGTTTATTTGTATTCACTCAAGAAATTGTTTACCACCAAGTATGAAATGATAAGCTGTGAGGATTTGGAGCGCACTTTGTTAAGACAGTAAAATATAACAGGGGGATATTATCATGGAAAAGAAAATTGCAATTATAACGGGAGCAACAGGCGGCATGGGAAGGGAATTTACACGGCTTATGCTGAATGAAAATGTGGACGAGATTTGGGCGATAGCGAGAAACAGCGGAAAGCTGGAGGAGCTTAGGAGTGAATTTGGCGAGAAGATAGTTCCTATAGCAAAGGATATGTCGCAGACATCTGAGCTGATTGATATTGAAAATATGCTGCATGAGCAAAACGCCGATGTTGTGTATTTGATCAACAACGCGGGACTCGCGAAAATGGGTTCGTACAAGGATTTTACTGCCGAGGAAATCGACAGCACGGTAAATATTAACTGCAAAACACCGGCAGTGATGTGTACAATATGCATCCCATACATGAAAAAGGGCGGCAGGATTTTGAATATATCTTCCGCATCATCGTTTCAGCCACTGCCCTATTTGAATCTGTATTCGGCGACTAAGGTTTTTTTGAAAAATTATTCACGCGCGCTTAATGTTGAACTTAAGGGTACGGGCATTACCGCAACGGCGGTGTGTCCAAGCTGGGTGGACACAGATTTGCTGATGAAGGAGGTCAACGGAAAGCCTGTTAAGTTTGACGGATTGATTTCGCCGCAGAGGGCATGTAAAAAGGCTTTGAAGGACGCAAAGCGCGGCAAAGATATGTCGGTCTGCACAGTATATGTCAAGTGGGAGCATGTGCTTGCCAAGATTTTTCCGCAAAAAACAGTCATGAAAACGTGGCTGCGTAAAATTAAAGGATATTTTTAAATAATAATAAATGATAATTTATCATAGAGTACGCAACATCGGGAATCCAAGGGGACTGGTCCTCTTGGCGGGGTCGAGGGGCAGCGCCCATCGTGGGGGCGTGGGGGCAAAGCCACCACAAAGCTAAAGTGCAAGAAAAACTTGCAATAGGAAATAATGCGAAGCCACTAAAAAACTAACGAGAAAATCTTTGATTTTCAAGTGGACGTTACGCAGATAAATTATCATTTATTGTGCAATTTTACATATTCGCTCATTTATAGTTTTAAAGTATTAAGAGCAGGTGGGACTATGAAAAAACATATTTTGACCGAGCGCGCCAATTTGTTTGAGCCTAACGATTATATCAATTTTCTTGTGGAGCTTGATGGAAATCCCGATGCGGATGAACTTGTATCAGCCGTGGAGGCGGCGTTTGAAGCCAATGAAGCGGCTATGTCTAAGGTTGTGCTGGAGAGCGATGGCAGTGCGTTTTATGAAAAGCTGCCGAAGTGCGGCTGCAAGGTGAGTGTTTCAAGCGGAAATTGGCGTGAAATTGTAAGAAAAAATGAAAAAGTACCATTCGCCATTGATCGCGGCGAAATGGTACGGGTGTTTGTTATTCGCAACGGTGAAGAATCCTCACTGCTTATCATGTCGCATCATCTGGCAGGAGACGGAAAGTCCATACTCTGCTTTATTGAGGACATCATGAGGGCACTGTCGGGCGAGAAGTTGGAATATAAGCCTATGAATTTAATAACTCGTGAAAGCCTGCCGAGGAAATCCGAACTGCCGTTAGCTGTAAAGCTGTATACGAAAGGCTTAAATAGAAAATGGAATCGGCATCGCAAGGCTTTCACCTGGGACGATTATTACAGCGTCCACAGTAAATACTGGTCGAAGCACGATTCACAAATCATGTGCGAAACCTTTTCGGAAGATGAACTGGAGAGGATAAAAAACTGCGCGAAAGCTGTGGGAGTGTCGGTCAACAGCTATATTGCGGCGGCATTTTTAAAGGAAAACAGAAATAAAGGCTCACTTGGGATTCCTGTTTCCGTGAGATCGGTTTCGGACAAATCCATGTCAAACCTTACGTCAGGAATAAGCGTGGAATACACGTATTCGGATAAAAAATCCTTTAATCAAAACGCAAAAGCCTTGCACGATGCAATACAACATAAATTGCAGTCACCGGTGCTGAGATATTTCGTTCTTCAATTTATGCTGCTGCTCTCTCCGTCGCTGGTGGACGCCGTGTTGCTATATACTCACGGTTTATACAATAGCAAAATGGCAAAAAAGGCTGCGGGCGTTATGGGATATGTCGGCAAAAGCAAGCGGGAAATAGGTATAACCAATCTCACTCAAATCGACATACCCACACAATATGCCTCATGTAAAATAAAAAATATCACGTTTGTACCGCCGGCCGTGTCTTATGCGCGAAACATAATTGGAGTTTCAACGCTTAACGGAAAAATGACGGTCACATATCACTTCATGGGCGGATGTAGGGAATACACACAGCAGAATTTTTTCAGCCGGGGAATAATGAATTTAAGGCAGTGCGGCAGGCTTTAATTATTCCTGCACTTGCTGCATATGCCGCTTATAGTCATACCGCTGCAATCTGCCTCAAATGAATATTTTGACATAATTACGCCGAAGAAATCATCCAGAATTGTGCTGTCGATGTCAGTTATACTGCCGCACTGCCTGCAGCACAGGTGATAATGCCTGACAGATTTGCCATCGAAGCGATTGGAAGAATCAGGCTGCGGCAGACGCAGAATAATACCGTTGTCCGCAAGCTGATTGAGATTTCGGTAGACTGTGCCGAGGCTGATGTTGGGCAATATTACTCGCACGGATTCATAAATATCATTAGCGGTAGGGTGGTCGTGCCTGCTGCACAATTCATTCAGAATAATGTCGCGCTGGTTAGAATGTCTCACTATTTTGCGCCTCCTTATTGATAACGAATACTAATATTATTATATAGTAATATATTACAATATTTAATCAAAATTGTCAATACAGGTCTATTGAATTTATACAGGAAATTTATGAAAATAAATAATTATGTACGATTGAACCGTAAATGATAATTTATATTAGGTGATCAGGGGCGTTGCCCCCGAACCCCCACGATGGGCGCTGCCCCTCGACCCCGCCAAGAGGGCCTGCCCCCTTGGATTCCCATTGTTGC
>JAQXFQ010000022.1 GCA_029005175.1 Bacillota bacterium
TTGAGGGCTGTATGCCGCAAACCCGCTTTGTACTTAAAAAAGCCTTGGGACTCGGCAAAAAGCCCGTAGTTGTTGTTAATAAAATTGACCGTCCCGGCGCAAGACCTGAAGAAGTAATTGACGAAGTGATCGATTTGTTTATAGAGCTCGGAGCTGACGATGACCAGCTTGAATTTCCCGTAGTGTATGCCTCCGGACGCGATGGTTATGCTTCTCTTGACCCCAATATTCCCGGCACGGACATGAAACCGCTTTTTGAAGCTATAATTAATCAGGTGCCTGCACCGCAGGGCGATATAGCCGGACCTTTGCAGATTTTATTTTCAAATATAGATTACGATGATTATGTCGGAAGAATAGGTATCGGCAGAGTTGAACGCGGAAGTGTAAAAACCGGTCAGCAGGTTACCCTTTGCCGACATGACGGCACTACAAAGAATGTAAAGGTAACTAAGCTTTATCAATTCGAGGGATTAAAGAGGGTAGAGGCAGACAGCGCTTCGCTCGGAGACCTTATCTGTGTTTCAGGTATAGCCGATTTAAATATCGGAGAAACGGCGTGCAGCCCCGACTGTATAGAGCCTCTTCCTTTTGTGAAAATAGACGAGCCTACCGTATCTATGATGTTTATGGTCAATAGCTCACCATTTTCTGGAAAAGAGGGTAAGTATGTTACGAGTCGAAACATTCGTGACCGTCTTTTTAAGGAAGTTGAAACCAACGTCGCAATGCGTGTTGAAGAAACTGATTCAACAGATTGTTTCAAGGTTTCGGGCAGAGGTGAGCTTCACCTTTCCATATTGATTGAAACCATGCGCCGCCAGAATTATGAATTTCAAGTATCACGTCCGCAGGTTATCTATAAGGAAATCAACGGCAAGAAGTGTGAGCCTATGGAACTGCTTATGATTGAAGTTCCGCAGGAGTATGTCGGTGCTGTAATGGAAAAGCTGGGCACACGCAAGGCTGAAATGCTCAACATGGATACCCGTGAGAGCGGCATCACTCATCTTGAATTCAGAATCCCCGCCAGAGGTCTTATGGGCTATCGCTCCGACTTTCTCACCGATACCAACGGCAACGGCATTATGAACCACATCTTTGACGGCTATGAGCCTTACAAGGGCGATATTGTTGTTCGTCAGCAGGGAAGTCTTATCGCACATGAAACAGGCGAATCCACCGCATACGGCTTGTGGAACTCACAGGATAGGGGCAGAATGTTCATTGGTCCGAACGTACCTGTTTACGAGGGCATGATTGTGGGCGCATCTCCGAAATCCGAGGATATAGTGGTAAATGTCTGCAAGAAAAAGCACGTCACCAATACCCGTGCATCCGGTTCGGACGAAGCACTCAGACTGGTGCCGCACACAGTTCTCAGCCTTGAACAATGTCTTGAATTTATTGCCGATGACGAATTGGTTGAGGTAACGCCAAAGTCAATCAGAATGAGAAAGGTTATTTTGGACAAGACTCAGAGAATGAAGGCGTGGAGCAAGAATAAGTAATTTTTGCATATAAATTTAACAATTTAAAATAAAAACTGACATCGTTAAGAAACGGTGTCAGTTTTTTTGCATCCTGCGCAGTAAAAAATACATCTTGCGTTTTAAGCTATTGCAGTAATTAATTGAATAGTGTATGATATATTCATCAAGAAAAAAGATGAGGGCGGTTGATTTGTGAAGGTTACGTTGAATCAAATCGAGAAGGGCGAGGACGAGGTTATTATCAATTATCTCGAAATGACTGAGGAAGTTGAGGACATCGTCCGCGTGGCGAGCGGCGGAGATGAGAAAATTCCGTGCAGCCGTGACAGCATCAAATGCATGGTTGCAGTGCGGGATATTTTGTATATCGAGAGCGTTGACAGAGAAACATTTGCATATACGTCGAATGATGTTTACAAAATTCCTCTGCCGCTGAATAATATTGAAGCCGCCTACGCGCACAGGGGATTTTTTCGCTGCTCCAAGTCGATGATTATAAATATCTACCGAGTATCCGAGCTTCGCAGTGAGGCAGCAGGTAGAATTGACGCAAAAATGGAAAACGGCGAGCATGTTATTATCTCGCGCAAGTATGCCAAAGCCTTGCGCTGTGAGTTAAGAGGAGGAGAGTGATTTTTGTGGTTAAGTTTAAAGAAATATTGGCGCGATGGATGTCTAATGAGATAGGGATAGAATTCAAAGCAGGTATATATTTTTACTGTATGACATTTTTTTACTCTATAGTTCAGCTGTTTAAGGGCATTTACACATTGGATATTCTGATTTTAGCAGAAGTTGTGCTTACAAATTACCTTATATGCAACTTACAAGTGTATTTACTCAACAATTTTGATGAATCAGATAAGTTCGGCAAAAATGAAGCCTTTGGAATTGTTATCTGCACAGCAATATATACCGTGCTCAGCTATGTATTAAACTGGTTTGGCAGAGGTATTGCAGTTACCGCGATATTTGCGGGATTTGTGATACTTTGCTATATATGTATCTTTCTCGTTTATAAAATCAAGCGGGATATAGATACAAAGTATCTTAACAACATGCTTGAGAAATACAAGCAAAACGAAAGGAGCAATTGATTTATGGGTGTGGAAAAGGCTATTGAAATTCGCAGTCTAACCAAAACCTACGGCAAAAACAGGGGTATCAATGAAGTTTCATTTGAGGTGGAAAGGGGCGAAATATTCGGCTTTCTCGGTCCTAACGGCGCGGGAAAATCCACCACTATCCGCTGCTTGCTTGGTCTGATTAAGGCCGACAGCGGCAGCGCGAGCATACTCGGAATGGACACGGTAAAGAGCCACAAGGAAGTCCTGCGCAAAATAGGCTACATGCCGTCGGAGGCTATGTTTTATCCGTCGATGAAGGTTTCAGAGGTGATTAAATTCGCCGCAGACGTGAGGAAAATGGACTGCTCACAGGAAGCCGCAAAGCTTTGTGAGCGTTTAAAGGTAGATACAAAGAAGCGAATTGATGAGCTGTCTTTGGGCAACCGCAAGAAGGTCAGCATAGTCTGCGCGATGCAGCACAAGCCGGAGCTTTTCATATTTGACGAGCCGACCTCGGGACTTGACCCGCTCATGCAGGCTGAATTTTTCGCGCTTATCAAAGAATACAATCAGCAGGGCGCGACATGCTTCCTGTCATCGCATGTTTTGTCGGAGGTCAGAAAGTACTGCGGCAGGGCGGCTATAATCAGAGAGGGCAGACTGGTTCGGGTGGATTCCATCGAGAATCTGTCACACACCAACGCAAAGCACGTCAAGATCTCCGGAATAAACGAGCTGTCGCTGGAGCCAATGGCGAATGTCGAGCGCACGGAGGACAGTCTGGAATTCGTGTACAGCGGCAATATCAACGAGCTGCTGAGTGCGCTGCAGGGCAGAAGCATTAAGGACTTGACAATTGAAGAGCCTTCACTCGAGGAAATCTTTATGCACTATTATGATAAAGAGTAATTGAAAAGGGGTATGTTTATTATGACACTGTTTTTACATGAATTAAAAATGAACCGCGTGAGTTTTATTGTGTGGTTTGTGAGCGTCGCGGCGCTTTGCGGAGGATGCATTTTCCTTTTTCCCATAGTGGAGGAATCAATGTCCGAGATGTCGGAGGTATATGCCTCAATGGGCGGATTCTCGGCGGCATTCGGCATGGACAAGCTTTCTATCGCCACACTTGAGGGATTTTTCGGCACAGAAATCGGCACTATTTATGCGCTGGGCGGCGGAATGTTCGCGGCAATTTCGGGTATAACTCTGCTCTCCAAGGAAGAGAGCGGTCATACCGCCGAATTTCTCCACACTTTGCCGATGGGCAGATGCAGTATTGTCACAAGCAAGCTCGCTGCACTGGTAAGCATTATTACCGCATTTGACCTGATGAACTTCGGAGTATTTGCGGGTTCGATTGCCATACTCGGCGAAGAAATCGACATGACCACCCTGACAATGTACATGCTGGCGCAGTACCTCTGTCATCTGGAGATTGCCGCCGTATGCTTTGCGCTGTCGGCATGCCTTAAACGCAGCCAGATAGGCATAGGTCTTGGCTTTGCGCTGATTCTTTATGTGCTTGATCTGATGGGCAGAATCACGGAAGAAATGGAGTCGCTGAAGTATATTACTCCGTTTTATTACGCAAACGCAACCGATATTTTCGTAAACGAAGGCGAAATTAACCTCACTTTGGCAGCCATAGGAATTGCCGTAACGATTATCGCAACAGGCTCGGCATATGTTGTTTATAACAAGCGCGATATTGCGGCATAAATTCTTTTAAGTAAAGAGAACATTTTTCTGTCCTCCACATATTATGTAATGCAAGGTGTTTTCAATGAGCTTCATGGAACACTGAGCAATACATTATATGGGAGGACATATTTTATGGGTGATAAATACTCTCAGTGCTCCGATTTCAAGAAAGAAAGCGGGCGCAAGGACTGCTTTAAGGAAGCAGTGTGCATAAACGCCGGCAGAGTCTACGACGCCTGCCGGGACAGAGAATGTCTGGAGGATATTCAGGTATTCTTTGTGGAACGGGATCAGGACATAATAGACAACGCCCTCGGAGTGCGCCTTAAGTCGGCGGATGTGGTTAATGTGGTGATTGACACCGAGCCTGTGCCCTTTAATCGCGGATATTATTCGGTGGACATCACGGTGTATTTCTGCATCAAGCTGGATGTTACGGTTTCGCCGATAAGCCCCGCCTGCGAGGTTTGCGGACTTTCTGTCTACAACAAGAAGGCTATTCTCTACGGCAGTGAGGGCAGCGTAAAGATATTCAGCTCTGATGTGGTCTACGGCGATGACGATCTTCAAAATATGCCGTCGGGCAACTTGCCAAAGGCGACAGTGCAGATTGCCGAGCCTATCGGACTGGGCGCAAAGCTTGTGCCGGCGTGTGAAGCGCGCTTCCCCTGCTGCTGTGTGCCGTCGTGCGTCGCAAAGCTGTTTGCCGGCAGCTTTGACCACAGAATGGGTGAGAAGCTGGTAAAGGTGACTCTGGGTGTGTTCATGATAATTCAGCTTGAAAGACAGGTGCAGATGCTGGTGCCTGTTTACGATTTCTGTATGCCCGAAAAAATCTGTGTGGATTCAGGCAGTGAAAGCCCATGCGACCTCTTCAAGAGAATCAGCTTCCCCGCCGATGAATTTTTCCCACCCAAGGCGGGCGAGCTTAACTGCAGCGAGGCGCAGATGATGCGCAGTCAGGCAGGCGGCAGCTGCGGCTGTGGATGTAAGTAAAGAATTAAAATATATACTGCTCTCTGCTTGAAGAAAGAAAAAAGATTTAATTTTGTTCGCAGAGTAATATTAAGCCTCTGTGTACATTGCCTGTTATTCGGTATGTACACAGAGGCTTTGTCTGATTTTAATTGAAGAGCAGCATAAATATGTAAACCGACAGAAAATATTTAAAAATATTAAAAAAACACCTTGACAAAGGTGAATGTGTGTGGTATATTGATTTAGACAATAAAGCAGTAGGCAGAATTAAATCGCCCTCACCTCCGTTCTGATTGATAGGCGGATGGTCAATATTCATTCTTTCGCAGTATATTTGCGTTAATTTGAAATGTTGCACGGAGGGAAATTAATTCACTCCGTGCTTTTTGCGTTGAAAAATCATATTTTTATTTGGGGGTGCTTGGCAATAAGCAGAGAACAACAGGTGCAGGTCAACGAAGAAATTCGTGACAAGGAGATTCGTGTAATTGGAGCTGATGGCAGTCAGCTCGGTATAATGAGTTCGTCTGAGGCGCTTGACAAAGCGGCGGAAGCCAACCTTGATTTGGTTAAGATCGCTCCGCAGGCAACTCCTCCGGTCTGCAAAATCATGGACTACGGCAAGTATCGTTTTGAACAGCAAAAGAGAGAAAAGGAAGCCAAAAAGAATCAACGTACTGTTGACATCAAAGAGGTCAGACTTTCACTCAGTATTGACACACATGACTTTGAAACCAAGGTCAAGCAGGCAATCAAATTTGTTCAGGGCGGAGACAAGGTTAAGGCAACTATCAGATTTAAGGGGCGTGAGCTGGGTCATCCTGAGCACGGTCTGGAAATCATGAAGAAATTTGCCGAGGCTATGGCTGACGTAGCTGTCGTTGAAAAGCCCGCAAAGCTTGAAGGACGCAATATGATGATGTTCCTGGCGGCTAAGCCCAACAAGTAAAATTACATTAAGGAGGATATTCCAAATGCCTAAGATTAAGACACACAGCGGTGCAAAAAAGCGTTTTAAAATAACAAAGAACGGCAAGGTACTGCACGGCAAGACAAACAAGAGACACAAGCTCAACAGCTCAAAGAAGTCCACAAAGCGCAAGAGAAACCTGAGAAAGATTGCCGTTACCGACAAGACAAACGTAGCTCAGGTAAAGAGACTGCTTCCTTATCAGTAATATCTGATTTGGCAACAGACAGGTTTGATTTAAACTTATCTATTTGGAGGTAACATATAATGGCACGTGTAAAGGGTGCTCTTGCAACTCGCAAGAGAAGAAAAAAGACATTGAAGCTCGCTAAGGGTTACTGGGGTGCAAAGAGCAAGCACTTCAAGATGGCTAAAGAAGCTGTTATGAAATCCGGCAACTATGCATACATCGGTCGCAGAGCAAAGAAGCGCGATTTCCGCCGCCTCTGGATCACCAGAATTTCTGCTGCATGCAAGTTCAACGGTATCAACTATTCTCAGTTTATGAACGGTCTTAAGAAGGCCGGCGTAACACTCAACAGAAAGATGCTCGCAGAAATCGCAGTAAGCGATGCAACTGCATTCACATCACTTGTTGAGACAGCAAAGGCAGCTCTCAAATAAGTTGTTTTAAATATCAAACTGCGTCGCAGAATTTTATTCGGGCGCAGTTTTTTGTGTTATTTTATGATTTATAAATTTATTTTTGATTGGAGTGAGAGGGATTGACCAAAATCACATCACGAGATAATCCCGCTGTTCGCCGCGCATTCAGGTTGATGACTGACGCGAGGGAACGCCGAAAGTCGGGGCTTATTATCTGTGAAGGAGCGCGGCTTTGCTGCGATGCTGTCGAGAGCGGAGTGGAGGGCAGGGAAGTTTTTTGCACTCAATCCGCAATAAAAAAATATCCAGAGCATGTGAAAAAACTCTCGGAGCATTCAAAAGCTGTTTATGAGATAACTGAGGAAATTGCAGCTAAGATAGGTGATACAAGCTCGACGCAGGGAATATTTTTAATTGCCGAAATGCCGCGAGTGGAAAATGACCTCGAAAAGCTTAAGCCTACGGGACAGTATGTGCTGCTGGAAAACCTGCAGGATCCGTCTAATGTAGGCTCTATATTCCGTACGGCTGAGGCTCTGGGCATAGACGGCATTATTCTCACCAACGGCTGCGCGTCATGCTTTGCGCCTAAAGCACTGCGCGCGGGAATGGGCGCAATGTTTCGCATACCGATATTTCAAACATCGGATGCTGCTGGGGATATGCTCAAGGCTGCTGAAAAAAATATGCGTCCTATGGCGACGGTTCCCAGCAAAAATGCCTCGGATGTGACTGCAATCAAATTTTTTCGCGGCGCGATAATGTGTATAGGCAATGAGGGCAACGGGCTGACAGATGAGCTTATTTCGGCATGTCCGGAGCGCGTCACAATTCCGATGAACGGTCGTGCGGAATCCCTTAATGCGGCAACCGCAGCGGCGATTTTGATGTGGGAAATGATGAGAAGCTACAAAAAATAAAATTTGTGGAAAAATACATTTAATTTTGTTAATAAAAATTTAATAAATTTAGTGTCACAACACTATATACTATATATTAACTGTGATTACATACTTTTGATGTGAATTTTGCAATTGAGTAAAGCGAGGTGTGTATATGGACGAGGCTGTATATGGTGTGTGGCTTCAGCTTGTGATGGGTGAGGGCAGTCGAAAAGTTCCCATGCTGCTGGATTATTTCGGTTCGTGCCGCACGGTCTACGAGTCGGATGATGTGGAGCGAAAGCTCAGCGGTCTGCTGAGTCAGTCTGAGATTGATAAAATGGAGGATACTCCACTGGACGCCGCTGTTGAGATTATGGAGGCATGCCGCCGTTTGCAGTATTCCGTGATAACTCCTGATTCACCGAAATATCCAAATCGTTTGCGCAATATTCCTGATTATCCCGCCGCGCTATATGTCAGCGGAGAGCTGCCGAATATTGACGATGAGGTTTGTATAAGTATGGTTGGCACACGCCGCGCCAGCCGTTACGGTTATAATACAGCTACTGCGCTTTCTAAGGATCTTGCGGCATGCGGTGCAATCGTAATCAGCGGCGGCGCACGCGGAATTGATACTGCTTCTCATCAAGGTGCGCTTATCGGCGGAGGTAAGACAATTTGCGTGTTGGGATGCGGTATAAATACCCGTTATAATCTCGAAAACGAAGGGCTGCGCAAGGTTATTTCCACCAGCGGCGCGCTGATTTCGGAATATCCGCCCGGCTCACCGCCGTTGAATTATCATTTTCCCACACGCAACCGAATTATTTCCGCCCTTTCACTGGGTGTGATTGTAGTCGAAGCGGGAATAAGGAGCGGCTCGCTGATTACCGCTAATCTCGCGCTGGAACAGGGCAAGGACATATTTTCAGTTCCGGGTGAAATCAGCAATTCGCAGGCAAAGGGCACAAATAAGCTGATATTTGACGGTGCAAAGCCTATCGGGAGCGCATATGATGTGTTGGAAGAATATGTCGCCCGCTATCCGCACAGACTACGACTGGAAAATTTGCGTGACCGAAATTCCCGTGTATATGATAAAACCGTGCGTCCCAAGTGGGAGAGAGATGAAAAGCACACAGCCTCACCGTCAAGACCCGCACAGAAGCCCGCGCAGAGTGCAGAGAGAAAGGCGGCTTTACCTGCTCAAGCAAATTTAACCGAGCCGAAGCCGATTCCCAAAACGACAAACACAGTTCAACCTGACTATGAGCGCGTGAATTCTGCCGCTGAGGAATATCCGGTGGGCATGTCCGAAAATGCGGTGAAGGTGTTTAAGGCGCTCGGCGCAACTCCTAAAATGCTGCAGGAATTGATTGATGAATTGTCCATGCCCGCTTCTGTGGTGATGCAAAGCATTACTGAACTGGAAATTTACGGAGCGGTGGATACACTTCCCGGGAAAAGATACACACGCCGATAAATCTCGGTTTAATTATACAATAGATGAAAGGCATGATATGTTTGTCTAAACTCGTTATAGTTGAGTCGCCTGCAAAGGCAAAAACCATAAAAAAATACCTCGGTTCAGGTTATGACGTTGTTGCGTCAATGGGGCATGTGCGCGATTTGCCAAAAAGCCGGCTGGGCGTGGATGTTAAGCACGATTTCAAGCCCAAATATGAGATAATCAAGGGCAAGGAAGAATTGGTGGAGAAGCTCAAAAAAGCCGCCGAAAAAAGCGATTTTGTTTATCTGGCAACCGACCCGGATCGCGAAGGAGAGGCCATTTCGTGGCATCTGGCATATATACTCGGGCTGGATTTGGATGAAGCCAATCGCGTTACATTCAATGAAATCACCAAAACGACCGTGCAGAACGGTATTCAGCATCCCCGCAGTATTGATATGAAGCTGGTCAACGCTCAGCAGTGCCGCCGTTTGCTCGACAGAATAGTGGGCTACAGGCTCAGTCCGTTTGTTTCGCAAAAGATACGCCGCGGACTTTCGGCGGGACGTGTGCAGTCGGTTGCGGTGAGAGTGATTTGCGACCGTGAGGAGGAGATACGCGCCTTTGTTCCGGAAGAGTACTGGACTATTGAGGGAAAGTTTATTCCCAAGGGCGGACGAAAGGCGTTCTCCGCACAGTTTTACGGCACTGCTGAGGACGGCAAGCTGCAGATTTCCAATAAGGAGCAGGCTGACGCAATTCTCGCCGAGCTGAACGAGTCGGAATTTATTGTGTCCAAGCTGAAAAAAGGTACTCGCAAGAAAAATCCCGCACCGCCGTTTATCACATCTACGCTCCAGCAGGAGGCAAGCCGCAAGCTTAATTTCCAGAGCCGCCGCACCATGAAGGTGGCGCAGGAGCTTTATGAGGGCGTTGACATTGAAGGCATGGGCGCGGTAGGTATCATCACCTATATGAGAACCGACTCACTGCGAATTTCGGATGACGCTCGCAAAGAGGGAACAGAGTACATCCGCAATCGCTGGGGAGATAAATATCTGCCCTCTAAGCCTTATAATTTCAAGACCAAGGCGGGCGCGCAGGACGGTCATGAGGCCATTCGTCCTACAATGCCGTCGCTTGACCCCGAAAAAATCAAGGACAGCCTGACCTCCGATCAATATAAGCTTTATAAGCTTATTTGGTCAAGATTCACCGCCAGTCTTATGGCTCAATGCATTCACGACACAATGAGTGTGGAAATTTCTGCGGGCAAGTATATATTCAAAGCGTCGGGTTATACAGTGAAGTTTGACGGCTACACTGTGCTTTATGAGGAGAGCAAGGATGAGGATGATGAGAACAGCGGCGCGCTTCCTCCGCTCGAAGAAAATATGCCGCTGAAGGTCAAGGAGCTTGGGGGCGCGCAGCATTTTACCCAGCCGCCTGCGAGATATACCGAAGCCACGCTCATCAAGGCTCTGGAGGAAAACGGCATAGGCCGCCCGTCTACTTACGCTACAATTATTACCACCGTTGTAGGGCGTGAATATGTTGTGCGCGACGGCAAGGCACTCAAGCCAACGGAACTGGGTGAGATAGTTAATAAACTGCTCAAGGAGCGTTTTTCAAAGTTTGTAAATCTGAAATTCACGGCAAATATGGAAAAAAATCTCGACAATATAGCCGACGGTTCAAAGGAATGGGTCGCTACACTGGGTGAATTCTACGGCGATTTTGAAAAGAATCTCAGCGATGTCAAGAAAGCTATGGAGGGAATCGACATGAAGATTCCCGATGAGGAAACCGATATTATCTGTGAAAAATGCGGCAGAAAAATGGTCATTAAGACAGGTCGCTACGGCAAATTCATAGCCTGTCCCGGTTTCCCCGAGTGCCGCAATATCAAGAAAATAGTGCACGAAATTGATGCTGATTGCCCGAAATGCGGCGCAAAGGTGGTTATTAAAAAATCCAAGCGCGGCAAGGTCTTTTACGGGTGCAGCAAGTATCCCGATTGCGACTTTGTATCGTGGGATGAGCCTACTCGTGAGAGATGTCCGCAGTGCGGCAAGATTCTCTACAAGAAGCAGACTAAGAAAATCAATAAGTTGTACTGTGCCGATAAAGAATGTGGTTACAGCCGGAATATTGAGGAGAACGAGGGACAGCCGCAATGAGTGTGACAATAGTAGGCGCGGGACTTGCAGGCTGTGAAGCGGCGTGGCAGTGCGCAGAGAGCGGCGTACCTGTGAAGCTTTACGAAATGAAGCCTGCAAAGTTTACCCCCGCGCACAAAAATCCCGACTTTGCAGAGCTGATTTGCTCTAACTCTCTCAAAGCGGCAAGGCTTGATTCGGCGGCAGGCCTGATGAAGGAAGAAATGCGCCGCCTCGGCTCACTGCTGCTTAGGGTGGCGGACGAATGTGCCGTGCCCGCAGGCGGCGCGCTTGCGGTGGACAGAAATATTTTTGCCGCCAAGGCTACAGCAGCTATTCGCAGTCACCCGAATATACAAGTGATTGAGCGCGAGGTCACGGAAATTCCTGAGGACGATGTGGTGATTATCGCGTCAGGACCGCTCACAAGCGAGCCGCTTTCCAAGGCTATTGGCGAGCTGTGCGGCAATGAATTTCTGAATTTCCACGATGCGGCGGCTCCCATTGTAACTGCTGAGAGCATTGACATGAGCTGCGCGTTTGCGGCTTCTAGATACGACCGCGGCGGGGATGACGATTACATCAACTGCCCCATGAATAAGGAGCAGTATGAAGCGTTTCAGCAGGAGCTGGTCAATGCCGAGCGTGCGCCGCTCCACGAATTTGAGCGCGAAAGCGTAAAGGTGTACGAGGGCTGCATGCCGATTGAAATTCTCGCTTCGCGCGGAAAGGACGCAATCCGATACGGGCCGATGAAGCCGGTTGGCTTGCGCGACCCCAATACGGGGCACAGACCGTGGGCGAATCTTCAGCTTCGCAAGGAAAACAGGGAAGGCACACTCTACAATCTGGTGGGCTTCCAGACCAATCTCAAATTCGGCGAGCAGAAGCGGGTGTTTGGAATGATTCCGGCTCTGAAAAATGCCGAGTTCATGCGCTACGGCGTTATGCACCGCAATACATTCCTGAATTCGCCCAAGTTGCTCAACGGCGATTATTCCATGATTGATCACCCGAATATGTTCTTCGCGGGGCAGATTACCGGAGTTGAGGGGTACATGGAGTCGGCAGGCTCAGGACTTCTGTGCGGTATTAATGCAATACGCACTTTCAAAGGAGAGGACAGGCTGATTCTGCCCGAGATAACCATGCTCGGCGCGTTACAGCACCATGTCTGCAACCGTGAGACGAAGGATTTCCAGCCAATGGGAGCGAATTTCGGAATTCTGCCGCCTATCGAGCCGAAAATACGCGACAAGCGCGAGCGTTATGCCGCGCTCAGCCGACGTTCACTGGAATATATGGATAGCTTGGGATTATAATTTACACTATATCAAAATTATAGAGTGGATTTTATTTAAGTAACAAAGTAAGAAAGGATGAATGAAAATGAAAATAATTGTTGACGCATTCGGCGGAGATAACGCACCGCTTGAGATAATTAAAGGCTGCGCAATGGCTGTGGAGAAATTCGAGGATGTTGATATTATTCTCACAGGAGATGAGGAGACAATCAAAAAGGTTGCTGAGGAAAACAACATTTCGCTCAACCGTATGGAGATAGTTCACGCCCCCGATGTAATTTCGATGGCTGACCACCCGACCGAGCTTATGAAGTCCAAAAAGAACAGCTCTCTGGCTGTGGCACTTCGCATGCTTTCCGAGGGCAAGGGTGACGCAATGGTTGGCGCAGGCAGTACAGGCGCCATGCTTACGGGAGCCACCCTTATTGTTAAGAGAATCAAGGGAATCCAGCGTCCCGCTCTCGCTCCGGTTATGCCAAACGCAAGCGGCAAATTCATGCTCATCGACTGCGGCGCGAATGCAGAGTGCCGCCCCGATATGCTTGTGCAGTTTGCGCACATGGGCTCGGTGTACATGAAAAACGTCATGGGCGTTGAAAATCCCCGCGTAGGTCTGGCAAATATCGGCACTGAGGAGACAAAGGGCGACGAGCTTCGCAAGGAAACCTTGCAGCTTCTCAAAAAAGAGCCGAATTTGAATTTTATAGGCAATATAGAAACCCGCGATGTTGCGTTTGACGGCGCAGATGTAGTGGTAGCCGACGGATTTACGGGGAATATTATCCTCAAGACATACGAGGGCGTGGCCTCAATGATTTCAAAGAAATTCAAGGATGTTTTCAAGAAGAACATCAAGAATACTCTTGCAACCGCGCTCATGCTGGGCGATATTAACGACCTCAAAAAGTCGCTCGACCACAACGAATACGGCGGCGCGCCGTTTTTGGGAGTGAAAAAGCCCGTATTCAAGGCACACGGCAGCAGCAAGGCGATTACTATCTGCAACGCAATCAAGCTGACGAGAGATTTTGTTGCCAGCGATGTAATCGGAAAAATTGCCGCCGACATCAGCGGCGAAACCGCAAAGCAGGACAAGTAGTTTAATGATATGCCGCCTCAGAATTTTGAAAAATCTGCGGCGGCTGATTCTGCATTTATCTTGATGTAAATTGGAGGAATTTGTAATGGAACCTTTGAATGTATCGCGTGAGAATTTTCCTATGAGCGAAGCAAAAGCGGACGGGATGATTCCGCTGGTTTGTGAAGCTGACAATTATGAATTTTTCTATGATGAAGATGTTGTGTATGTCGAGCGTGACGGATTGAAGCTGCACCTGCAAATCATCGGTCCGATTAACGATGAAGAAGGCAGAACCTTGGTGGTGTATATACCCGGTTCGGCGTTTCACAAGCAGAACGTAAAGGAGCGTGTACCGCAGATTAGTTACCTTGCCAATAAAGGTTTTGTCGTTGCGCTGCTGGAATACAGGGGTTCTGAAGTCGCGCCTTTTCCGTCGCAGACATTGGACGCAAAGGCGGGCATACGCTTTATGAAAAGAAACGCGGAAAAGTATCGCATTGACCCCGAAAAAATCGTCGTGATGGGGGATTCCTCAGGCGGACACACTGCAATGATGGCGGGATTCACATGCGGAATTGCGGAGCTGGAGGAAGCTGATGACGAGTTTACCTCTGAGGTAAGAGGCGTGGTTGACTTGTATGGACCTACAAATTTCGCCACCATGAACGATGAGCCTTCATCACAGGATCACAGAACTCCCGACAGTCCCGAGGGCATGGAAATCGGCGGCAGGAACGTGCTTGAGCATCCCGAACTGGTGAAGCCTGCGACTATTGCAACGTATGTTTCGGAGGAAAGAAAAATTCCGCCGATACTTATGTTCCACGGAACAAATGATGAACTTGTGCCGTTCGGTCAGGGCTGCGAGCTTTGCAATGCATTGACTGCGGCGGGAAAGGACGTCACATTCTATCAGGTCATGGGCGCGCACCACGGCGGTCGTGAATTCTGGACAACGAAAGTGCTGGATATAGTGGAGCAGTTTATTCGCAGAGTTGTAGTATAATATAATAAGGATGAAAAATTATAATTTAGCAGAGAACTAAAGTAGGACACCTACAATGGGAATCCAAGGGGGCAGGCCCTCTTGGCGGGGTCGAGGGGCAGCGCCCTTCGTGGGGGTTCGGGGGCAACGCCCCT
>JAQXFQ010000023.1 GCA_029005175.1 Bacillota bacterium
GCGTACTCTATGGTAAATTATCATTTATCGCCTGCTCACTTACATTTCAAGCAGTCCTTTATCCAGCATTCTCTGCGCGGCTATCAGGATTCCTGTCTTGCCGGCGGCATAATTCAACCCGCCCTGCATCCATGCGGCATATGGTTCGCGAAGAGGTGCGTCGGCCGAAAGCTCTATTGATGAGCCGAGTGTGAATGACCCCGAAGCCATGATTATCTGGTTGTCGTAGCCCGGCATATCCCAAGGCTCGGGCAATGCCATCGAATCGACGGGCGAGCCGCTCTGCACTCCCTGACAGAAAGCGATGAGTGATTCGGGATTGCGCAGCATGACCGATTGAATGATGTCGGCGCGCTCGTCATTCGGCTGAGGTGTTACACCGTAGCCCAGGCGGGAGAAAAGTCCCGCGCAGAATGCGGCTGTCTTTAGCGCCTCACCTACAACGTGCGGTGCGGAGAAAAGACCCATATACATCTCGCGCGAATGTCCAAGGGTGCAGCCCACCTCGCGCCCTGTGCCGGGAGTGGAAAGCCTGTAGGAGCACATCTCCACCAAATCGCTGCGACCGGCTATGTATCCGCCTGTTGAGGCAATTCCGCCGCCCGCGTTTTTTATCAGCGAGCCTGCCATGAGGTCTGCACCGTGACAGCAAGGCTCGGTAAGCTGAACGAATTCGCCGTAGCAGTTGTCCACCATAACTATGACCTCGGGCTTGACTTCTTTGGCCGCCTTGCATATTTCCTCGATTTTTTCCACCGTCAGCGACGGGCGCAGGGTATATCCGCGCGAACGCTGAATGTACACCATTTTGATTGAGCTGTCGGATTTCAGTCGGCGGCGCATTTCATCAAGGTCAACGCCGCCGTCCTCCAGTAGGTCAACCTTGTCAAATTTAATGCCGAATTCGGCAAGTGAGCCGCTGGCGGGCTGTTTGCTTATGCCTATTACCGACTGAATGGTGTCATACGGCATTCCCGTCACGCACAGCATGGTGTCATTCGGGCGAAGCACTCCGAACAGCGCAACGGTGAGGGCGTGAGTGCCGCACATGAAGTTGTGGCGGATGATAGCGTCCTCGCACTCCATAGCGTCGGCGAATACCTTGTCCAGCTTTTCGCGTCCGACATCTCCGTAGCCGTAGCCTGTGGACGAAGTGAAGCTGCTTTCACCGACATTGTTGTTAATAAATGACGCCAATACCTTCTGCTGATTCTGAAAAGCGTTGCTCTCAATGCGCTCAAATGCTGATTTTATATCACTTTCGGTCTGGGCGGCAAGGTCGAGCAGTCGGTCGTCAATATCAAAAAATTTTCTCTGCATAATATCTCTGTTCCTCGTTCTGTAAAAAATTAAAATGCTGCAAATAAGTATATCACTTTTAAGTAAGTCGTGTCAACATCAAAAGCAGAGTTCGGAGGAAACAGCGGTAAATGATAATTTACCATAGAGTACGCAACGTCGGGAATCCAAGGGGACTGGTCCTCTTGGCGGGGTCGAGGGGCAGCGCCCATCGTGGGGTCGTAGGGGCAAAGCCCCTACAAAACCAAAGTGTATCAGAGACTTGAAATAGGAAACAATGCGAAGCCCATAGAAAACTAACGAGAAAATCTTTGATTTTCAAGTGGACGTCACACAGATAAATTATGATTTATTTTAAGCCCAAATGACAAAAAAGCTGAGTCGAACCCAAAAGGTTACTTCAACTCAGCATTTTTTATGTTTTCGTGACAAATGTATGCCCATTGGCAGCCTTCGCAGACACTTTTTATTTTACCGTTGTCAATTATATTTTGCCTTACCGATTTTTCAAACTCAGCCCAGCTTATACGTTCACCAATGTTTAATCCGCAAAGACGCAATACCTCTGCGTCAAATCCGGCAACCTTTTCGGCAGATGAACATACTCCGCCGCAATTATTGGGACACAGGGCGCATATGCTGTCGGCTCGGTCGGTCAATTCAATGACCGCTCCCGCATTTAATGCGGTAATTATGCGCATCATCCCGCTTACAAATTCGCGGCTGTAGCCCTCACCGCGAAAAAATTGTATGCACATTCCGTGGTGAGGGCGAATTTTAATCAGCGTTTCTTTAAAATTTGACATATTTACCTGTTCTGTTGCAGATGATAAAGGCACATGCTATTTTAACAAGATCCGGGATTATAAACGGAATTACACACCAGCCGAGCACAGTTCCAAGACCTACAGCACCTGTATTTCGAGCATAAACAAACATAAACCATGCTGTGCCGAAAGCATAGCATACAATAAGACCGATGAGCATTGAGATTATCATTGGGACAGCCTTGCGGTTGAATTTATCTGAAACTATTCCCACAATCAGCGCCGTAAACACAAAGCCTATGATATAACCGCCTGTGTTGCCCAGCAGGGTACTTATACCACCTGTAAAGCCTGCAAATACAGGCGCACCCACTGCTCCTAGCAATATGTAGACAAGCACCGAAAGTGTGCCGCGTTTAGCTCCGAATAATCCTGCTACCGTGAATATCGCGAAAGTTTGCAGAGTAAAAGGAACTGTGGCCGGAATTGCAATTTGTGAGCATACCGCAATGATCGCGGCTGATAAGCCGATACAGACTATATCCGCTGCGGCATTTCTCTTGACGTTTTTTTTCTCTGAAGTAGTAGTGTTGTTCATTTTCAAAAAATCCTCCTGTAAAATTTAAATGTATTCTAGCACGAAAACTTCATATTGTCAACCTTATTTTTAAAATCAAGGTGACAATAATGCCGAATAAAAATAGATTTCAGGCAGGCACTAAATTACAAATCGTAATAAAATATATTTATATTACAATTATTAGTGCGAATTTTGCCGGTGAAACAGTAAAAAATAAAAAAATATGCCGTTAGTGTCAATAAATTAACAAAAAAGTTTGAAATCGCGGGAAAAATGATATATAATAGAATCAGACTCAAGCGGGCTTGTCCGCAGAGTAAATAAAAATCAATTTTTTTGGAGAGTGACTACAATGCCTCTGGTAAACGCAAAGGAAATGCTGACCAAAGCTATGGAAGGCAAGTATGCCGTCGGTCAGTTCAACATCAACAATCTCGAGTGGACAAAGTCCATACTTCTCACAGCTCAGGAGCTTAAAGCTCCCGTTATCCTCGGTGTATCTGAGGGCGCAGGCAAGTACATGTGCGGCTACAAGACTGTTGTCGGCATGGTTAAGGGCATGATTGAGGAGCTGAACATCACAGTTCCCGTTGCACTGCACCTCGACCACGGTTCTTTTGAGGGCGCAAAGGCTTGCATCAACGCAGGCTTCTCCTCCATCATGTTCGACGGCTCACACTATCCGATCGAAGAAAACATCGCAAAGACAAAGGCTCTCGTAAACACATGCGAAGTTCTCGGTCTTTCTCTTGAAGCAGAGGTCGGTTCTATCGGCGGCGAAGAAGACGGCGTTATCGGCGCAGGCGAGTGTGCAGATCCTAACGAATGCAAGATGATCGCTGACCTCGGCGTTACAATGCTCGCAGCAGGTATCGGCAACATCCACGGCAAGTATCCGGAAAACTGGCCGGGTCTCAGCTTTGAAACTCTCGAAGCTGTCAAGAACACTGTCGGTGACGTTCCGCTGGTTCTCCACGGCGGCACAGGCATTCCCGCTGACATGATCAAGAAGGCTATCTCCCTCGGCGTTGCAAAGATCAACGTAAACACCGAGTGCCAGCTCGCATTCCAGGCTGCTACAAGAGAGTATATCGAGGCAGGCAAGGATCAGCAGGGCAAGGGCTTTGACCCCAGAAAGCTTCTCGCTCCCGGCGCAGAGGCAATCAAGGCTACAGTCAAGGAAAAGATGGAGCTCTTCGGCTGCATCGGCAAGGCTGAGTAATTTTTGACATAACTTCTTAGCTGAGAATATGCCCCGGTTTCCTGATAGTTTCCAAAGACTGTCAGGAAACCGGGATTTTTCGTTTTATTTATTTTGTCAAAATTTAAACATCTCCCCTTGAAATACTTCATGAAGTACGATATAATGTTATGGTATATAGAAGGAGTGAAAGTTCATGCGGCTTAAACTAAGCAAAAGCTTCGTATTATCCGCGTCAGCAGCGGTCGCGTGGGCTGCGGTGATATTCCTCTTTTCAGCGCAGGACGGAAACGAATCCTCCGGCATGAGCGGAATTTTTTTGACTGCGCTGTGCAATCTTTTCGGATATTCGCCCAGCGAAAGCGACTGGGAAATCATGTCGTTTTGCATACGCAAGGCCGCACACATGACGGAGTTCGGACTGCTTGGGCTGCTGGTGCTAAATGCGCTGTATCGCGGATTTGGCAGCTTCAAAGGAATTTGGATTGCCTCTTTCGCCGTCGCATCGGCTTATGCCGCAACTGATGAAATACATCAGCTTTTCATACCGGGGCGCTCAGGCAAATTTACCGACTGGATGATAGACAGTGCGGGAATACTGCTCTGGCTGTCGGTCGCATGCTTAATAATCAAGATTATTTCCTCACGCAAGGCAAATAAACAATGTAATTCGGAAGCAAAATAATTTGTTGAAATAAACATAAAAAGAAAGGATTCAGCATTATGTCAATTTTAGTAACAGGCGGTGCGGGATTTATCGGCTCCCACACATGCGTAGTTATGCTTGAGGCAGGCTATGACATTGTGATAGTTGACAATTTCTCCAACTCTAAACCCGAGGCACTCAGCCGCATAAGAAAAATCACGGGCAAGGACTTCAAGTTTTATCAGGCGGATATTCTCGACCGTGAGGCTATGAACCAAATATTTGACGAAAACGAAATCGAGGCCGTTATCCATTTCGCAGGGCTGAAGGCTGTTGGTGAATCGGTGCAGAAGCCGCTCGAATATTACCACAACAACATCACAGGCAGCATCACGCTTTTCGACGTCATGAGAAACCACGGCTGCAAGACAATTGTATTCTCCTCTTCCGCCACGGTTTACGGCATGAACAATGTCCCGCCGTTCGTTGAGACAATGCCGCTTTCCACCACAAATCCCTACGGCTCTACCAAGCTCTTCATAGAACAGATTCTGCGCGACCTCTGCGTATCTGACCCCGACTGGAGCGTCATGCTGCTCAGATATTTCAATCCTATCGGCGCGCATCCCTCCGGACTTATCGGCGAAAGCCCCAACGATATACCCAACAACCTCTTCCCCTACATAGCCAGCGTAGCTGTAGGTCGCCTGGAGAAGCTGGGCGTATTCGGCAACGACTACCCCACGGTAGACGGCACAGGCGTCCGCGACTACATTCATGTAATGGATTTGGCCGAGGGTCATCTCAGCGCGCTCAAGTACGCCCTCGAACACAAGGGCTCTGAGGCTGTAAATCTCGGCACGGGCAAGGGTAGCAGCGTTCTTCAGGTAGTCGCAGCCTTTGAGGCAGGCAGCGGAGTAAAGATTCCCTACGAAATCAAACCCCGCCGCGCAGGCGACATCGCCGAATGCTTTGCCGACTGCACCAAGGCAAGGGAGCTTTTGGGCTGGGAAGCCAAGCTCAACATGGAGGATATGTGTCGCGACGGCTGGAACTTCATCAAAAACAACCCCAAGGGACTGTAATTTCATTCATTATATATCTGTATAAATAACAACCCCGACAGAAATACTTGCATCCAAGCGTTTCTGTCGGGGTTTGCTTAATTTACTTATGATATTTTGTATCGGCGTTTATTGAAAATGCGCGGTAAATCTGTTCGCACAGCATTACCCGCGCCAATTGATGCGGGAATGTCATCGGTGACATAGAGAGGCGCAGGTCGGCGCGGAATTTCACTGCGTCGCTCAGTCCGTAAGAGCCGCCGATTATGAAATCAATGCGGCTTTTACCGCTCAGGGCAACCTCCTCCAGCTTTGCGGCAAGCCGGACGGATGAAAGCTCCCTGCCCTCAATGCACATAGCCGCAACAAAACTGCCCGACCGGCATTTTTCCAAAATTCTCTCGCCCTCGGTGTCTATAACCCTGCGTATATCCGCGTCGGAATACGACTTAGGCAAGCGGGTTTCGTCCACCTCGATTATTTCAAACCGACAGAACACTCCCAATCTCTTGGAATATTCAGCGCAGGCGTCACGCCAATACTGTTCCTTGAGCTTGCCCACACAGATTATATTTACATTTAACAAGTCAATATGTCCTCCTTATTGAGCATTACTACCGCCGTAAAATTCCAAATCGTAATTAATTATTCGTTTATTACATTTTGGTATATATATTTCAGTATGTCCGAACACACCTTGAAATACCGTAGCTGTCACGCCTTGCGTCAGTTACCGTGGTGATAATCACCGCTCCGATTTTCACCTTAATATGATATATCGCTCTAATTGTAATGTCAAGCAAAAAAACGCAGGCTTTGACATACGGCAAAAACAGTTGTATAATATTCTATAATTGAGTAGATATGCAAATAAATCATAATTTATCTGCGTGACGTCCACTCGAAAATCAAAGATTTTCTTGTTAATTTTTTTA
Source organism: Bacillota bacterium (assembly GCA_029005175.1). Lineage (GTDB taxonomy): Bacteria > Bacillota > Clostridia > Oscillospirales > Acutalibacteraceae > RUG762. The sequence goes on from JAQXFQ010000023.1 coordinate 6,493, forward strand.
GGGGCTTCGCATGGGCGCGTTTTTCTGTTTTGGCTTTTGGCTCACACTTTAGCTTTGTGGTGGCTTTGCCCCCACGCCCCCACGATGGGCGCTGCCCCTCGACCCCGCCAAGAGGGCCTGCCCCCTTGGATTCCCATTGTAGGTGTCCTACTTTAGT
>JAQXFQ010000024.1 GCA_029005175.1 Bacillota bacterium
GGGAATCCAAGGGGACTGGTCCTCTTGGCGGGGTCAAGGGGACACCGCTATTCCTTGAATAGCGGTTAAGCCCATTGTGGGGGTGTGGGGGCAACGCCCACACAAAACCAAAGTGCAAGAAAAACTAGCAATAGGAAAAGCAGCCCATGCGAAGCAAATAAAAAACTAACGAGAAAATCGAAGATTTGCGAGTGGACGTCAATCAGTTAAATTATGATTTTTCATATATTTTTTAATTTACACATTATATAGGATGGTGGACATTTTGAGTTTTTATGACAATCTGCAGGGTGTCATTTTCGATTTTAACGGCACGTTGTTTTTCGACACGCCGAAACACGAGCAGGCATGGCGTGAATATGCGATGCGGCTTTGCGGTCGTGAGATTTCGGAGGAGGAATTCAGCCGATACATTCATGGGCGCACAAATGCCGAGATATTGAAGTATTTTGTGGGAAACGAAATTTCTCCCGAGGAGATTTCGCGGCACAGTGAGGACAAGGAGGCGCTCTACCGCGAGCTTTGTCTGGCGGATAAAGCTTCGTTTCATCCGGCGCGCGGCGCGGAGGAATTTCTCAATGAGCTTAAGGCGCGCGGTATTCCCATGGCGGTGGCGACCTCTTCGGGTAAAACAAATTCGGATTTTTACATGGAGCATTTTTGTTTAAACCGCTGGTTTGACGAGACTACATTTGTGTATAATGACGGCAGCTTTCGCAGCAAGCCGCACCCGGACATATACCTTCAGGCGGCTAAGGCTATAGGCGTTGCGCCGAGCGGCTGTACGGTATTTGAGGATATGCCCTCAGGCATTGAGTCGGCAAAGTCGGCGGGCGCAGGCAGAATTATAGCGGTGGCGTCGTCGCTCAGCCGTGAATTTTTGGCTGATTTTGACGGTGTAGATGATGTGATTGGCGATTACACTGAAATGAGTAGCAGGTGATGGACATGAAAGGCAAAAAAAAGAAGATTATTGTACTGCTGTCAGTTCTGCTGGCGGCGGTGATATTGTTTGTGATGGGAATGAATGACTCTATGAAAACAGTAAAATACACAGTTGAAACGCACTCTGAGGGCGATTCCGTCCGCATTGCGCTGATTACCGACCTGCATTCCTGCAAATACGGCGACGGTCAGCTCGACCTGATAAATGCAGTGGACGCGCAGAAGCCCGACATGGTGCTGATGGGCGGAGATATTTTTGACGACGCTTTACCCCTTGAAAATGCGGAGATTTTCGTCAGAAGCATAGCGCAGAAGTACCCGTGCTTTTATGTGTCGGGCAACCACGAATACTGGAGCGGCAATGTCGATGAGATAAAGCAGACAGTGCGCGATGCGGGCATAACCGTACTTGAGGGCGAATGCAGGACGGTTCGTGTGGGAAATCGCGCGGTGAATATATGCGGAGTGGACGATCCGACTGAAATCGGTGAGGAAGCCATGTTCGGGCAGCTTGAGCAGGCTTTGGCAGCCGCCGATAAGGAGGCGTTTACCGTGCTGCTTTCACATCGTCCCGAGCTGATTGATAAATATTTGAATTACGAGGTCGATTTGGTGCTGGCAGGTCACGCTCATGGCGGACAGTGGCGCATTCCCGGCATACTCAACGGACTTTATGCGCCTGATCAGGGCTTTTTCCCGAAATACGCCGGCGGGCGGTATGACTTTGACGGCGCAACGATGATAGTAAGCCGCGGCTTGGCGCATGAAACCACCCGCATACCGAGGTTTTTCAATCACCGCGAGCTGGTAGTTATTGATTTGGTTTGATATTTTTTATATTTTTACAGTGACAGCCGACAGACTTTCAATTACGAAAGACTGTCGGCTGTTTCTGTTATTTTTTGACATGTGTTGAGTGTTCCTTGACGCCGCCGGATTTCGGGTTGTATGTGACCTCGTGGGTGAGCGGCTTCCCCTCAAAGAATTCGTCCAGATTGCCCAGTGTGACCGCCGCGATATTCTGCAAAGCCTCGTCGGTGAGGAATGCCTGATGTGAGGTGATGATTACATTAGGGCGAGAGACCAGCAGTGACAGCACATCGTCGCGAACGATTTTGTCCGAGTGATCCTCAAAGAAAATGTCGGATTCTTCCTCGTAAACGTCCAGACCCGCGCCGCGCACCGTGCCGTCGTTAAGCGCGTCGAGAAGCGCCGAGCTGTCAATAAGTGCGCCGCGCGAGGTGTTGAGTATGAACACGCCCTTTTTCATGGAATCAAAAGCCTCACGGCTCAGAATGTGATAGGTGGATTCGGTCAGCGGACAGTGGAGAGAAATTATATCGCTTGTGCGGAAAAGCTCGTCAAGACCGACATATTTTATTCCGCTGTCGGGAGCGGGATAGGGGTCGTAGGCGATGATATTCAGCCCGAAGCCCCGGCACACGTCGATAAATGTGCGCCCGATTTTGCCCGTTCCGATAATTCCCGCCGTTTTGCCGTGCAGGTCGGTGCCTATCAAGCCTGTCAGGCTGAAATTGAAATCGCGGGTGCGGATGTAGGCCTTATGCACCTTGCGGTTGAGCACCAGCAGCAGGGCCATGGCGTGCTCGGCAACGGCGTAGGGCGAGTATTCGGGCACTCGGGCGATTTTGATTTTGCCCTGAGCCGCGCGGAAATCGACATTGCTGTAGCCTGCGCAGCGCATAGCGAGAAATTCCACGCCCTCTTTATGCATTATCCCGACGGTGCGGGCGTTGATGTCATCATTGACGAAGGCGCAGACCGCGCGGCAGCCCGAAACCAGCCGCGCGGTCTGCTCGTTTAATTTGCTGTCGAAGTAGATAAATTCGTATTTGTCATTTAATTTGTCAAACCATATGCGGTCGTAGGGATTAGTGTCAAAAAACGCAACCTTTGGCTTATCGACTGTTGAATTGGTCATTGTGAAGTATCCTCTTTTCCTGTGCTATTTTTTTGCCTTGTATCGCAATTCCGCCAGATGAGCCACTCCCGGAATGCTTTCGCCCTGCCATGAGCTTGTGGTGGACATAAGCGCGCCCGTAGCCACGGCGAGAACTCTTTTCAGCTCGCCGCGCTCAATACGCTGCATTATGTGTGAGCATAGCACGCTGCCCATACAGCCGCAGCCCGAGCCGCCTGCGTGCACGTCCTGCTTTTCACGGTCAAATATCAGTATGCCGCAGTCGGCGTGTCGGCTGCCGAGGTCGATGCCCTCGCGTTTGAGCAATTGGTGAAGCAGGTCGCTGCCCACATGTCCCAAGTCGCCTGTTAATATCAGGTCGTAATTGTTCGGCACGGTGTTGGTGTCGTTGAGAAACCTCTTGATGGTGTCGGCGGCGGCGGGAGCCATGGCTGCGCCCATGTTGTTTGGGTCCTTGATGCCGAGGTCGTCGATAATGCCCACACACGCGGAGTTTATCGAGATGGAGCCGCCCCGTCCGATTATCGCCGCGCCTGCGCCTGTCACTGTCCATTGAGCCGAGGGCGTGCGCTGACCGCCGTATTCCAGCGGCGTGCGGAACTGCCTTTCGGAGGAGCAGAAGTGCGATGATGTGACCGCCGCGCAGAAATTCACCGCGCCCGATTCCAGAAACACGGCGGCGTTTATGAGCGATTCTATCATGGTGGAGCATGCGCCGTACATGCCCATGTGGGGAATGCCCAGACTGCGCAGTCCGAAGGTTGAGGCGATGCACTGGTTGAGCAAATCGCCCGAGAATATCACATCCATGTCGGAGGAGGACAGCTTTGCCTTATCGAGAGCAAGGTTGACTGCCTCCTGCTGGAGGGTGCTTTCAGCCTTTTCCCAAGAGGTCTGTCCCATCATGGCATCCTCGTGAATGCTGTCGAAGCTGCGTCCGAGAGGACCTTCTCCCTCCTTTTTGCCTGCGACGCCCGCAAATCCCAGCACAGTGGGCGGAGTGTCGAACTGAAATGTACCGCGTTTGATTCTTTTCAAATTAAAATCCCCCTTTATTCAAATTTATTTTGCCTTATGTTGGTGAAAATTATGCATGGTGTAATGATATGAAAATAATATTAAAGTTATAAATGAGCATAAGTGGAAAAATATACAAATAAATGATAATTTATATTGGGTGATCAGGGGCGTTGCCCCCGAACCCCCACAATGGGCGCTGCCCCTTGACCC
>JAQXFQ010000025.1 GCA_029005175.1 Bacillota bacterium
TATTCCTGTCTCCGGATTCAGTACAAACATCACAGGACGAGGATATTTGATTTACAAGGACGCTGACGGCACCGAACACACTATATACACCCAAACGGCCACGAGATCATTCTTATCGGTAACACAGTCGGCATACGAACAATATTCCCGCATTGCAAATCCCACTGATGAACAAAAATCAATAATCGAACGGCTCACAAGCCTTATGGATATAGCAGCCGCAGCGACGACGCAGACATCAGATGAATCCCAAACAAACGAGGATAAAGACAATGAATAAAAATTAATCAGAAGCAATCACTACGAATATTTTATAGTGATTGCTTCTGATTTTTTGTTATTCAAACTTCGGCTTTATGCTTACTTCGCCTGAGGAAAGAGTGTCCTCTGTGCCGTCCTCATACCTCACTATAAGATTGCAATTAGCATCAATTGCCAACGCTCTTGCCGGTCGCGTCTCTCCCCTGCCTATCACCGTTATGTCTCTGCCCACAACCACCGACCTGCGCACATATTCATCAAAAAACGCATGCTGCGGGAGATTTTCATAATATTCGGTGAAATATTTGATTATTCCCGCCGCAATACGATTTTTTACATCCTGCGGCGGAACTACACCGTCAAATACTGCCGTTGCCACATCTTTGATTTCATCCGGGAAGCCTTCCTGCGGCGGGGTTATATTTATGCCGATACCCGGAATTGCATATTCAAGTCTTCCGCTCTCCATGTCAAATGAAGCTTCTGTAAGAATTCCGCAAGCTTTTTTTCCGTTTACAAATATGTCATTCACCCATTTGATTCCGGCTTTTTGACCGGAAACCTCTTCTATGATACGTGCGGTGGCAACTGCGGCGGCTGTTGTGATAAACAGAGATTCCTCGGCGTTCATTTGCGGACGAAGCAAAAAACTCATATACAAGCCTGTGCCTGTAGGAGAATAAAATTTCCTGTTCATCCTGCCGCGCCCGGCTGTTTGCTCAGAGGCAATCAAAATCGTACCCTCGGGTGCTCCTTTCGCCGCCATTTCCTTGAGTACAGTGTTAGTGGATGAAATGGTTTTGTATATTTTCAAATCGAATTTGTCGGCATAGCTTCCGAGATATTTTCTTATTCCGAATTCCGAAAGCACATCGCTGTCCTCTGTCAAACGGTAGCCTTTGCCCGAAACTGCGTCAAATTTATATCCATCGGCTTCAAGCTGGCGAACAGCCTTCCACACTGCATTACGGCTCACTCCAAGCACCGAAGCAAGCTCTTCGCCGGAATAAAACACGCCTTTATCCTGCTCAAATATCTTCAAAATTTCGTCCTTGACTGCCATTTAAAATTCCCCCTTTTAATGTGCGCTTGTATTTATAAACTCGGCTCGGTCTTTGGAATATAGAATTTTCTGTCCCATATAAAGTCCATAGTATCCCGACAGCATGTAGCTTGTGGCAACAGCCACTGCAAAGAAAATCAAGCCTTCGGCACCGAACATCTCTATTGAAAGAACCATGGATGTTATCGGGCAGTTGGTCACGCCGCAAAATACCGCAATCATACCTATGGCCGAGGCAAACGAACTGTTTATGCCGAGAAATCCCGAAACTACACAGCCAAAGGTCGCACCGACTACAAACGACGGTACAATTTCACCGCCGCGGAATCCCGCTCCCAGCGTTATTGCGGTAAATATCAGCTTAAGAATAAATGCATACCACACCGCGTTTCCGTTTACCACGGCATTCTCCAAAAGTCCCATACCTGCGCCGTTGAAATCGCCTCTGCCTAATATGTATGTCATATTGATGAGCAAAAAGGAGCAAACTATGATTCGTGTAAACTTACCCAGAAATGCTTTTTTCAGAAAATGGGCAGTATGATGCATGACCACGCAAAACAGCACGCTCACCATTCCGCAGAGAATTGCAAGCAGAGTTACTTTTACCACTGATGCTATGGTTATTTCGGGCAGAGCTGAAATCGGATAAAATGTTTTTTCCACTCCGTATCGTATCGCTATGCAATATCCTACCAGCGCTGACAATACACTTGGTACGAGCGCGGAATAATACATTACACCAACGCTGATTACCTCCATGGAAAATATCGCTGCTGTGACAGGTGTTCCAAACAATGCCGAGAACGCCGCGCTCATGCCGCACATTATAATAAGCTTCTGATCCTTTTCGTCAAGCCTTAGCAGCCTGCCTATCCAATAGCCTATACCGCCGCCCATCTGAATCGCCGCGCCTTCACGACCTGCCGAACCGCCTGCAAGGTGTGTAAGTACAGTGGAGATGAATATAAGCGGTGCAGTGAACAGAGATGGCTTTTCTTCGCTTCTCACCGATATTAATATCATGTTTGTGCCGCGGTCGTTATCCATTCCGCAAAATCGATAGCATGCCACTATCAGTATACCCGCAATAGGCAGCAGCCAGATCATGCGCAGGTTCGAGGCGGCAAATGCATTTGTTGCGAATGCCACAAAATGATGAAATGCCGTGCCCACTCCTCCGACGACAATACCTGTAATTACAGCGCATATGTTCCATTTGATAAAGACTTGGAAATGACCAACTCCATGCTGAAGCTCTTCCTTATAATACCCCACACTCATCTCACCTTTGCAAAACAAAAATCGACAGACTGCGGTAAATTTTGCAGCCTGCCGATTAATTATAACACAAAAATTATATCACGTCAATCAGCAATACATAGCTGAGAGGCGTTTATCAACCTCTTTGAGGAATTCCTCCGTGTTGACCTTCTTTTTGTTTTCGAGAGTGGAAAGCAGATAGAGATCTCCTGTCATAACGCCCTCTTCAATTGTCTGAATGGTTGCTTTTTCAAGATTGTCCGCAAACTCACAAAGGTCTGGAGTGTTGTCCAACTCGCCGCGCTTTCTGAGCGCACCGCTCCATGCAAAGAGGGTTGCAACCGAGTTGGTTGATGTTTCTTCGCCCTTGAGATGTTTGTAGTAATGACGCTGAACAGTGCCGTGAGCTGCCTCATATTCATAAACGCCGTCAGGAGAAACTAGTACGCTGGTCATCATTGCGAGAGAGCCGAACGCAGTCGCAATCATGTCGCTCATAACATCTCCGTCGTAGTTCTTGCAGGCCCAGATATATCCGCCTTCGCTTCGGATTACTCTGGCAACGGCGTCATCAATGAGGGTATAGAAATACTCTATGCCGGCGGCCTCAAACTTTGACTTGTATTCGTTGTCATAAATCTCCTGGAAAATATCCTTGAAGCGATGATCATACTTCTTGCTGATAGTATCCTTGGTAGCAAACCAAATGTCCTGTTTCTGGTCGAGCGCGTAATTAAAGCATGCTCTTGCAAATGAGCTTATGCTCTTGTCGAGATTGTGCAGACCCTGAATAATTCCATCGGTTGCAAAATCATGGATAAGGCTTCTTTCCTCTGTGCCATCCGGCTTGGTGACGCAAAGCTCGGCCTTTGAGCCTGCCTCAACCACCATTTCTGTATTCTTATAAACGTCGCCGTATGCGTGACGGGCTATGCAGATAGGCTTTTTCCACGTGGGAATGTAGGGTGTAATTCCCTTTACCAGAATCGGCGAGCGGAACACTGTGCCGTCAAGTATGGCGCGGATAGTGCCGTTAGGGGATTTCCACATTTCCTTGAGATCGTATTCTGTCATTCTTGCCGCATTGGGAGTGATTGTAGCGCACTTCACGGCAACGCCGTATTTCTTGGTAGCCTCAGCGCTCTCAAATGTAACCTTGTCATCTGTTTCATTTCTATGTACAAGACCCAAATCGTAATATTCAGACTTTAAATCAACATAAGGAAGAATAAGAATATCTTTGATCATCTTCCAGATAACGCGGGTCATTTCGTCTCCGTCCATCTCTACCAAAGGTGTAACCATCTTAATTTTTTCCATGAATTTTATCATCCTTTACTTAAATATCTTGCCGCAGCAACGCGGACTTTATATTTTTCTGAAATCCATCGCGCGGTATTCCTTATGAACACCCACATATTTGTATGCAGGGCGAATAATCTTGCCCTTGTTTATGATTTCCTCCAGGCGGTGAGCACTCCAGCCTGACATTCTGGACACGGCGAATATAGGAGTAAACAGGCTTTCGGGAATACCCAGAATATCATATACAAAGCCGCTGTAGAAATCAACATTGGCGCATATCGGCTTGAAAAGATGTCTGTGCTGTGCGATCGTTTCCTTGGCAATGCGCTCTATGCGATCATATAGCTCAAATTCCTTTTCGCGCCCCTTAGCACTTGCGAGCTTCTGTGCGTATTCTTTCAGAATAACCTCACGCGGGTCGGATTCGGTATAAACCGCATGACCGATACCGTAGATAAGTCCTGTCTTGTCAAATGCATCTTTGTTCAAAATCTTGACAAGATATTCACGTATCTCGTTTTCATCTTCCCAATCATTTAGGTGAGCCATGATATCCTCCATCATGTGCTTGACCTTGAGGTTGGCACCGCCGTGACGGAATCCCTTGAGGGAAGCGATTGCGGCAGACAGGGCAGAATATGTATCTGTGCCGGAGGACGTAACTACATGGGCAGTAAATGTAGAGTTATTACCGCCGCCGTGTTCTGCATGCAGAACCAGCGCAACATCGAGCACCTTGGCTTCAAGCTCGGTGAATTCACCGCTGGGGCGGAGCATGTAAAGCAGATTTTCTGCTGTGGAGTATTCTTTCTTGGGATTTTTGATAACCAGATTTTCATCCAGCTTGATGTGGCGATAAGCGTGATAAAGATATGTTGCCATTACTGACATCTTTGCGATAATTTGCATAGACTGTCTAAGCACATTGGCCGCAGAAATATCCTCGGGATTATCATCATATGAATACAGAGTCAAAAGACTGCGCTGGAGACCGTTCATTATATTCTCGCTGGGTGCCTTCATAATAACATCGCGTGTAAATGCAGTGGAAAGGCGGCAGAAATTTGACATTATATCTTTAAACTGCTCAAACTGCTTTTCGTTTGGCAGCTCGCCGAACAGCAAAAGATAGGTGGTTTCTTCAAATGCAAAGCGCTTGCCCTTCATGCCGTTTATCAGATCATACACATTGTAGCCCTGGTAATAGAGCGAGCCGTTATCCGGCAGCTTCTTGCCATCCACGTTTTTAGTGGCGATAACATCTGAAATTTCGGTCAGACCGGCAAGAACGCCCTTGCCGTTGGAATCTCTCAACCCCCTCATTACACCAAATTCTTCATAGAGATTTACGTCAATTATGCCCGAAAGCATAGCATTATTGTAAAGCTCGTTGAACAAATCCGATTGACTTTTTTCAAAGTGAATAACTTCAACCTGATTCATTATACCATCCTCCCCGTTCGGAATATTTTGCAATGCAATAAGGCAGTCGATAAGTTTGAAAAAAGAGCAAAGTCATGGCCACCAAAATCGTATGTCCAACGCCTTCGCTCCAACAATCACCTTATTTAATTATAATAAACCAATTGAATCCTTTTGTCAAGCATGAATCGCTTTAATAAAATGGCAATATTTTGTGAATTATGATAAAATTTAATAAAAATCAGACATATTTAGACACATTAATATCAAAAAAACACGTTCATCTCAAAAAGCTGCCCAAAAATCCATCGAATTTTCCGCACTTTCGAGTGTGACAATGGCGTTTAGGGGTACAGTTTACCAGAATAGTATCCTCGCCTATTACTTCAATATCGCACCAGTCTATTATGCAGTCATCCTCCCTGCCCAGCAGTCCGAAGCACTTCGGGCGGCCGTATATGACTATTGCCACAAGGGTGGCAGTCGTCGTATCAACCTCGACATCGCTCACAAATCCAAGCCGTGTGCCGTCCTTTATATTCACCACATCTTTATTTCTCATATCCACTATACGACAGTTCATATCAAAAGCCTTCCTTTCATATCTATTTTAATTTTCGGTATAATTATTTTGTACCATTATATTAATTTCGTTATTTAATTATGATTGAAAAACAAGCTGTCGGCAAAATAAATGTCGAATTTTGACCGAAAATATATGCATAATCATACAGACCGATATTCGTTATGTACATTTCATAAATTTTTATTTTTTAGGTTGATATTTGTACAGTTTTTTTTTATAATATATTAGATAATCAATTTAATTTATTTGGAGATGGTATTTTTGTCTGATTTTACAATGTCAAAATATAAAGACGATATTATAAAGAGCCTGAGCGAATTGGTTGCCATTGAATCGGTCGCAAGCACTGACGGCGGCACTGAGGAATATCCATTCGGGCGCAAATCCGCCGAGGCTATTGAATTTATGATTTCGCTTGCCGATAAAATGGGATTTCAGACATACAACTGCGGAAATTATGCCTGCCACGCTCAACTCGGCGAAGGGGCAGACGAAGATTATGCCGCCGTACTCACACATGTTGACGTTGTTCCTCTCGGAAGCGGCTGGGACACCGACCCCCTCGTACTCACCGAAAAAGACGGTTATCTCTACGGGCGCGGCGTTGCCGATGACAAGGGTGCGGCTGTCGTTTCGCTTTACTGCCTCAAGGCTATGCAGGACAACGGTGTGGAGCTTAAACGCCCGGTCAGATGCATATTCGGCGGCGGCGAGGAAATAGGCATGGGCGACATGGAGCATTATTTTTCTGAGCACAGCCTGCCCACATTTGCTTTTACACCCGACGCGGACTATCCTATGTGCAACTGTGAAAAGGGTATTCTTCACATAAAATTCTCTGCGGCGGCAGACAAGTCTCTCGCGGCTCTTCGCGGCGGCTCGGCTATCAACTGCGTTGCCGACACCTGCACTGCAACAGTCAAATGCAGCAGCGAGGCTGCTGAAGCTATATGCGGCGAGATAAATTCACGCGGCTTGAAATGCGAATATATCTGCCGCAGCGGTCTTTGCGAATTTACTGTACACGGTACAGCTTCACACGCCATGTGTCCTGAAAACGGCAAGAATGCTATTGACGGATTTATAATGGCGGCAGCGGCGGCTGAAATCTTCTCCGACAGCAGCGCGGAAAAATTCTTCGCTGAAAATCTCTGCGGCGGTCTGAACGGCGAAAAAATCGGAGTCAACTGCTCAGACGAGGTTTCCGGAATGCTCACAATGAATGTCGGCACTGTAAGCCTTTCTGATGATATTATCACGCTCGGCGTGGACATAAGATACCCCGCCACAATCGACAGCAGCGGAATTATCGAAAAAATTAAAACAGCCGCCCGCGATTACAGCGTGTCGGTTGAAATTACCGGGGACAACGCGCCGCTTTATGTGCTCGAATCACATCCGCTTATCAAGTCCCTCGGAGAATGCTACACTGAGGTTACGGGTCAGACTGTTAAGCCGATTTCCATGGGCGGCGGCACATATGCCCGTTCGCTTGGCGGGCGCGGTGTTGCTTTCGGTCTGGTATTCCCCGACAGCAAGCCTTCCAACCTTCACATGGCAAATGAGAACTTCTCGGTTGAAGAGCTGATGCTCCACGCCGAAATCTGCTACAAGGCAATGTGCCGACTTGCTGTTCTTGACGCTCAGCAATGAATAATATCACAACATCAGTAAAATCGCTCGGTATCAGGCGTGGAGATATAATTGTCACAGCAATTCTTCTGCTGCTGGCGGCAATTATGGGGATAACTGTATCGTCACTTGCCCCAGCGCCACAATATGCCGTAATTACGGCAAACGGAACTGAAATTGCCCGTCTGCCGCTTGATACTGACTGCATATATCACATCGGCAAGACAAATACTATTGAGATTTCGGACGGTCAGGTAAGAATGATTGAAGCTGACTGTCCCGACAAGCTTTGCATTCACACCGGGAAAATATCTGAAAGCGGGCAGACTATAGTTTGCCTGCCCAACAAGGTGGTTATATCTATATCAGGCGAAAATTCCACAGTGGATGCACACACACATTAATTAAAAGGAATGCATGCTAAAATGAACAACAGAGATGTCAAAACCTTCAGCTACCTTTCTTACATAGGACCGTTTGTCTTTATAGGACTTTTCAGCGACATCCGCCAAAACCCCGCCCTGCGATTTCACTCAAATCAAGGCTTAGTGCTATTTATTGCGGAGGTTATCTGCCTTATCATCCATTCAATTGTAAACATGCTGCTGGGGTGGATTCCGATTATATCCATAATTCCATCGGTTCTGCTTATATTCATCGTGCTCGCTTCCATATGCATGTCGCTTTACGGAATTTACAATGTGGCGGCAAACAAGCTTAACACACTGCCGATAATCGGATTTATAAGCATACTCAAATAATGGGAAGTGATTAGTTTGCCTGTCAAATTGATTAGGATTTTTGCGCTGACGCTGGTCTGTTCGATATTTCTTACTACTTTCTCCTCATGCGGTAAAAACAGCAGAAAGCACTTCGTTATGAAAACTTACAGCACTTTCGGCGCGGAGGAAGATCTGGCTGTGTATTCCGAAATCATGGCGGAATACACCAAGACTCACAAAAACGTAGTAATCAACGACACTACCACCGATAAATCAAACAGCTACAAAATGGAACTGTCGCTGACTTCTACATACAAAGGTTCAAGCTCCCCCGATGTGATATATTATTCGGCTATATCCGACATGAGCGAGCTGGGCGATTATTTTGTAACAATTGATGAGATACGCAAGGAGCACCCTGATTTCGCCTCCGGCGTGTCGGAGGCAGTGCTAGACAGCGTTTCGGCAAGTGACGGCAAAAGATACTGCATTCCGATACGCGGCGACTGGCAGGGAATTATCGTAAATGCGGCACTTTTCCGCAGAAGCGGTCTGAATATCCCTGAAACATGGGACGACATCATAAAGGCCGCCTATCATTTCAAAGATACCGACGTGCGCCTTTTTGCCAATTCGCTGGATGACGGCGGCGCGCTGGCTGAATATCTGGTGCGAGGAATAGGCGGTACAGATTCACTTAACTCCGCTATAAAAGGAAAACCTGATTCGGCTTGGAAAAAAACGCTTGACACCCTGTCAGAGCTTGACCGTCTGTCTGCATTTCCGCCGATGAAAACCGGACCGTTTGATTATTTAGTATCGGCCTCAGATATAAAAAATACTGCTCAGGACAAAGATGAAATAGCAGATGCCGTTGAATTATACAATTGCGGCAAGGCTGCGATTTTGCTGATTGACAACAGCATGTGCGGCAGGATAAACACTGACCTTGACAGCCAATACATAATGCTGCCGTCGATAAACACCGCGTCTGATTCATTCGACCCCTCCGCAAGCACTACGCACTCCACTACAACTACAACATATGCCGGAACAACAACAACGACGGTAAGGCGCACACATCCGATAACCTCCCCCA
>JAQXFQ010000026.1 GCA_029005175.1 Bacillota bacterium
GTAGTCGTAGCTGATAAAATAAATCAGCGCCAACATATCAGAAGTTTAAAATCTTTCATAGCTTAGGGCTTACCAACTCTATAAAGCCATAGGCTTATTAAAGTGCGCCTAAAATGTTCGATTATCCACATTTCATTCCTGATTTCCTACTCTGTACGAATTCACCCTTGTTTTTAATCAAGATCGCGAACGAGCTTAGCGAGTTTCGCAATTACCTAATAATGATTATTTAATTATATCATGAATTTTTATGTAAGCCAATATTTTTGTGGGACTTACTTTGATAATTTACTAGTACTTCATCCAGTTAGTAACAATACTTTACAGTGCTGAAAAAATTTGCTATACTCTATTAAAAATGGTATTGGAGGACGCAGATATGCCACGCTACATTGTCACGCTGACAAACGATGAAATACAGGAACTGAAAGCATTAATACAAAAAGGCGGAAAGGGTTACCGCATAAAGCATGCGCAGATATTGCTAAAGTTGGACCGGCAGCCTGAAAAACAAGGCATGGGCATATGACCGCATCAAAGACGCGTATGGAGCATCCTGATCCACCATTGCAGGTATTGCACAACGGTTTGTCATGGAAGGGATGGAGGCAGCCATTGGGCGGAAGGCACAGGAAAACCGCCGCCGCAAAGTGACGGGCGATGTGGAATCCCGGATATGCGCCATAGCCTTTTCGGAACCCCCGGAAGAAGCACGCAGGCTTGCAGAACGCTTTGAATGGTATTACACGCCGAAATATGGGAACTGGCTGGACATGGCAGAGATAGAAATCGGCATCATGAGCCGCCAAACCCTGGGGAAGCCACTGCCAGATTTGGAAAGCTTTAATCAACTGGCAGTTTAAGACCAAGGATGCACGAATTAAATTGGCCAGGCTGTTATCCGGTTATAGTTTAGAAACTAACCGGATGAAGTACTAGTATAAGTTTGATTATTGCTATTGACAAGCTAATGAGATTTAAAAAATGACTCTGAATATTTAAAAGAGCCGACAATTCACATTGAAAAAATCTGAATTGTCGGCTCTTTACATTTGGAACAATAGTTCATATGAACATCTTTAAAAATTCAGCTGTATTGTTGACTTTTTTAAAGATGACGTGGAAACAGTCTTCTCTTTTGAATATGGTTGCTTATACTATTCAGCTATGGTATCAGTTTGAGTGACCGTGTCAGATGGAGTTACATAAGCAGTTGTTGTAGTGGTGATAAATGTAGAATCTACAGACTTTGTGCTTTTGAGTATTACCGTAGTTTTGGGTGGAATCGTGATAACTCCATTAACATAGGTCAAGGGAGTTGCGCCTGAAACAAATTCGGGAATTTCATATTCTTCATCTTTCATGTAAGCGTTGTATTTTTCCTCAGCAGCGTATTTCGAGGCGGTTACAAAGCCTCTTAGGATGGTGTAGGTTTCATATCCTGCCGCCTTAAGATTTATTTCTTTTGGTGTATTGGTAATATTATGCAGGATCATTACAGATGAATTGTCGTACGCGCATGTGTAAGCTGCGACATTAAGGTTGTCAATATCGCAGGCTGAAACGACTTGGGCGCGCTGAATTTCAGGATTCTGATTTTTCAGCTTAATAAGTGATTTGTAGTGCCATAGCAGCGAGTTTGTGTCTTCAAGCTGTTCTTCGACGCTGTAAAACGGTGCGTTGATATTTTGGCTGTCTTTTGGAGGAGTTATATTGGTTTCGGTTTCTTTAGTAGACCACCTGATCGGCAAACGCTTGTAGCTGTCGTTTTGCCAGCCCTGAGTCATGCCGATTTCCTCACCGTAATAAATAAATGTATTGCCCGGAAGCATCATATAAAGACTTGCGGCGAGCTTGCGGTTTGAGGTATCATCATTGAAATAGGAGGCGCTGCGTATTGTGTCGTGATTGGACAAAAACGGTGCGTCAATCGCGTTTAAATTGTTGTTGCGAATGATAGTGTTCCAATACTCTGCACGTTCAGAGAGCTTTTCGCCGTTGCCGGTTTCAATATTGTTAAAGAGTCCCTGATATGCGCCGACATATGAGCAGTCAAAGTTAAAACAGCTGTCAATTCCGCTTTTGTAATATTCCGAGATGATGTAGTCGCTGTCCCAAACCTCTCCGACCAAGTAAAACTCAGGGTTTATAGAACGGCAGTATTGAGTTATTGTTGACAGAAATTCGATGTTTTTTACATTGTCATTGTAAAAATAATACTTGCAGGCGTCCAGACGAAAACCATCAACGCCTTTTTCTATCCAAAATTTTATGATGTCTTTAATTTCTCTGATGACATCGGGATTTGCAATGTTGAGGTCAGGCATAGTGGAAACAAAACGGCTCTCATAGTAGTAGCCCTCAGAGTTGTCCTCTACAGGACTGTACCCCACAACATTGTCATTTTCGTCCATTTCAGGTTCTTGTGTGAAGTTGTAATATTCTATATACTTGCTTTCCTTGCCCTCATTGAGAGCTGCAACAGCCTGCTGAAACCAAGGGTGCTCATTTGACGTGTGATTAAGCACCAAGTCAATAATTACTCGTATGCCACGGTCGTGAAATTTATCCAGCAGATTTTCAAAATCCTCCATAGTGCCATATGTTGGATCTATTGAGTAGTAGTCGGTGACGTCATATTTGTGTTGTGATGGAGAGGTAAATATAGGCATGAGCCACACCCCGTCGATGCCGAGTGATTTTGAATCGTCCGTACCGTCAGCGGCTTTAAGGTAGTCCAGCTTTGAGATAACGCCGTTGAGGTCACCGATGTGATCTCCGTTTGAATCGCTGAACGAACGAACATATATTTCGTAAAAATTACGATATTTATCATCGAACTTTTTCACTGAATCGGTTGTATTGTTGCACGATACAAGTAACGACAGGATAATGCTGAACGATAACAGCATTGAGAAAATTTTCTTATACATATTGACATATCTCCCATAATGTATTAAATTTTAATTAACATAATTATACAATTAATTTAACGAAAAGTCAATTAAAAATTGATATGTTGAACAAATATGTTGAAGATATGCTTTTTCGATTTATGTATATATTGTGTCAAATAATAAAAAGGAGACTTGTAATGTGTCAAAGAGAAAATTTTCAGTTTACGGCAAAAATGTAATAGTTACCGGCGCATCAGGAGGTCTTGGCAAGGAGATGGTCAAGCTGCTTATCACAAAATACAAATGCCGGGTTATAGGTGTAGCGCGAAACGAAAGCAAAATGAAGGAACTGTCAAGTGAATTGGGGGAGTTATCCGATAAATTCAGCTATCGTCTTTTTGATGTGTCAGACAGTGAGAAATGGCGAGAGTTCGCGGAAAATACAGTTTCTGACGGTTTTGATGCCGATATTATTATCAATAATGCGGGGATTTTGCCGCAGTTTACACGGTTTGGCAAATATTCGTCTGAGCAGGTAGCGGAGGGTTTTAATACAAATCTGAATTCGGTGATAAATTCCACACAGGCTTTTTTGCCCATGCTTAAAGTGAAAAAAGGTACGGCTATAATAAATATCTCCAGTTCGGACGCACTTTGCCCACTGGCGGGAACATCGGTGTATTCGGCGAGCAAAGCCGCAGTTAAGGCCTTATCCGAATGCATGCGCGAGGAATATCGGGGTAAGATTTACATTCCGCTGGTATGCCCGGGATTTATTCGCACTGATATAATGAAAAAACAGGCGCACAATAACAACAGTATTATTGATATGGTGAGCATGCCTGCCTCAAAAGCCGCAAAAAAAATCCTGAAAAGGGCAAATTCCCGCCGCAGCAGAATAGTAATAGGAGCTGACGCGCATTTTATGTCGGTTGCATATCGTATTGCGCCCATAGCTTCACAGAGATTTATGAATTTTATTTTCAGAATATCAAAGCTGGAGTTGTTCTCGGAAATTTACGATTAATATTTGTAGCAGATACATTTTCAGCATTTTTCCGGAGGCAGCCTGTTTTCCGTTAAAATAACATGCCTTGAATCAAATAATAAGAATTCCTCTGCTTATTAGGCCATATGATATAAAGTATAAAAAATAAGTGATTTTTTCTGTTCGCTGTAAATATTTGTTGCGGAAATTGAGGCTCGGTTGTATAATTAATCATAACAATCAAAAAATACCAATAATTAAAAATATGCAAGGATGGATTTATAAATGAAGGACGGATTTATCAAAATCGCCGCAGGCGTGCCTGAAATTGCTTTGGGAGACTGTGCTGAAAATGCAAAACGAATTATTGAAATGAGCCGCGAAATGTATTCTAAGGGCGTGAAACTGGCGGTATTCACAGAGCTTGGAGTTACAGGCTATACCCTTGAGGATTTATTTCTGCAGCAGGCTCTGCTTGACGCTTCTGCCGAGGCTCTGTGCGAGATAATCGCCGCCACTTCCGACATGGATATGCTCATAGCGGTGGGCGTCCCCGTGCCGGTGGGATGCTCGCTTTACAACTGCGCTGCTGTCATCAATCGCGGCAAGCTGCTCGGTCTGGTGCCTAAGACTCACATGCCCACATACTCTGAATTCTATGAAGGCAGACGCTTTACTCCCGCTCCCTCCGAGGGGCAATACATTAATTATCTCGGGCAATCGGTCTATCTCGGGCAAGGGCTTTTCCGATGCGCCGAATTACCCGAATTGGCACTTGGAATTGAGCTTTGTGAGGATGTTTGGGTACCTTGTCCGCCGTCTATCGGACTGGCTCAGGCGGGGGCAAACATTATATTCAACCTTTCATGCAGCAACGAGGTTATCGGTAAATCCGAGTATCGCCGCGAGATAATAAAGGGACTTTCGGGAAGCCTGGTCTGCGCCTATGCTTATTGCAGCGCGGGCGGCGGCGAATCCACCACCGATCTGGTATTCTCGGGGCACTGCATGATTTGCGAAAGCGCATCCCTGCTTGCGGAACAGCGTTGGAGCACAGGCACATTCATCACCGCAGACGCTGACATTCAGAAAATCAACACCGACCGCCGCAGAATGTCAACCTTTACTGCCGACAATACAGGCAAATATCCGACAATAGCGGAATTCAGCCTTGATGTAACTCAAACCCGGCTCACCCGCACATTCCCACGTACGCCGTTTGTTCCGTCATCTAAAGATAATCTGGAGGCGCGCTGCCGGGAAATTATCCACATTCAGAGCGCGGGACTTCAGCGACGCTTGACCGCCGCACATGCAACTCATGCTGTAATCGGGCTTTCCGGAGGTTTGGACTCTACTCTCGCTTATCTCGTGACAGTGGATGCATTCAAAAGTCTGAATTACCCGCCGGAAAATATCGTTGCACTCACAATGCCTTGCTTTGGCACGACATCCCGCACAAAATCTAATGCTCAGAAGATGGCTGAGGCTATCGGCACATCCTTCCGCGAGGTGGATATTCATGCGGCGGTGCAGCAGCACTTTTCAGACATCGGACACGACGGCGTGACCACTGACATCACCTATGAAAATTCACAGGCGAGAATGCGCACGCTCATTTTGATGAATACCGCCAATCAATGCAACGGTCTGGTTATCGGCACAGGTGACCTTTCGGAGCTTGCGCTGGGGTGGGCTACCTACAACGGCGACCATATGTCGATGTATGCCGTAAATGCCGGGGTTCCAAAAACATTGGTGCGTTATC
>JAQXFQ010000027.1 GCA_029005175.1 Bacillota bacterium
TGATATTCGCTGCGGCGCGCAGAACGATAAAATCGACCGTCTGAAGAAAATTTGGGAAAGCAGGAAAATTGAAATAATTTCTCAAAAATAAACTTTATAAAAAAAATTAAAGGTGGTATTCAAAATGAAAAAAGTAATTTCTGTTATCATGGCGTCTGTGCTTATGCTGTGCTTTGTCACGGCTTGCGGCGGCGACACTTCCGCTAAGGGTCCCGACGGTACGCTTACTGAAATCGTCGAAAAGATTTATGAAAGCTCCAAGCCGGAGTTTGGCGTGATGACGATGGAGGTTAATGTCAGCGACTCGGACGCTCTCAAGGCTTACACAGGTCTTGACAGTGCGGATAAAGTGAGCGAAGCGGTTGCGTCTGAACCTATGATAGGCTCGCAGGCCTACTCTTTAGTGCTTGTGCGCGTGAAAAACAGCGCGGATGCAAAGGAAGTTGCGGAGGCTATGAAGAACGGCATTAATCAGGCAAAATGGATATGCGTTGAGGCTGATCAGATTAGAGTATCCGCAGGCGGAGATGTGGTGATGCTTATCATGATGTCTTCCAATTTTAACAGTGAAACTCTGTCGGTCGATAAAATTACAGACGCATTCAAAGAATTGTGCGGCGGCACTCTTACGGTTGACCTGAAGTAAATTTTAATTTGGAATACAGCCTGTTTTGGCACAAACCAAAACGGGCTGTATGTGTTTGTGCGACTATTTTTTCGTGTGATGAGGTGTAAAGCTTGCTTTTTTCGAGCATAACATTTTTATATTATTTCCTGCCGATAATGCTGGCGATTTATTTGATTGTGCCGGCGATATTAAAATTGATATTAAACCGCTTTATGCCCCCGGCTGTGTCAAACTCGTGGTCACCGGCGGTTCAGAACGGAATCCTGCTGGTATTCAGCCTTATATTTTACGGCTGGGGAGAGCCGGTTTACCTTATTTTAATGGTTATGTCCATAGCTTTAGGATATGTATTCGGACTACTTATTGAAAAATTTCGGGGCGGCAAAAGAAGCAAAATCTGCCTGATAATTTCCGTTGCGCTCAGTCTGGCAATGCTGGGATATTTCAAGTACACCGATTTTTTCATTGAAAATATCAATTCGGTGACGGGATTGGAAATACCTCTGCTGCGCATCGCCCTGCCTATAGGAATCAGCTTCTATACATTTCAGATAATAAGCTATGTGGCGGATATTTACCGAGGTGAAGCGCAGGCGCAGAGAAATATTATAAATTTCGGCGCGTATGTATCAATGTTCCCTCAGCTCATAGCAGGTCCGATAGTGCGTTACACCGACGTTGCGGCGCAATTGAAAGACCGCAGCATCACGGCGGAGGGGCTGTATTGCGGCGCGTGCAGATTTATTGTGGGACTGGCAAAAAAGGTGCTGATTTCCAATAGGCTGGGCTTGCTATGCAGTATATTCCGCGAATCCGATGAAAAATCGGTGGTGTTCTACTGGCTGTATGCCGTTGCTTTTACACTGCACATTTACTTTGACTTTTCAGGCTACAGCGATATGGCGATAGGATTGGGAAAAATTCTGGGATTCAGCTTCCCCGAAAATTTCAATTATCCCTACATTTCTCACAGCATCACGGAATTCTGGCGCAGGTGGCACATATCATTGGGCAGTTGGTTCCGCGATTATGTTTACATTCCTTTGGGCGGCAACAGGGTTTCAAAGCTGTGCCATGTGAGAAATATTTTAGTAGTGTGGCTGCTCACGGGATTGTGGCACGGAGCGGAGTGGAATTTTGTATGCTGGGGATTGATGTTCGCGGTTCTTCTGCTGGTTGAAAAGAAGTTGCTCAGCGGTGTTTTAAGCAAAATTCCGCATGCTTTTTCAAGCGTTTATGTGATGTTTTTCGTGACGCTCAGCTTTGTTATATTCAACGCCGACGGAATGGCACAGGCGATTTCCGATATAGGCGGAATGTTCGGCGGCGGAGTGCCGTTAATTTCAGATGAAACATGGTATTATCTGAGGAGCTTTGGGGTGCTTATCGCAGTGTCAATTTTTGGCTGTACGCCTATAGTGCATAAGCTTGCAGAAAAGGCGCGCAAGTCTGAGCGGCTGGGCGTAATCATGAGTGCTGCCGAACCTGCCGTGATGATAATTCTTTTGCTTGCGGCAACGGCATATCTTGTGGACGGTTCGTTTAACCCGTTTCTTTATTTCAGATTTTAATGTGGGGTGAGAGAAATGAAATCAAAAAATAAACCGATATTCGGATTGCTCGCTGTAGCGGCGGTCTGGGGAATTATGTCGGCGGCGGCAATGATGAAGCCCTCCGATGAAATTTCAGAGAGCGAGCGCAGAAGGCTGACGCAAAAGCCGGAGTTTACGGCGGAAAATGTAATCAGCGGCAGTTTTATGTCGCAGTTTGAGAGTTATGCGACCGATCAATTCCCAATGCGTGATTCATTCAGACGTATGAAATCAGTAGCTGTTTTCGGAGTGTTCATGGAAAAGGAAAATAACGGGATCTACATCGCCGACGGTCACGCCGCAAAAATCGAGTATCCGCTCAATGAAAGCTCTGTTAATTCGGCGGTGTCGAAACTCAGCGGTATTTATGAAAAATATCTGAGCAGCACTGATGCAAAGATTTATCTGTCAATAGTGCCCGACAAGCATTATTTTCTGGCGGGAAAGCACGGCTATCCGCGTCCGAATTATGAAAAAATGATTGATACGGTGCGCGGCGGAATGGATTTTGCGCAGTATATCGACATTACGGACAGCCTTTCAATTGATGCTTATTATAAGACTGACCCGCATTGGAGGCAGGAGAAAATATTGAACGCCGCCGACAAAATCGCGCAGTCTATGGGAATCGGCGAATATATCAGCGGCGATTATCGTGAAATTACCGCCAAAGAGGATTTTTACGGCGCATATTACGGTCAATCCGCACTGCCGCTCAGGAGCGACAGCATAAAATATCTCACAAATGACGTGCTTGAAAACTGTACTGTTTACAACGCCGAAAATAATATCACCTGCGGAATTTACGATACAGAAAAACTTGACAGCCGCGACCCTTACGAATTTTTTCTGTCGGGTTCATCTCCTTTGCTGGTGATAACCAATCAAAATGCGCCTACCGACCGCAAGCTTACAGTGTTCCGTGATTCGTTCGGAAGCAGCCTTGTGCCGTTGCTTGCCGAGGGATACAGTCAAATCACTCTGATAGACACCCGGTATATTTCAAGTGCCGCATTAGGGGAGTATGTGGATTTCACCGACAGCGACGATGTACTGTTTATCTACAGCACACTGCTGCTTAACAACAGCAGCACGCTCAGGTAATTGTAACAATTAACTACTTGTATTTCGTACGGCGTTTTGATATACTAATAAATCAGGAAAAAATTAAGACAGGGCGGTGAAATCATTTGGCACGTCTGGCCAACAGAAAAAAATATCAGAACAAGCGTGAAACATTTCTGCAGCTTTACAACCGTACGTGCGAGCGAGTTTTCAGATATGCGTTTGAATTGTGTCTGAACCACGAGGACGCCGTTACCGTGTGCCGTGAAGCTTATATTGATATGTATTTTCAGATAGGCACCCTCCGCACTGCGCCGAGCGTGGAATATTGGCAGCGCAAGCAGGTTGACAAAACCATGCGTTATCTGGCGCGCAAGGGACGGCTTTCTCTGCTGCACGAAAAATCGATGAACGACGCTCCCGACAGCATTACGTCGGACGAAAAAGAAGATATATGGCGCAGAATAAACCGCACGGTCGATATTGACCCTTGGCGTTTGGTACCCATTCCCGGCAAATCGACGATATTCTCGGTGCTGGCTGACCGGGCGGTTTCCGACCTCAGCTATATGAGCTTTGTCGATATTGCCAAAATGATTTCGGCGGTCGTGTTGACAATCGGACTGATAGCAGGCGGGTGCTTTGGTCTGTATTATTATTTCTATCATAATGAGGATCGCAATGTTGACCCTATGGAGGAAATATTTTTGGACGAGCGCAGATATTCTGATTACAACGCCCAAAACAGCATTCAGGTGACTGACGAGGAAATTCATCAGGTTATCAAGGACGCGTTTGGCGGGCTTGACGATGAGGCAGGCATGAGCAGCTCGGAAATTTCCAAAAGCACCGCTAAATCTCCGATATATACCAACGACGCCGAAATAAACGACAAGCTGAAGAATATCATTGCCGAAATAATTAAGGACGATATGAGCGATATTGAGCGGCTACGCGCGATATATCAGTATGTCGGCAAGAATATCAGATATGCCGATGTGAGCGACCGAAGTGAGGATTATCTGACGCTGCTCAAGTATTATTTTAAAACCAATACGGGTGACAGCCGTCATTATTCCGCGTTTTTTCGGGCACTGTGCAATGCGGCAGGATATGAGTGCGAGATTATAAAAGGACGTTTTGTGCTCAATTACGATACTGAATTCCGCCGCGATATAAGGCATTACTGGAACAAAATGCCTCTCAACGGCATGTATTATTACTTTGATTGTGAAGCCGACAGCGACGAGTTCGGCACCGAGGTGCGCGAGTATTATTTCATGGCAACCGACGGAAATAAAAAATGGGAGATCTGGAACAGAGATCACGATGACAACTGAAAGGATTTGTTTACATATGAGCGAGCAGAAAAATTGCGATAATGCGGCACAGAGCAACGATGAGGCTATGAAGCTGGTTAAGGAGCTGCAGCAGGTTACTCTGGCTATGCTCAAGGACATCGACAGAGTGTGCGCTGAAAATAATATACCGTATTATCTGGGCGAGGGTACTATGCTGGGTGCGGTGCGGCACAAGGGATTTATCCCGTGGGACGACGACATTGACCTGCTGATGATGCGCGATGATTACGAAAGATTTCTGAAAATTGCACCCGAGGCAATGGGGGAAAGGTATGAGATACAGCATTACACTACAATGGAAAATTGCTGGACTCCGCTGCTGAAGGTTCGTCTTATTACCGACAGCCCGAAATTCAGACAATCGCACATCGCGCATGTCACCAAAAACAACGGACCTATGATAGATATATTCCCGCTGGACAATGTTCCCAAGCTGTCCTCATTCAGGCAGACAATGCAGGGGACGATGATGCGTATTCTGCGCGGCACACTGTCACAAAAGATGAGAACGGCAGATGACGATAATTTGCAGAAGAAAATTCTGCGCTTTGCGTCACATTTTGTTTCGAGAGATTTTCTTTTTAAATGCATAAATAAAAACTATGTGAAATACAATAATCCGAACAATAAATATATTGTCTGTCTTGCCAGCTATTACAAGGTTCAAAAGGAGACGTTTCCTAAGGAAGCCTTTGGTGAACCTGTGCGTGTGCCTTTTGAGGACGGTATGTTTCCCGTGCCGCAGGATACAGACTTGATTCTCACTACAATTTACGGCGATTACATGACCCCGCCGCCGCCCGAAAAGAGAGTTATCAAGCACCACTTTTAGCCATTCGTAAAAATAACAGTAAACTTATAATATTGAGGATTGTTTTATGGAAATGCGGAATAAGTCGATTCACCTTTATTCAGCGTTTCCTTAGACGAAATATTGAGGAGGAAATTGGATTGTCAGCCGCAGGAAAATTGAAGAAGTCGCTGGGAAGCTGCGCTACGATAGCATTGGGCGCGAAATATGTCAGTCATTACAATAAAAACGAAATCAAAGAGAATATGATATTTTATTCTTCACATTACGGTGCAGGCATGATATGCAGTCCATATGCGATATTTACCGCGCTTATGAAATCAGATGAATTTGATGATTATGAGCATGTGTGGCAGATAAATGACCCAAAAGAAAGAAAAATTCTCAAAAAAGAGTACAGCGGCTGTCAAAATGTGAAATTTGTAGGTAAAAATAGTACTGGATATTTTGACGCACTGACCTCGGCAAAATATCTCGTAAACGATGTAACTCTGCCGTTTTATTTTACCAAAAAGCCCGGTCAGATCTATGTCAATACATGGCACGGCATACCGCTTAAAACTTTAGGCTACGATGTTCCTGACGGCAAATACAGTGTGCGTAACACCGTAAGAAATTTCCTTCAGACCGATTATATCATCTCACCCTGCCGATTCACTACCAAAATATTTATGGACTCCTACAAGCTTCGCGGAGTGTACAAAGGAAAAATAACTGAGTGCGGTCATCCGCGAAATGATTTGATATTGAACACCGACAGAGATTACATTGTGGATAAGCTTTCACAGCGAGGGACAATTATAGACGATAGTAAGAAAATTATTCTTTACGCCCCAACTTGGAAAGGTACGGATCTTAAAAAGGCTGAAAAGGATATAGCGCGTTACGATGAGTTCTGTGACTATCTGTCTCAGCACATTGACACCGAGAAATATCAAATTCTCATAAAGCCGCATCCGGCGGTTTATGGTCGTCTCTCCAAAGAGGAGATGAGCAGCGGCAAGTATATTTCACAGTGTATACACACTGATGAGCTGCTCTCAATAACCGACGTGTTGGTGTCGGATTATTCAAGCCTGTTTTTCGACTTTCTGCTTACCGATCGCCCTATAATTTTCTATATACCCGATGTGGAAAGCTATATGGAATATCGGGGTGTTTATTTCGGTCCTGAGGAGCTTCCGGGTCCGTATTCGTGCGATATGAATGATATTGCGGCCTGGATAAACGATGCAGAGAGTCTTAGGGAGCGTTATGCGGAAACCTACGATAAAATGAAGGCATGGTCGTGCGAGTTTGATGACGGAAATGTTTCTAAAAGGGTAATTGATGCTGTGTTTCACGGCGATGAATCGCAATGCCGTGTGGTGGAGGATACGACGCTCGGCAAGAAAAAAAGACTGCTCATAAACGGCGGCAGTTTTGCTATGAACGGCGTAACTACCACGCTTCTGACGCTGCTTAATTTGATCGATTATGATAGGTATGATATCACCCTGCTCATAGTTGATGACGAGAGAAGTATGCCGAACATTATGAAGTTGAATGATAATGTACGTGTGCTTTGCCGCTGCGGTCAGATTCCCTTTGGTGTAAAGGAGCTTTTTAAGCATCGCCGTATTATCAGGCACGGGATTGACGATGAAACTTATAGTGAGCTTTTGGAAAACAGTGCTTACAAGCGAAATTTCACACGATGCTTCGGTGATTTGGAATTTGATGCAGTTATTGATTATTCGGGCTACGGTGTTACCCAGCCGCTTACGCTTATGCAGTGCAGAGATGCAGTGAGGGTAATATGGCAGCATAACGATTTGAAAATGGATTTGACAAACAGTGCCAAAAGGCGCACCAAGGCTTATCGCAGAAAGAGTGCTACTTCGCTTGAGGCGTTGGTTACACTGTACAATTATTTCGACAAGGTTGTATCCTGCTCTGAGGGAGCAATGGAAATCAATCGCCGCAATCTCTCTACAAGCGATACCTATGACAAGTTTACCTTCGCAACCAATCCTTTGAATACGGAGAGAGTGTGTTCTTGCCTTGAAAACGCGGTGTATTCTGACGGTAAGTATATAGACTGCGCCGGAACCGACAGGGAAAAGCAGATTGTCGAGCCTAGTGATGAAAACATAAATT
>JAQXFQ010000028.1 GCA_029005175.1 Bacillota bacterium
AGAGTCGCTGTCTGCGCGTAATACGGCAGACAGCCGCTTTTTGTTTCTGTAAATGATAATTTAGCAAATAGCCAAAGTCGAGCATGTACAAAGGGAATACAAGGGGGCAGGCCCTCTTGGCAGGTCCAGGGCAGCGCCTTGGTAGGGGTGTGGGGGCAACGCCACCACAAAGCTAAAGCCTAAAACGCAGCTAAAATAGAAAAAAGCACCCATGCGAAGCCCATAAAAAAAATTAACGAGAAAATCGAAGATTTTCAAGTGGACGTCACGCAGCTAAATTATGATTTACCGGCGGTTCATACTAATTTTCAATAAAAGTACGACAAAAAATCTTCGCAAAAAACCATATACGCAAGTTTTTTGCTCGATTTTTTTGTACTTTTTTAATTGAAAATTAGTATCAATAATTTTATAATTTGTCAGAGCAAATGAGTAAAAATATCTATTTTCCACAGTAATTTCAACATAATTCGTCAAATATATTAATTGACATATTAATATCAATAATTGTATAATATTTACAGTTATAGTTGTTTTTGACAAGGAGAAGATGTTAAATGTTGCCAAACCTTACTCTTACATATTACAATGTGTATTTTGACATTGCCGCAATTCTTATAATGGCGATGTTTTTGGTGGTTTATTCACTAAAAAATAAACTCCGCACCAATCTTACAAAGACATTTCAGTGGCTGCTGCTTTTTAATTTTGCCGCCTCTGTGATGGATATGGTAACAGCGTATACTATCGAAAACGCAGCGTTTTTTTATCCATGGGTGAACTATCTGCTCAACGCAATATATCTCGCCTGCGCGGCTATTATCGGTTATCTGTTTTTCATATACAGCGCCGTACTGGTGCACCGAGCTAAATTTGTAAGCGGGTGGGGCGTGCGTCTGGCAATGCTGCCGCTGCTTATCCATATAGCCTTGATTGCTACTACAAGATGGACGGGCCTGATATATACCTTTACCAATGACGGCGGCTATGTGCATGGACCGCTGTATATGATGATATACTATGTTCAGGCATTTTATATTTTGTCATGCTATATCGTTATAATTCGTTTTAGAAAGTCTATTACAGCTATGCAGCATTTTATTATTGTGGTATTTTGTCTGTTGGTTACAGGCGGTCTGGCGGTTCAGTCATTGGTTATGCCCAGCGTGCTTATCAGTTACCTCGTTACATCTATCGCGCTGGTATTTATGTATATGACCCTCATGATGAATGATTCTTATTTGCACCACGATACAGGCTTGCTGAATGACAGTGCATTTTATACGGTAATATCAGAAAAATTTGAATATGAGCAGGATTTCTTTATCTGCATGTTTAAATTCCGCGAATACCACAAGTGCATCAGCATATACGGAGCGCATCCGGTAAATACAGCCATGCGTCTGGTTCAGAAGCGTATGAGACGGATTGCCGGGCGGTCAAATGTATACCACATCCATGATGACTACTATGCGATAATTATCAACGGAAGCATTTCACAGATGCTGCTTTCCCGCCGTGAAAATAAAATCAACAAGCTTTTTGACTGGATGTCACAGCCGATATTTATAGACAGAGCAAAAATCGAACTGAACCCCGCGCAAATAAAGCTTTGCTGTCCTGATGACGCTTCGGATTATGACAGTTTCCGCTCGCTGACTGATTATATTGTAGAAACGGCATGGGATGATTCGGATGAAAGAATAATTGCTGTCACCGATGAGATAAGAAAAAAGTTTGAAAACGAACGCGGAGTTGCCCGCGCACTGAATGAGGCAATCAGAAACAACAGCCTGCAGATATACCTCCAGCCGATATATTCCGTAGAGGAAAGAAGAATAGTATCCGCCGAGGTTCTCTGCCGACTGATAGACAAAGAGCTTGGATTCATTCCGCCGGATGTGTTCATTCCGGTCGCCGAAAAAATGCACATGATACAGGCTCTCGGCGCTCAGGTATTCCGCAAGGCGTGTGTTTTTGCCAAGGAAAGCGGCATTATGGGTGAATACGGCATACGCACCCTCAAGATAAACCTTTCACCTGTGCAGTGCAATTATTCCGGCACTGCGGATGAGCTTATAGATATAGCACGATCATATAATCTAAAAATGAGCATGCTGGAGCTGGAGTTGACCGAAAGCACCGCAAACGACGGCAATCAGACTATACGCAGCAATATGCAGAAGCTAAAGGATGCCGGCGCGCGTCTTGCGCTGGACGATTACGGCACCGGCTATTCCAACCTTATTTCCATTATCAATCTGCCGTTTGACTACATAAAAATCGACAAGAGTATTCTCTGGTCATACTCCAAGGGCGAAAATTCCATATTGGAATCAGTAGTGCACATGATGAAAAAACAGGGCTATAAGCTGGTTTGCGAGGGCGTTGAGACTGAATATCAGGCTCGCTTGCTGTCAAATATGGGCTGTGATTATCTGCAGGGCTATTATTATTCCAAACCCATACCCAAAACCGATTTTGTAAAATTTGTAGAAGACTTCAACGGAAAGTATTAGACATTCAAAATATCAGCCGTTTGTTTCCATGAATATTCGGGGGACATGCGGCTGATATTATTTATATCTACAAATATAAATCATAATTTATATTGGGTGGTCAGGGGCGTTGCCCCCGAACCCCTACGATGGGCGCTGCCCCTCGACCCCGCCAAGAGGGCCTGCCCCCTTGGATTCCCATTGTAGGTGTCCTACTTTAGTGCTACTGTAAATTATCATTTATAATAACAAGGTGGCGATAATTTCGGTGAAACGGCTGACAGCATTTAAAAATAAAAAAATAATAATAGGCGGGTCGCTGGCGGGGTTTATCAACGGCTTGCTCGGCTCGGGCGGCGGAATGATAGCCGTGACTGCGCTGGAGAAAAGCGGTCTTGACGCTAAACAGGCGCACAGCGGCTCAATCGCAGTGATACTGCCGCTCTCTCTGTTCAGCGCATGCATGTATATAGGCGGCGGACGGGTTGAAATCTCCGACGCTCTGCCCTACGTCCCCGCAGGAATAATCGGCTCATTTTGCGGCGCGTGGCTGATGAAGAAAATCTCCTCCGACCTGCTTCGCCGCATATTCGGCGGCTTCGCGATATGGGCAGGAGTCAGAATGCTTATGCGGTAATTCAGCGTATCCTTTAAGGGAGGAAAATCGTATGTGGGAGTATGTCATATGTTCGGCGGCGGGATTTCTCGCGGGCACTGCGGGTGCCATGGGATTGGGAGGCGGCAGCATACTGCTGCTCTATCTGACGCTGTTTGCAAATGTTCCGCAGCTTCGGGCGCAGGGGATAAACCTTATTTTTTTCATTCCCTGCGCGCTGGCGGCTCTGTGGCTGCATCACCGTGAGGGCAGGGTCGAATGGCGCACAGTTCTGCCCTCGGCAGTGTACGGAATTATCGGCGCGGCGGTGGGGTATTGGTTCGGAGGATTTATCGGCGGAGAGTGGCTGGGAAAGCTGTTTGGCGTGTTCCTGCTTACTTTGGGAGCGCGGGAGCTGCTGCACCGCAAGCATTCACCTGAATCCGTAGGCGCCGCTCACGGGGTCGGCGAAAAGTCCGATATGGGGAGGATTGACGGTGAATGACAGCAGCGCATAGAGCATCACGCCCAGCCCAGCCGCCGCCCACAGAAAATATTCCTCCACGCGCCCGGGATACCGCTGAACCCTGACCGCCGCCCATTCTCCGATGATTATCGACAGCGCGGTCAGACTCCATTCTAGCCACTGCGGACTGAATCCGAGAATGCCGGAGCATATAAAGGCGGTACATATTCTGCAAACTGCCGCGATTGATGTGCCGACTAATGCCGCCGCCGTCATGCGGTAGTAGTTTACGTGCATCAGCAGGAACTCCGCAACGAACCACAGCAGCATCGAGAAGCACATGATTTTGACGCTCTCCCACACACTGCGGTTGACTGAGCCGATGACCGCCGCCGCGATGAATTTGCCGGAATAAGCCCACAGCTTCGACAGGAAAAACGACAGCCCCATGCACACCGCCACTCCCAGCGAGGCGAGAATTATGTCGGTGTTTTCCCTGCGTGAATTGCGCACGCGGTTGACGGGAATGTATATTGTGTTCATAAAAAAACAGCTCCCTGTAACAATATATTACTAATATATTGTGCGGGGAGCTTTTGTATGATTTAAAATATCGCCGAAATCAGCAATGCCGCCGCCGCGCCGCCCCCTGCCG
Organism: Bacillota bacterium; assembly: GCA_029005175.1. Lineage (GTDB taxonomy): Bacteria > Bacillota > Clostridia > Oscillospirales > Acutalibacteraceae > RUG762. The sequence goes on from JAQXFQ010000028.1 coordinate 4,215, forward strand.
AGAGAATCAGCGGAATCCAGTTTGTTCCGATTGGAAAGGCGGCTTTGCGCTTTCTCGCGCTCGTGCGTGAGGGATTTGAGCGGCAGGCTTCTTCAGGAGGAATTTTCAGCACGTGTTTACTGCCAGACTGCGCCTCCTCTACGCCCGAGCTGAGGTTATTGACCATGCGCATAGCCTCTCGGTGCAAATCTATACAATTGCCCTCGGTAAACTGCGGACGAACGAAGCAGATCACCTTTTCAAAAAACGGACTGTTGGTTTTGTCTATTTCAACTGCGTATCGGCTTACTCCCTTTATCATGCGGCTTTCTCCTCTGCAAATAGTTGTAATATATCGTGTATATTATTGCCCGCGATACCACTATATATGCACTTGTGTAAAATAATACACTGTGTAATTAATGTTAAAAACTTTGAGAGATGAGTTATTCACCGACTTTTTGTTGAAAAGTCTGTTAAAAGTGTGGAAAACAGGTGCAATTACACCCTGTATTAACCAGCTTTTTCCAAAAAACAGCGAAAATATCAAGGTTTTCCCCGATTTCCACCGAGTTTTCAACAGGTTAAAAAAGGTTTGTAATATTCCACACTTGTCCACACCGTTAAATTTCGGTTAAATTTTAAATTTACAGTTTGTAATTTTTATGTCGATTTTTGGGGTAATAATATCAAAGTATTTGTCATTTTTGCTATTACAAATGACAATTCCCCACGACTTTCCACCGAGTTTTCAACAGGTGGTGGAAAGTCGTGGGGTGCGCACATTATTTTACACGTTTTTTGCGATATATCACAAATAAGACCGCCGCTTCAATTAAATATACAAACACGAACGCAATGTTGATTATATCCATAATCTGATTTTGCTGTTTGCAATCTATGTAATTATAAACGGTAATCGGCAGATAATCCTCTGTGGAGGAATAAATTATCTGACATACATTCTCATTTCTTTCAATATAACGGCAAAGCACTCGGTCGCTGTCGTCGGTAATTACTTCTTCGCTGTAGTGTTCTTCGATGTCGCTGGCGTCATAGTCGCTTGTGCTTATCACCTTAACAGCGACCCAATCGTCAGTTGACGCGGGTATGGGCATTTCCATATATTTTTTGAAATCGTCGTAATTGTCAAATGTCGTGCCCCTGACAAACAGCATCTCTCTGTCGGCTATATCGTTAAAGGCAGACTGCGCGAGAAATGTCATCGCAATCACCGCCGCGAATATCAGAAACATTTTGACTGTGAGCCTGCGGTTATGCACAACATTTGCAGTCATGGATATAATGCCGCGCTTCATAAGCGAGCTTGTAATGAAATATCTTGCCAGTGACGAGATTATAATTCCCGGTACGGCGCAGGCTAATGCCATAACAAACCATGACTCGGGACGCAGACCTAAATAAACATTATCGGGAATACTGAGCGGCAGGGTGGTGCAGAATATAATGAATATTACGCTTCCCGCCGCCCATGCGGTGTATGCTACGGATTTTTTGCAGTCGTTTATGTCCTCTGCTTCAAAATCCTCCGAATTGGTGCGGGACAACGT
>JAQXFQ010000029.1 GCA_029005175.1 Bacillota bacterium
TTGACAAATGAAAAAATTGGTATATAATATAAGCGTGAATAAAAACTACGCGCGATATTTTACTCACAATATATGAAATCCCATAAATGAAAGGAGTGATTGTATGATAGAAAAAGCATATCCTGTTTCGTTTGAGGTTGCGGGAGCTGCCGCAATGTTTACAAGACCCGATACCGGTTCTGCCTTTGTGTCATATCCGGCGCCGACCAAATCTGCACTGAAGAGTATGTTTGAGTGTGTCGTTATGTCTAAAAGCGCATATTTTGAGCCTCAGCGTGTGGAAATCTGTTCGCCAATCGTATTTCATAAGTATTCTACGAACTATGGCGGACCATTGCGAAAAAGCGGTACGACAAATTTTCAGATTTTTGCCACAGTGCTCGAAAATGTTTGCTACAAGGTGCACGGCGTTATTTTGTCATACGAGCCGCCTAAGTCGGAGGATAACCCGCAGCACAAGCTGCAAGAGGTCTTTTTGCGGCGGCTGAATTCGGGATATTTCTTTTCTACTCCATATCTCGGGTGGAAGGAATTTGTGCCGTATTATTTCGGTCCGCTCAGAGAGTCTACATCTGCCGACACGCAAATTAATCTAACTGTTCCATCCATGCTTTCCACTATGTATACCCGACCGACAGACGGAAGTATAGCTCCGTCTTTTGCACAGAATGTGAAAATTGAAAAGGGGGTAATGTTTTTTGATTAATGAGTTATATGAGCTGAGCAAGGCTCTGGAACATCACCGTCTTTTGCAATCCACAACCAATCCCAATATAAGCAATATCGGTAAGGATGATTGTCTGATTTTTGAGCTTGATAACGACGGTGTCCCGCAGGATGTCCGTATCATGGCAAAAGCCGATACAGCGGCACTCTGGAAACACAGCAAAGGAAATCACAACAGTTTTCCCGCCATTCGCGTGCAAAAGCCGCTTATGGCAATTAGCGAGTGCGAAAAAATCAACGCGGATGAATGGAGCAGGGCAAAATTAAATCGGAAGATAGATATGCTGCTTAAGCCTGATTATACGGCGGTCAATGCTGACTGCAACGGCATTAAAATATCAGGGTGGTCAATCAACGAATTATCGCCTGTTTTAACATCTGAAGCTCCCGAACTGGCTGCATTAAAACAGATTTTGCTGTCTTTTCCGCGAACCGAATCCCAACAGCGCAGCTTTATTCTGAATATTCTGGAGTTTTTGCATGATTATATTGAGACTTGCAATCAGGAAACGCACATAAACCTGATTAAAAAATTGTTGATTGGTGATAAGGATAAAAAAAGCGGAAAATATTCTTCGGGCTGTATGACATATTACGATGTGTATGATATTGACGAGTTTAAAAATACAGTTGCTTCGTCCGAAACACAGCGCGCTTTAACGGAACTGCTGAATAGCTGCGAAAACAGTAATTTATCAGACAAAAGTTCATGCATAATTTCTCCGCTTTCGGGAGCAGTTACTGACGGAATAGGTGACAAATATCCCAATCCCAACATGCCTGTTCTGGGACTTACTTATTTGTATTCAAAAAAATCAGACATCTCCTGTCTGAATCGATATGGTATGACGGGTGCGCAGGCTTTTCAGGCAGGTAAATCGGAAATCAACGCAGTAAATGATGCAATTTCGTTTCTGACCTCGGAATCAAGACAAAATAAAACGTGGTGTACCATGATTGACCCTAATCGTGATAAGCCGAATTTGCTGCTGGCATATCTGGCGGATGACCCGCAGAATGACGCGTATCTGGCAGAGGTGCTGGGAAGCTTTGCTGATTCGGAGGAAACAGAAAAGCATTTTGAAAATCTGTGTAAGCAGGTATTGGGCAGCATTGACGATGTACTCGGAAAAAATAAGCAGACAAAAATCAACCTGATTCTTTTAGAAGCACTTGATACGGGTAGAAAGCAGGTTGTATATGAATCGGCGATAACTGCTGAACAGCTGCAGGAAAATCTGCTTCTCTGGAATGACGCATCGTATAATTGTCCGCCTGTTGAAATCAGGGTGAGGAACAAAAAAGAGTGCATTTCATTTAAGCCCATATGCCCGGGACCGGGTGATATATGTAAGCTGATGAAAATACACTACACACACTCAGGAGAATTCAAATCTATAAAACAAAGCAGAGTGACTCTGCACGAGATTTATCAGATATATATGCCGCCTCATCCCACTGAAAAAAGTCAGTCGGAGCTTGCAAGGCATATGCTTGAGACAGTGCTTGAAAACAGCCGTGATTTTCTCGGGGATATTGGCAATCAGATTGCGCTCGAATATTCACTCCCACCCGGAAGTTCGTCTCAAAACAGAGTAAAGCAGGCAATGTCCTTTGTCTCATTAATATCAATTTTGCTCTATATTTTAGGAATAAGAAAGGAAGATTATATGCTTGACACAGCTTTTAACGTGGGGCAGTTTTTAAAGCTTGCAGATATACTTCACAAGGAATACTGCATTCAGGTCAGAAACGGCGGCGATAAACACAAACCTCTGCCTGCTCAATTGATGGGTAATGAAATGTTAAATATCGCCTGCAAAAATCCTGTGGAGGCTTTAAACAGATTGAGTGAGCGCATGAGGATTTATGTTGCATGGGCAACTAAAGCCGCTCAATTAGATATTCCGCCAAACCACCCGAAATGGATACTTCACGTATTTGAAGAAATAAGCTTAAAAATTGCGACAAATGAGATTCCCGAGCATTTTGATTCGGCACAACAGGCTCAGGTGCTGCTCGGATATTTGTCTGAAATTCAATATGAAAATAAATACGATACAAATAAATCAGATACAGAGGAGGAAACTACAAATGAGTGAGTTTATCAACAGAGGCACAGGACTGCTTTTAATTGAGGTAATCAATTCAAACGCAAACGGCGATCCCGACAGAGACAGCGACCCTCGCCGCCGAGAGGACGGACGCGGTGAAATATCGCCGGTGTCATTCAAGCGCAAGCTGCGTGACCTGGTGGACGCAAAAAACGCTCCGATATGGCAGGAACTTTCGGCAGAATTAAATCTGCCGTCAGAGGGCTTCGACATACTCGAAAGCAAAAACACAAAGCGGGAAGATGTTCGCAAGCTTACTAAAGATGAGCTGCTCAGTAAATACTGGGATGCGCGTGTTTTCGGAACCACATTTTTGGAAAAGAATGAAAAAGCAGATTCATTTATCGCTTCGGGCGTAGCTCAGTTCGGACTTGGAGTTTCGCTTGACCCGATAAAAATTGAGCGCATGACCACAACCAAAGTTTTTGCTGTAGAGGATGATAAAGACAAAGGCATGGCCCCGCTCGCATATCGCATTGTGTCTTACGGACTATATGCAATGCCGTTTTTTATCAATGCAACAGCCGCGACAAAAACACAGTGCACCAAAAAAGACATTGAGCTGCTGCTGAGACTGATTCCCCATGCATACAAAGAAAATGCGTCTTATATCCGCTCGCAGGTCGACATCCGCCACGCTTTTTATGTTGAACACAGCCGCGCCAGAGGTACGTATAACGACTTCAGAATTATCGACGCGCTCACACCGGTCAGAAAAGATAATGCGGCAGGTCCTGCAGCTTCATGGAAGGATTACGACGAGACGGCGCTTCAGCAGAGTATCGCAGAGCTGAATGAAAAGCTTCTGGGAAAAACTTCGCCTGTTGCTGACCTTATGGAGATATTATGACATTACTTGCTCACAGTGCCCGAGGAAATCATCCCGAGCAGACGTATCGCGACCATATATGCGGTGTAACAGATGGTGCCGAGCGTAATTTAGCGTCAATTACACCTTACCTTGATGATGAAAAAGCAAAATACTATTTGTCTGTATTAAAACGCGCAGCTGAGTTTCATGATTTAGGCAAGCTCAGCAAAAAGAATCAAGCTGTACTGCACCAAAACAGCAACTTACAGCATTTGCCAATCGAACACCGCGATGCGGGGGTAAAATATCTTTTGGGCAATCAGCGTGAATGTCCTGAGGCAACGCTTGTTTATTCACATCACCGTCCCGGACTGCCCAATCTGACCGAGGAAGCGGATTTGAATGCTCCGTTCAGATTGGGTAGAAATTCGGGAGAGACTATGGCAGATACAGACGCTCATCTTTCAGAGTATATCGAGGCTCATAACCGTGAACTCGGCAAATCTGATGAAAATATGAATATTCCTGCTGAAAAAATCAGGCTGAATTCAATGGAATACCGAATTCTGCTGAGCTGTCTGGTGGATGCGGATTATTCCGACACATCGGGCGAGAAATTAACCTCTGTAAATCCCCGCTGGGAGGAGCGTCTGGCACAGCTTGACCGTTATATTGCAGGACTTTCCGAAAATTGCCGGGATAAAAATTCAGAGCGAAATAAATTAAGAACGGATTTATACCAAAGCTGTCGTGACGCTTCAACGGATTTTCCGCTGGAGTATTGCGACAGTCCCGTTGGAACAGGCAAAACCACTGCGGTCATGGCGCATATGCTGAAAGCTGCGCAGGAGCATAATCTCAGGCATATATTTGTCGTACTGCCGTACACAAATATAATCACCCAGACTGTCGAAGTATTGCGAAATGCGCTGGTGCTTGATGACGAGGATGACGCGTCAAAAATCGTTGCAGAACACCATCATCAGGCAGATTTTGACAGCATAGAGCTGCGACATTTAGCCTCGACGTGGAATGCGCCGATTATTGTTACCACCGCCGTGCAGTTTTTTGAAACTATAGCAAGCAATCTGCCCTCAAAGCTGCGCAAGCTTCATCAGCTTCCCGCAAGCGGAATTATTATAGATGAAAGCCATGCGGCGCTTCCGAATAAATTAATACCGCCTGCGTGGATGTGGATGACCGATTTAATTGAAAACTGGGGCTGTCGCATCTGCCTTTGCTCGGGTACAAGTGTGAAATTCTGGGAATCAATAAAGCTTGAACGTATTCCTGTCATGAAAGCCAAATCGCTTTTAAGTGAAGATATTTCCAAAAAGCTTGAAATATTTGAAAATAACAGAATAACCTTTGACTTCGGAGAAGACCATAAAGTACCGAATTTCAGGCAGGTTGATGATTTGATCGGATTTCTTGAAGCTTATCACGGCTCAAAAATCGTGGTGCTCAATACCCTAAAATCAGCCGCATATCTGGCTAAAACCATGAGGAAACGCGGTCTGGATGTACTTCATCTTTCCACAGCCTTAATGCCGAAAGACCGGAATACTGTAATTGATGAAATAAAATATCGGCTGAATTCGGAATCGCGGCATTCGCAAAGCTGGACACTTGTTGCTACAAGCTGTGTGGAGTGCGGCATGGATTTTTCATTCAATTACGGATTCTGTGAGCTGCGTTCGCTGCAAAGCTATTTTCAATTAGGCGGCAGAGTGAGCAGAAACGGCGAATTTGACGACGGAACCTTATTTGTATTTACCGTTAATGATGACAATTTTTCACCTAATCCGGCGTTCAATGATTCTATCAGTGTATTCAAAAAAATGATTAATAAGGACGAATTTTATCATTATACAACGACAGAAGCAATTACCAAGGCATTTGACATTGAATGCAAAAGGGGAAATAAAACTTATCAGGATATTTGCAAATACGAACGTCATTGTGATTTTGCCGCTGTTGCCAAAAATTTCAAGGTAATCAATGATGAAACGGTAACGGTAGTTGCAGACCGCTCTCTGGCAGAAAATATACGAAAAGGAAAATTTGTGACTCCAAGAGAGTTTCAGATGGGCAGTGTAAATATGCGTCAGGCTGTATTAAACCAGCTTGGCATTAAAGGCGATACTTTACCGATACTAAGTGAAAATCAATATGATAATTTTCTTGGTTATATGAAAAGTCTGGTATAATACCAACTAAAAATTAGCACGAATAAAAACGATTCGTCAAAATGTACAAATAAAGGTCAAACAGTATGAAAGCCTTTTGCTTTGAAAGCGTCCATTATTTGCCGCAAACATACCAACTGTCACAAAGTAGATATGAAGGATTGAGCGCAGTCGGAAGCTCCTGAGCAATTTGTTTCACAATGTCGATTTTTGAAAGCGATTTATCATACATTATGATGGCATAATTTAATGTGATTCCATTGCACGATAACATAACGCTGACAGCCTGATGTCCATAATCTTGCTTCTTTTTCAAATGTGAAAAGTGAAAATACGCTCCTTCAATAGGGTGATTCGATTTTGATGAAGGGACTGTTTTTGATGAAATGGTATCGTCTATTATGCATGGAACAGGCTGTTCGCTTCGCAGAAATCGTGATACACTTGTGCGATGGCGGTCACTGTTCCTTGCTATATCAACTGCGTTTGTCCTTATTTTTATGCACTTTTTTATCGCACTCATTTATAGTAAAACTTCTTGTAATTTTACGCCTGATACTGTATAATAATGTCAAACTTATATGTATCATTGGAGGGTAAAATTATGGCTGAAAATTTCGATGTGTTTATATCATACCGTCGCAGCGACGGAACGGCATTGGCTGTGAATGTCCGCGACGGTTTGGAAAAGAGAGGCTTTCGCGTGTTCCTTGATGAGAGAGATTTGGAGGGCGGCGAGGATTTTGACGAGCAACTTGAGAAAAATATCATAGCTGCGCCCAACTACATATTGATTGCAACACCCGATGTTTTTAAATTTAGGGAGAAAAAAAGATTGGGTACTCAAGGAAATTGAAATTGCCCTTGACGCGTTTGATAAAGATAAGGAAAATCGAAAAATTTATCCTATCTTCCCTTTAGGCTCTAAAATGCCGGAAGAGGATCAGCTTCCCGAATCAATAAAAAAACTGCATGTCAAGAACGGTTTGGAATTAAAAACGGCTGAGCTTACCGATAGTAACATCTTAGATATAGTCAGAACCATAACCAAGATCAATCGCCGCAATCTGTGGAATGCGGGTCAGCGTTATTTAGAGCAGAGCAAATCTGCCGGTGCCCGCTTCAACTCATTGCACATTGATGAACGTATTATGCCCTTAGCGGTGCAGAACACTTCAAAAGATGAGGAGAACTTTCCCATTCGAGTCCAAAGCAGGGAGGGCGAGGAGGCTGTCAGGCTGTCCGATGCGCTTGAGGCAAACAGCGGCCACGTCTATCTCATAGGTGAAGGCGGCATCGGCAAAACCACTGCTTTGATAAGCATAATGGAGCAGGCTTATGAGAAGAGTTACTACACGAGCAGTGCGAAGGTTCCGCTCTTTCTCGAATTGAACCGTGCGCCTGAATATTCAACGTGGTATCAGGGCGATGAAAAGTTGGAATCTGTCTTTATCCGGCTTGAGCTTTCCCGTATATTGAGGAATGCCGACCGCATTTCCAATGTCCCTAAAGATTGCATCTACAGCCTTGACAAGGAATTTTCCAAAAAAACAGATTCGCCCGAATATCTGCTTTTGCTTGACGGTTTGAATGAGGTTTCCGCCGACCAGGTTGAGGACAAAAATGGCAATAAAAAGTTTATACGCACGCTTATTATTGATGAGATAAAACACCTGCTCACCGATTGCCCGAATGTTCGTGTAATTCTCACCAGCCGCACGGACGAGACTGAGATTAACTGTGAGGAGCATAATATACAAAAGCTGCACCTCACGGGCGTGGACGATGAAACCATACGAGCTTATCTTGATTCAAATGGAAAGTCTGCGGAAATTATTGATAATGCATTGAACAACGAAAATCTGCTCGGCTGTCTGCGCATACCGCTCTTTTTGACGATTTACGCCAAGTTGAGCGAAACTAAGGGCATCACCAGCCGCGGTGAGATTCTGCGCCAATTTTTCCATGAACGCAGCAAAAATCTGTATTCTCAGCAGAGCCGAATCAAGGATTTCCACAACGACGCCGGCGAAAAGCAGCTGCTTTTCATACTCGATTTCCTGCTGCCCGCAATCGGCGGCAGTATGGAGCGCAATGGCGAATTCTACCTTTCCGCCGAGAAAATCGCAAAGATTATCGGGCCGGTTCTCACGGGCAGAAGTAACTCCGAGGGTGACAGTGCCGAAGAACCCACGCAGTCCCAGGGCTTTTTCAAGCGTCTTTTCGGCAAAAAGGATACCTCCGACAACAGGCGGAACAAGAGCACGTCCCCCGATCCGACCGCAATTATCGGCGAGTACGGCAAGCAGTTTTTCAATCAGTACAGCCATTACAGGGTCAAGACTTCAAATGTGGCAAAAGAGATTCTCGACAGCGGCGAGACGATGGTTGATGTGGCGGAATTTGTGATACACTGCTGTGTGTCCGTGCTGGGCATATTGCAGGAGACAAGCGGCAAATACGGCTTCATCCACCACCACATCCGCGACTATTTCGCGGCGGTTTGCGACATCAACACGCTCGGTCTGGCGGTTTATATCAATAATGAAAATCCCAAGCTCGCATTCAATTGCCTTGCGCCGTTTATCGAAGACGCAAATCATCGGGAAAAATCTGTCTTCATAGGCGAATACCTCGGCGAGCACCACAACAAGCCCTATCTCAAGGGCGAAAAGTGGCAGTACGCCGTCCCGACAAAGCCCTGCGACCGCAACCTGCTCAAACGCGCCCTCGGTATCCTGCGCGGCAGATTCAGCGGCGAGGTGCAATACGGCTGTTACAATCTGATTGAGCCACTAAAGCTGGTGCGGGAGGATTTGTCGGGCGCAGATTTGTCGAATCTGGATTTGCAGCTTGTAACCCTGAACGGAGTAAGATTAGGTCACACCGAAACAGGCGGTGCGAATTTCCAAGGTGCGAAGGTGGGCATGGAAAATCTGCTCTGTCAGGGGCATAGCGGCAGTGTGAATTGCGTAGCGTACAGCCCGGACGGCAAAACATTTATATCAGGCTCAGATGATGGAACTATCAAGGAATGGAACATAGCAACAGGACAATGCATACGCACCTACGAGGGGCATGACAGTGGTGTAAAATCAGTAGCGTACAGCCCGGATGGCAAATCATTTATATCGGGTTCAAGTGATAAAACCATCAAAGAATGGGATACGACAACTGGAAAATGTATTTACACTTACAAAGAACATACTGATCAGATAAACATGGTGTTATACAGTCAAGATGGTAGGTTTATTCTTTCTGGAGCAGGCAATATATCTGGATTAGGTGATAATTCTAAAGATAACTCTATTAAGGAATGGGATAGACAAACAGGAAAATGTATTCATACTTACGAAGGTCATGCTGGTCCTATATATTCTATATCATACAGTTCTGATGGTTATATCATTTCTGGCTCTTATGATGGAAAAATAAAGGAGTGGAATAGAAAAACAGAAAAATGTATTCATACTTATGAAGGGCATGATGGTATTTTAGAATCCGTTGTATATAGTCCAGATAATAAATTCATCCTTTCTGGTTCAAATGATCTTACCATTAAAGAGTGGGATAGAGAAACAGAAAAATGTGTTCATACATATAAAGGACACAGTTGGCCTATACATTGTGTATCTTATAGCTATGATGGATTATATATTATATCAGGTTCTAATGATAGTACAATTAGAGAGTGGAACAGAGCAACTGAGCAGTGTGTTAGAATATATAAGTGCAATAGTAGTGTGAATACAATAGCTTGTAGTCCTGATGGAAAGTATATTCTTTCTGGATGTGATAATCAAACAATAAAGGAATGGAATAGAAAAAACAGCAAATGTGTTAGAATATATGGTGGATATTATGATCGTATACAATCAGTAGTATGCAATCCTGATAATAGACATATCCTTTATAGTTCTAGTGATGGTACAATAAAAGAATGGAATATATTAAAAAATAAATGTGTTTATGTATATGAAGGACGCTATCCTATAACATATAGTCCGAAAGGTAAGTATATTCTTTCTGCTTCTTCAGATAATACTATAAATTCTTTGAACAATACAATAAAAGAATGGGATAGACAAACAGGAGAATGTATTCATACATACAAGGGAAATACTTATTTTGTTCGTTCTTTAACATATAGTTCTGATGGAAGTTATGTTATCTCTGGGTCTGATGACGGAAAAATAAAAGAGTGGGATAAACAAACAGAAAAATGTGTTTATACTTATGAAGGGCATAATAGTTGGATAACATCATTAGTATGTAGTCCTAATAGCAAATATATACTTTCATGTGATTACAATTACAATATGAGAGAGTGGGATAGAGAAACCAGAAAATGGATTCATAAAATAGAATTGAATAAAATAATGACATCATTATCTGCTTGTTATAGCCCTGATGGCTATTATATTTTATCTCATATTGGTAGCACTATAGAGTGGGACAGAGCAACAGGGCAATGCATTCGCACCTACGAGGGGAGTAGTGGTTCTGTACACTCTTTAGCGTATAATCCAAAGGACGGAAAAACATTTATATCCAGTTCGTGGAAAACCATCAAGGAATGGGACAGAGCAACAGGGCAATGTATACAAACCTACGAGGGGCATAGCAATAGCGTAAGCTCAGTAGCGTACAGCCCGGACGGCAAATACATTTTTTCAAGCTCAAGCGATGGCACAGTGCGCATTTGGTCTACCGAGAGCGGCGAGTGTGTGCAGGTTATTCGCAATTATCCCGGTCTGATTGTGCTTGGCTGTGATATGCGGAATCTGCACGAGGGCAGTTCGATTGACAAGGATGTTCTCAGGCAGTACGGCGCGATTGTGGATTGAAGCCTTAAAATGATTTATCGGAGAAAATCAGACCGCGTTTGCTCGAAGTAAATTTACAACATAATAAAAGCCCTGACAGGCTGCGAAATAATTTTTCAGGAAAAATCCGCAGTCCGTCAGGGCTTTTTATATATAAAACATACATTTTTAACAATATCATACAATAAATAGGAAAAAATTGCAATATCTTTGCTATGACTTAATTATCAAACCTTTTAAAATTTCATTCATATTGTGAGACATTTCCAATAACACACCAATTTTACAATAAACTTATTTTTATTGTAGATGGAAAATATGCAAGCAAGATGTGTGATGATTATTTGCGGATAGGCTCTTAATCCGGTCTGGGTTTGCGACTTCACCTATGTTAGTGTCGGCGAACGCTTTTACTATATTTGTGCCATTTGGGATTTGTATGCTCGTAAGGTGATTGCCTGTCGGGTTAGTAGTAAAATTGACTGTTTTCTTGTCATTGATACACTTCATGATGCCGTGCAACATCGTGGTGCATTGAAATGCGTCATGATCCACACAGACAACAGCCATTTTATTTCGCACTTACAATTATACAATATCAAAACTAAATTTTAAGCGATTTTTACAGATAGAATATGTTTTTGGTGCGTTGGGATCAAGTTGGGGTCAAGCCACAAATAAAAAATAGCAGAAATGTCCAATACAGCGCAAAAAAATCACTGTTTTTACCAAAAAACAGTGATTAACATGGTTGCGGGGGCTGGATTTGAACCAACGACCTTCGGGTTATGAGTGCGGTGAACTGAATTTCAGCGGCTAACAGCAGAGTTCAAAAAGTGCCGATTATAGGGCGTTTCAAGCATTTAGACAGTCAATATCATTCAACCAAATTCAGCACTTTTTAATTGCAATAGTCCCCATTTAGTCCCCAAGCAGTCCCCAAAATAAAAATCCGTGCAGGTGCTTCAAATCAGCACTCACACGGCGTTATTTTTTTATACGGATTTTTTCTTTTTGGCTGCGGACGGTGCAAGAATGTTTTGCAGGGTATCCGCAGCCGCTTCATCAGCTGATTTAATGGCGTGGGCGTATATCTTTGTCGTAGTTGCAGGTGTAGCATGCCCTAAGCGGCTTGCCACAGTGGTTACAGGTACGCCGCCCGCAATTTGAAGTGTGGCGTTTGTATGGCGCAAGCTGTGCAGGCTTATATTGCCTAGGTTATTTCTCTTCACAAAATCCTTGAACCAGCCTGAGATTGTATCCGGGTGGAGTGCGCCGCCGTCAGGAGACGTGAATATCTTATCATAGCCGCGCCATGAATCGCCCTGATTGACGCGCTCGGTGTTTTGCCACACCTTGAAGCGCATTAAGGCACTCACAGCCACATCAGGCAGCTTGATAATGCGGGTAGATGTCGCGTTTTTCGTTTCATCGTCAAATATCCCCTTGTCCTTGGTGTAGAGCGTACTTCTGTGAATATTCATCAGCTTATTGTCAAAGTCAATATCTTCCCATTTCAGCCCCAGCAGTTCGCCGCGCCGCAAGCCTGTAAAGAGCAGCACAAGAATCATTGTGCGGTACTGTATAGGCTCATTATCCAGCAGCTCAATCATGTGCGCCGCTCCGACTTCATCAAGATACTTCGGTTCAGTGCGCTCCACTTTTGGCGGCTTCACCCTGTCGCAAGGATTTGACACAATAACCTGCCATTGTACAGCCGTGGCAAGGATTGAAGAAATCAGGCGGTGATGATGTAATATTGTTTTAGCTGACAGACTGCCGCCGTTAATGATAACAGGAGTAAATAATACATCTTTATCCACACCGAGAGCGGCGGCAATTTTATCAGCCGTTTCAGCTGATACATTATCACATCTAGCGACTGCGCGCACCGTGGACGTTCCAACGCCGGATTTATCAGCTAATTCAGTTTTTGTCATGCCCTTATCGTCCAGCAGGGCGTTAAAATCACACGTGCAGGAGTACTTTGTATCAAGCCTTATGCCGTTCTCTTCAAGGTTATTGTAAAACTCAATGAGCTGGTGCGGCTGTATCTTATTGAGTTTAATGTGTCCGATAGCGGCGTAAATGCGCGGCAGCATGGAGCGATACCGGGCAACGGTGCGAGGGCGCAGCTGCTTGTCTGCGTAGTCCTCAAGCCATTTTTCGGCAAAATCCTTGAATGTTATATTACTGCTGATGAACTGACCTGTGGCGCATTGTTCCTCAAATAACACCGCTTGCCGCTCCAGTTCCTTTTTAATCTGCCGCTCAGTCATGCCCTTGTCAGGCTTCCATGTCATGTGGGTGCGCTTTTTCCTGCCGTCCACACCGTAGCCGCATGATACCGTTATGCGGTACGAATCGCCGCGCTTTTCAATATTCGCCATTGTCTGAATCACCTGCCTTTAAATTTTCGAGGCTTTCTTTAAATAATTCAATACTAACACTAATGTTACTCGCTAATTCGTTCATTGCACCAATAGATGAGAATAAACTCAATATTGTTTCTTTTACATATTTTTTATATATAATTTTATCGAATAGCACTTGAAAACTGTTCCGGGCTATTTGTTCTAATATTTCCTCGTATTCGTCGCCCCATATAAACATGCCCTTCCCTTTTGCAGCTTTATTATAATTTTCAATTGCTTCGATTACATCTTTGGAAACCTCTATTTTATCAGGGTTAGAATCGTTCCAAAACTCTTTAAGAGATATTATATTATATAACGGGTCAGGATATTCCTCCAAAGCTCGAAATAAGGAGTTAATAGTATCAATGTATGTTATTTGTTTTTCACCCGTATATTCGGCAAATTCGTCCGCTAGTTTACGTTCTTCAACTGCTAGTTTTAAAATATCTATATGTTTACTCTCAAGCCCTAGGTCATAGTTTAGT
The DNA here is from genome assembly GCA_029005175.1 of Bacillota bacterium. GTDB lineage: Bacteria > Bacillota > Clostridia > Oscillospirales > Acutalibacteraceae > RUG762. The sequence continues at coordinate 13,569 of JAQXFQ010000029.1, forward strand.
GGCATATTCTCGCGATCACGGCATTCTGTTTCGCAAAATAAATAATCATACGGTACATCATAATAATGTGATATTTTTCTTATTGCTTCGTAACCCGGTAACTTTTTGTCACGTTCGTAGTCGCTTAAAACGCCTTGACTTATTTCCATTTCAGCGGCGGCAACGGCTATTGAGATTTTTTTTTCGTCTCTTAATAGTTTGAGCCTTTCGCCTAAACTCTTTTGCATAAAATTCACACTCCTAAATACTTTTTATATGTTTTTGAGAATATCCGAAAATATATATTGCAAAAATGAAATCAGTGTGCTATACTGATGATGATTTAATCATACACTATTGACGATGATTAGTCAAGAAATATTTTTTAATGAACGAGGTGAGATTATGACAAAAGTAAATATTGACATCAGGCAGACAGCAAAATCTAAAAAAATACCATTTTGGAAAATTGCCAAACATTTGGGAATTTCAGAACCAACATTCACACGTTGGATGCGCGAGGAACTCTCGGAAGAAAAAAGAGAACGCATTACACTCGCCATTGAAGAACTCGCAAACAATGAGCAGGCATAAAAAAACGCCCACAGTCTAGCCGGCAAGCAAGTGACCGTGAGCGCAAAACAAAGCAATTACAAAATAATCGCCGCCTTGATTATAACATAAATCTCAGAGCGGCGCAACCTAAAAATTTTACGAAATGAGGTGGTATTATGCCACATATCGCACGCATGCGGACATTAAATGCCGCTTATGAAATGCTTAAAGCGGATGACCCACACACATGTGTGAGTAAAAATTATATTCGCACACTGATTAAAACCGGGGCTATACCCGTTCATCAGGTCGGGTGCAAGCAGTTATTCGATTATGACGCGCTGCTGGCTTATTTGGAAAATCCGACTGAGCCGACAGCGGCGCAGCAATACGGCGTTATTCGCCCGGTTAAATGAGGCGGTGTGTAATTATTGGCTAACCCTAAACTTGAAAATGGCTACACAAAAATAGCCAATGAATTGTTAGAAGCCATTTATAGAAGTCAATTCAAAGCTTCACAGTTTAAAATATTATTATTCATTATTCGTTATACATACGGATTTCAACGTGAAAAATGCAAATTGTCAAACAATTTTATTGCAAACGGAACAAACTCACACCGACAGACCGTACTCAGAGAGATTAATCAGCTTATTGCGGATAATGTTTTAATTGAAGTTGCACCACCGAGCTTTAGTGAACCGCGCACTTTGGCAGTTAATAAAAATTATACCAGTTGGCGCAATCACTACCTGGTAGTGGAAAAACATTACCAGGTAGTCTACAGGCTACCTCACCAGGTAGTCTACAGGCTACCCAAGAAATAAAAACTATAAATAAAACTTTAAATAAAAAAGAAAGAAACGCTGTCGCTGAAAATTCTGATGTACAGCCTTATGCCGATTTAACAGATGAAGAAAAAAACAAATTGATAGCAGAATACGAGAAACGTTATCCGGGCAACGATTATTATCGCCAGCAAGTGGAACAAGGTAATGACCCTTTTAACTTACTAGAAAGGCAGTGATTTAATGGCTTATGAATTAAAACAAGCTGATATATATAGTTTTGCTAGTTTTTTAGCAGCGGAGACAAAGCAAAAAGGCAATGAATTGTTTTTCAAGTACTGCCCATACTGCGGCGGCGGTCACAGCAAGGATAAGGACACATTCTCAATCAATTTGGAGACAGGCGCGTTCAAGTGCTTCCGCTCGAGCTGCGGCAAGCAAGGGCACTTTGTACAGGCAGCACGTGACTTTGGTTTTAAGCTGGATTTTGACAAAAGTTCAATCGTTTATAAACCCATGCCACAAAAGCAAATTCAAACTACAAGCCCCGCTGTTGAATATCTCAAAAGCCGAGGTATTACTGAAAATATTTGCCGTAAGTATAAAATCACAACGGCTGAAAACAAACCATCAATTTTAGTTATCCCGTTTTATGATACAAACGGCACTCTGATTATGGCAAAATACCGAAACACAAAATTTATCAAAGGCCAATCGAGCGGCGGGAAAGAATGGTGCACCAAAGAAACCAAGCCTATATTATTTGGCATGCAGTACGCGCAGAATTATGAAAAACCTCTTGTAATCACAGAGGGGCAAATGGACGCGCTGGCACTGGCTGAATGCGGGGTTGATAATCCTGTATCAGTTCCAACAGGCGCAAAAGGTTTCACGTGGGTTGAACATTGTTATGATTATGTTGACAAATTCACAGAAATAATCATTTTTGGAGACTGCGAAAACGGCGAAATCACTTTACTTAAAGAAATGACAAGCCACTTTGCACATAAAATTATTAAATGCGTACGGCAAGCCGATTACCTCATGGAAAAGGATGCAAACGACATTCTGCAAAAGTACGGTAAGGATGCAGTGAAGCAAGCCGTTGAAAAAGCCGAGCAAGTACAGACATGTCGACTGAAAGAGCTTGCAGATGTTAAGAGCGTAGACATTTATAGCATGGAGCGGCTTTTCACAGGGTTTCCAACGCTTGATAAAGTTTTAGGCGGTTTATATTACGGACAAGTAATAGTGCTGACAGGCAAAAACGGCAACGGCAAAAGCACAGTGATGTCTCAGATTATAGCCTCGGCAATTTCTCAGCGTGTAAAAATAATGGTTTACAGCGGTGAACTTCCTGACTATCATTTTAAACGCTGGCTTGATTTACAGATTGCTGGTGATGATTATGCCGTTGCAAAAACAACCAGCACAGGCGGGACAGCCTACTCACTTTCAACAAAAGACGTTGAACAAATATCCAATTACTACAAAGGAACTATATGGATTTATGACAACACAGCGGTTTCTGACACTGGGAATGAATGCGATGAATTAGTTAAAACGATAGAATTATCAATTAAAAAATTCGGTGTTAGATTTGTATGTCTCGATAATCTCATGACTGCGCTTGACGTTCCTTTAGGTGAAGATTTATATAGAGCACAGAGCAGTTTTTTAAAACGGCTCAAACAAGTGGCACAAAAATATGACGTGGTTATTTTGCTAGTCGCTCACCCAAGGAAATCAAGCCATCAACAACTCGAAAAGGACGATATTGCCGGAAGCGGTGACATTACGAACCGCGTTGATGTGGTATTAACTTACACAAGGGACGAAACAAAAGATGAACTCGGATATTTAGCAGTTAAAAAAAATCGTTTGACTGGTTTTTTAACAAAATCAGACAGTCCCATAGAACTTATATATTCACCAAAAAGCAAACGAATTATTGAAAACGGAGCTAAACCGCCAAGATACAGTTGGTTAAAACCTTACAACGACAGAGTAACCCCTGATGAAAATGGTGATTTACCATTTTAGAATGGCGTAAATATCGCAACTGAGAATAAACAGCAAAAGAGGGCGAACCCACAGCGGCGGGAACGCCCTCAAATGCTTTGAATTATTAACGCAATTAGCAATATTATTATAACACAAACAGGGGCTGATTGCAATATGTCACAGGCTGAAATATTCGCCAAACAGCAGGAATACATCACACGGATACAGGCAGGAGAGCGGGATTTAATCCCGGAGCTGTGGAATATGCTGCTGCCGCTGACCCACAAAATAATAAGCCGCTACCTATTTCACGAGCAGGGCACGCGCCTGTACGAAGAGGGCGATTTACTCGGGTGCGCTTATATTGCACTATGCGCCGCCCTTGACGGATACAGCCGCGACAAGGGAGCGTTCAGCACCTATTATTATTTGTGGATACAGAACACCACTGCGGACATCAGAGGGACGAGAAAGCGGCATGATGTGAACCGCGCCGCCGTCAGCCTTAACAAGCCGCTGGACGAGGACAGCGAGGACGAATTAATGGACTTGCAAACCGATGAAGCCGCCACGGAAGAAATCGACAGCGTGGAACGGCGCATATACCTTGAGCAGCTCAGGCAGGAGCTTGACAAGTGCAACGCATATCTGACCGAGCAGGAGCGGCAGGTCATTCATATACGGTATTATCACAACAGGACACTGGAAGAAACAGGCGCATGTTTGGGAATATCCCGGGAGCGTGTGCATTCAATCGAAACAAGCGCAATGCGTAAGTACCGACAGCGGCGCAGTGATGTGAACCTTCGGCAATTCTGCGATTATGGCAAGGCATACCACGGCACAGGCTTGCAGGCGTTCAGACGTTCGGGAGCTTCCAGCGTGGAGCGGTTCGCCGA
>JAQXFQ010000030.1 GCA_029005175.1 Bacillota bacterium
GCATACTGAGCCGGTGGCTTAGACATATAAAAGTCTTTCCAAAACGCGAGATCCTTTTCATAGCTTGGGCTTTTTTCATAATTCCATGAATCCTGATAAGCGGGGAGAATAGGCAGAAATGGTTCAGGCATTTCGGTGCCGTCCTTGAGAGACTTGTAAACCTTAGTTACGTCCTCGATGAACTTAATAATACCATAATCGTCTGCAATCAGATGATAAAAACAAACCAGTACGCTGTATCTGCCGTTGGCTCTTTTTACAAGGAAAACCTTGTAGAGGTCGCAATCCTGATAACCGTGCGGGAACGGCGTCCTTACGAGCTTGTTGATATACTTATACATCTTATCGTCATTTTTAAAGGAAAGGCAAACGCACTTTGTTTCAGATTTATCAACAAAATACTGCATGGCGACCTTCTTTTTGCCCTCCTTAACGTCGTGGCGTCTCACGCGTGTGGAGGGAAATCTGTCGATAGAGAGGTTGATGGCTTTCTCCATAATTTCAGGATCAATGTTATCCTGGTCAAAATTAACCATTATGCAAAGATTGTTGTAAATCTTTCCGACAAAACCCTCTGCTTGAGTAAGCAGTCTGTGTGACGGTGTCAAAGGATAATACTTTGTTTCAGTTGACATAATAAAATCACCTTTCTTAATTTTTTTACATATCCATAAGCTCGCCCAAAGTAAGCTCAGGGTTGCTAGTTGCCTTGTCAAGGAACTTGAGGAGGAAGCTGTGGAATTCAGCAATATCCTCTTCATTGTGTATCTTTGTCATATACTCATAGTTGACATTCATATCGCCTGAATAGGTATCGTTAGGCATTACTGTAATGTATATCGGCAGCGGGCTTTTGCCTGAAGTGAAACGCTCGCAGCTGATTTTATAATTACCGTCAGTTTCCATGAAGCGAGGCTGATATGTGAAAATAATAGCACTTGAGCCGCGAACCCAGCCCTTTTCAAACTTTTTGCCGTATTCCATTCTCTGCTCCAGACGTGCGCTGCAATCTTCTTCATACAGCTTGCTGTGCATATAAAACTTGAACTGACACTCTGAGGTGTATTTACAGGCCTCAATTACAGTCATGCTGTTTTTAGCGTCCATGTAAAATGGCATTCCGGAAGCAAAACATCCGCCAGTCTTTGCTACCTTTGGATTGCTTCTGTTGGCAAGCAGATCCACAATTAAAAATTCCTCAGTTTTTTCGGTCTTTTTTGAAAGCCAGGTTCTGATTGCAAGCATATACAGCATTTTTGCCGAAAATTTACCCTCTTTGGCAAGGGCGTCCGTGCGTTCCACCAGCTCCTTGGGAATTTTATAATTTGTCTGCACAGCCTTGCAATTAAATATATACAGATAATTTCCGAATTTTTTCCCGGGAATATATGTCTGCTTGTTTTCAAAACCATTGAGTGCGGCATACTGCGGTAAAGCCGGAATATTATCCCAGTAATCGTTCCAGAATTCTATATCGGCTTGATGTCGTTTACTGGTTTCATAATCCCATACAGTCTGATAAGCTGGAATAAGCGGTTTAAACGGCTTCGGCATCTCTGTGTTGTTTTTCATTGCATAATATATATTGCAAAAATCTTCCGAGAATTTAGCAAGTCCATAGGAATCGATAATCAGATGATACATGCACATAAGCACGCCGTATCTGCCGTTTGCTTTTTTTACCAGATAAACCTTGTAAAGGTCGCAGTCCTGATAGTTGTTTGGAAATTTGGTTGAAACCAGCTTTCTTACAAATTTATTCAGCTTTTTATCACTCTTGAAAGAAAGTCGAACGCACCTTGTTTCCGGTTCATCAACTAAATACTGTTTTACAACCTTTTTGCCATTTTCCTTTGTATCGTGCCGTCTGAGGCGTGTAGATGGGTATCTCAGAATGGTTTGATTTATGGCATTTTCCATTATATCAGGGTCGATGTCATCCTGATCAAAGTTAATCATAACACACAAGTTATTATAAATCTTGCCGGCAAGCCCCTCCGCCAAAATCAGGCTGCCGTGATCCTTCAATAACGGATAGTAGGTTATATTTTCATCTTTCTTCATTAATTTATACATCCCTTCGTATTTACAATCAATATATCGTTATACCAGCCACATTGCAACGAAAAGCTGATATAAAATAATCCCCCTAAAATTTCACTGTTAAGCTTTATTTCAGGAGGATTATTGTAATGGTTACTCTACAGATTTCAGAGATTCAACCATTGGTATATTAACCAAGCTTCGATACATGAAAATCATTACCGCAATCGAGAATGCACAGGTAAGAAGTATAGCGTTCAAGAAGCTGAACGGCTCAATAACGTAGCCGAACATAACATTCTTTTGCTCTATCATCTTAATAATAAATCTGTGCAGTCCCACACCGGCACCAAGTCCGAGTACAGCACCCATCAGCGTGAGAATAAGATTTTCGCTGTAAACGTAAATTGCGACTTCCTTATTCTTAAATCCAAGAACCTTAATAGTGGCAATTTCTCTCAAACGCTCCGAAACATTGATATTTGTCAGATTGTACAGCACAACAAATGCGAGCAATGCAGCACAAATTATAATGAGCATAACGATTTGGTTAAGGCTTGTAAACTGTTCATCAAATGTCTCAGCAACATTATTGAGAGCCATTACAGAGCTTGCAGCGGGAGAGTCGCTTATCTGAGTTACGAGCTCTTCATACTGCTTATCTGTAGCATCGTCTTTCACATTGACAAGAATCGTGTTTTGATCAACAGTATACCAGAAAGCGTCTTTGTAAGCGTCCTGAGTCATATATGCGTAATGCTGCACATAGTTTTCTGTAATTCCTATAACCTCAAGCTTTTTGGTCATAGAACTGCTTGTAACATCAATTGAATCGCCAACGGTGACGTCCAATCTGTCGGCCAGTTTCTCGGTAATAATGATGCCCTTATCACTAAGCTCAAGAGGCGCGCCGGAAACTCTGTTGCGCAGTACGATATAGTCAGTCAAATGTTCTGCGTCTTCGGTTACATAGAGGGTAACAGATTCATTGTTGCCGTTATTGCCATTCTTATTTTCAGCAGTAACGCTGATGCTTCCTATGTGTGTATAAGAATCAACTATATCGCTGTTTGAAACAAGAGAATCAAGGGCAATGCGCTGATCCAAAATATCCTCTTCATCAGAAGAATTGTTTGCAAGTGATGCAAGCATACTGTTGTCTGCGGCGGTATAAGAATAAGCTACATCAAACTTAAATATTTCACCGTATTGATTTTTTACAACAGAACTGATAGTATCATTCATGCCCAAACCGCAAAGAAGCAATGCCGTACATCCCATAATGCCTATGATAGTCATGCAAAGACGCTTCTTATATCTGAAGATATTGCGGACAGTAACCTTCTGAGAGAAGTTGAGGTGATTCCAGAAGAAATGAATGCGTTCCAGGAAGATAGCCTTACCGATTTTCGGTGCTTTGGGACGCATAAGTGTGGCAGGCACACTGTTAAGCTCACTGCGGCACACAAAATAAGCCGTAAGAACCATGGCAAGAGTAGTGATGCAGAAAGAGGAGATAATGATAGAGGGATGAAATGACTGCATTATATCCTTAGGCTGGCTGTACATTGCCGACCACGCGTTGTACACAGCATATGGGAATAGCTTTATTCCTATAGCAGCGCCTATAACAGCACCTGTAATGCTGGCAATGAATACGTAAAGAATATATTTTGCAGAAATAGCAGCATTGCTGTAACCGAGAGCCTTGTAAGTACCGATTACGCCGCGCTGTTCGTCTATCATACGTGTCATTGTGGTCATGCATACCAATATAGCAACCAAAATGAAAAATACGGGCAGGAACTGTGCCATTGCTTTCATGCTGCTTGCAGTGTTGTCGTAGCTTGCATAGCCGTAGTTGAAGTTTCTGTCAAACACATACCAGGAAGCCTCTTCGATCTGGTCGATCTGTCTCTGGGCAGATGCGAGCTGATCTTCCGCGCTTTCGAGCTGAGCCTTACCTGAGAGTTTCTGCTTTTCAAAGGTTTTCTTTCCGGCGTAATACTGTTTCCAGCCGGCTTCCAACTGAGCTTTACCCTTGCTAAAGGCAGCCTGTGCATTTGCCTTCTGACGCTTAAGCTCTGCTTTGCCGTTGGCTAAATCCTTTTTACCCTGGGCAAGTTCCGCTTTTGCAGAATTTAGAGTTTTTCTCGCACTGCTCAGCTGAGCTTCATAGACATCCATGACCTGAGCTACGCCGTCATTGAGTTCATTGAGTCCCTTGCTTGTGTCCTGAAGCAGCTTGTTGTATTCGTCATACATTGCAAGCATTTCAAGATATGTCAATCGATCCTCGGGAGAAAGGTCAGGATCCTTAAGTTTCTCTTCTATTTCCTTGCGATTTTCGCTGCTTTTTTCCGCAAGCTCTTTTGTAGTTTTTGCAAGACGGTCAAGTCTTTCAATAGAATCCTTGTTTTCGGCAAGTGCATCGTTGTACTCTTTTTGAGCCTCTTCCAATTGCTTTTCGCCTTCGGCAATAGCCTTTTCACTTTCGGCAATCTGCTTTTCTGCAGTTTTTATATCGGCTTCGGCGTCAGCGATTTTTGCCTTATAAATTTCCTGCTGGCTTTCAAGCTCGGCGTCGCCGTTTACAAGCTTTTTATATGATTCCTCAAGCTTTTTTTCGGCGGCAGATATTTGTTTGTCGTAATTTGCCTTTTCCTTGTCATACTTAGCCTGAGCCTCGTCGAGCTGAGACTGAGCATAGTCACGAAGCTGATCGGCGCGCTTCATCGCACGGTCAACGGCAACATTTTCAACCTTTGACTTAACCTTGTCGATGATTTGCTGATAGGTATCATCGTCAAAGCAGTCCATTTCCTTTGCGCCCTTGACAGTTACAACAGCTTCCAGATAGACATTTTCATTTTCAAGATACATGTTCTTAAAATCAAATGCAGCTTCGGGAATGTAAGCAAAAAGGCTTATGCTCTTGTTGCTGATAGTCTGGGATGTACCCATCTCATAGGTCAGATAGAGCGGAGTTGTGATAAGACCAACCACAGTGTACTCATCATAATATAAAGTACCGTCAGTAAGAGCGGTGGACGTGCCGGAAGAAAACTTGAGCACATCGCCGATTTTAACATTATATCCGCCCGCCATAGTATCGGGGAGCTGCACTACGATTTCATTCGGCTTTTCAGGAAGTCTGCCTTCCTTTACGTTCAGCCTGTTTATATAGCTGTCCAGATTTCCTGCGTCGCTATCGCTTACATAATTATTAGGGAGGCTGTGCAGACGGAATACCAGTTCGTTTTCATTAACCACGGTAACTACATCGGTAAGGAAGCCCGGCTGAACATTTTCAACGCCGTCAACTTCTTTTATAGCCTGAATATCTTCTTCTGTCAATCCGAGAGGCGAGATAATCTGCAAATCCTGAACATTGTATTCATCAAAATAATTGTCTATGGTGTAGGCCATGTCAGGCGCAGCTGATTTAAGTCCGGCAAAAAAGGAAACACCGATAGCAACGATACAAAGGATGGATACGAAGCGGTTCTTAGATTTCCATATCTCTCTGATCAGATCTTTAAAGAGGGATTTTGTCATAATTAATTACCACTCCACATCTTCAATGGATTTAGGATTATCATTGAGCGAAATAGACTCAATGCGTCCGTTTTTGACTTTGATAACCTTGTCGCCTATGTCTGTAAGTGCAAGGTTGTGAGTAATGATGATAACTGTCATACCCGTGCTTCTCGCAGTATCCTGGAGCAACTTAAGTATAGCCTTACCGGTGTTGTAGTCAAGAGCGCCTGTCGGTTCGTCGCAAAGCAGCAGCTTTGGGTTCTTGGCCAGTGCACGGGCGATAGCCACACGCTGCTGCTCACCGCCCGAAAGCTGAGAGGGGAAATTGTTTGCACGCTCATTCAGACCAACGGCGTCAATGGTTTCCATGATGTCCAGAGGATTTTTGCTGACCTGAGTTGCAAGTTCGACATTTTCCTTTGCGGTAAGATTCTGAACCAGATTGTAGAACTGGAAAACAAATCCAACGTCGTATCTGCGGTATAAAATAAGGTGTTTATTGTCGTACTTGCTGACCTCATTGCCGTCAACCCAAATCTCGCCGCTTGTCAATGTATCCATACCGCCGAGGATGTTAAGTATAGTACTTTTACCGGCGCCGCTGGCACCCGCAATGATAACAAACTCGCCCTGGTTTATAGAAAAATTAACACCGTCAAGCGCATGGATTTCAGTTTCACCCATTTTGTAGGTTTTGCGCACGTCGTTAAATTCTATGAAAGCGTGACCCGACCTTGAAACATCGGAAATGCTGACTTCATCAGAAGGAGCAGCATTATCGAAATTTTTGATAGCCTCAGACATATCAACTTCATTCGTATCGTAATTTCCATCTAAATCGTCTGAAACATCTTCAGCAATCTCCGCATTGGCTTCATCCGAATTTGTCTCTTCGACTTCATCGAATGCAAATTCGTCTTCTTCCAAAACGGATTGTTTTTTTGATTTTAATTTCTCCAACATTAAATCGTTCCTCCTGATAAACGAGTAATTAAATACAGTTATTTTGGAAATGCTTTTACGTCAACCTGACAAAACAACATATTAAGTTTGATGCGTATGCTGTTTTACGGATTGATGTATAAACAGTCACCATTCAACCGACAAAATTCATAAAAAATCTGACGACTGAATGGCAACAGAACTTATTGTAAATAGGTTAGATAAGGGTTGTGATGTACTTGGCAAGATCTTCGATTGTGCGGATGTTGACAAGTTCATCAGTATCGATTTCGATGCCGAATTCATCCTCAAGCTCGCCGATCATTGCAACGATGTCGTAGGAATTCATCTTAAGATCCTTGAGGAACTCCGTTTCGGGAGTAATCTCACTCTCATCAGCGTCAACATACTCAAGCAGCTTTGTCTTAATTTTCTCAAACATTTGCGGTTCTCCTTTCAATCATAAACCTTTTGATTTTTTTGGTTGTTGTTTTTTCAAATTCAGAATCATAAATAACCACATCAGTAATTCTCTTAAATGTAGCGATCTTTGAATTGAATTTGGCTATATCATTCATCAGATATGCATATCTGTCCTCAACGCCATTGGCTGTGAGGAATTCATCGTCGAGATAACACGCGGCGTAGATGCCTGTATTTGCCTCGTCTGCATAAACGACTACTTCCTTAATATATGCAATCTGAGCAACCAACATTTCTTCAATTTCCTCCGGGAATACATTTTTTCCGTTGGGCAGTATAATCAGATTTTTTACTCTGCCGGAAATATAGAGGAAGTTATCTTTGTCTAAATAACCTATGTCGCCTGTTTTAAACCAGCCGTCTTCTGTAAACACAGCTTTTGTGCTCGCCTCGTCCTTGTAGTATCCAAGCATAACATTGTCGCCCTTTACAAGGATTTCACCGTATCCGTTTCTATCTGGGTTATCAATGCGAACGGTAGTTCCGGGAACGACCATACCCACAGAGCCTACCTTTTTAAATCTGGTGCAGTTTGCGGCTACCAGCGGTGAACATTCAGTGATACCGTAGCCCTCTACTATATCAATTCCGTAAGAATCAAGAGTTTTGATAATCTCCTTGGAAAGCGGAGCACCGCCGCAGACTATTTGATTAATGTTGCCGCCGAATTTGTCGAGGATAGGTTTAAAGAAAAGTCTGCGCTTATCAATACCGATTTTTCTGATAAGGTTGCTGAATTTAGCACCGTAGCGAAGATGATTTGAAAGACCTGCTTTTTCAGATTCCACATTAATTTTTCTTACCATTGTTTCAAGGAAAATCGGAACCATGAGTGAAAATGTCGGCTTGAATCTCTCGAAGTTTTGCATAACGTGCTTGAGGTCATCATTAAAGCATACTGTGGTACCGAGATAGAGCGCACAGAGAAGGTGAGTGTTTTTTTCGTAAGTGTGGTTAATAGGAAGTACGGAAAGAGTATTTTCACCCGGGCGAATCAATTTCATTGAGCTGTAAACAGTAGCGCACACGTTTTTATGTGAAAGCATAACGCCCTTGTTTGCGCCTGTTGTACCCGATGTAAACACGATTTCGCTCATGATTTCAGGATTAATTTCCGCGTCAATAAACGATCTGTCGCCGTTGTTGACAAGCTCTTGACCTTTTGCTATCACATCGGTAAAAGACAGGCAGCCTTCAGCTTCATAATCAAAGCCTTCCTTAGCTCTCATAACAATGCAGTATTTAACATTTGGGCATTGCTCCAATGCCTGCTTTATCTTTTTATACATTTTAAACGAGCAGAAAATAGCTGCACATTCGCTGATGTTTATCTGCTTTGCAAGTGTATCAGGCTGGAGTTCCTTATCAAGAGGCACAGCAACACCGGTACCGTTTACAATACCGAAATATGCTTCCATCCACTCTATTGAAGTTTCTCCTATAACGGCAATCTGCTTGCCCTTAAGTCCCATGGCAATCAGTTGAGTGCCGATAGCGTTGGATCTTTCAAGCATCTGGTTAAAGGTTACAGTTTCAGTCTCTGTTTTGCTGACGATCTGCTCAAACAAAACTGAATCCCCGTAAAGCTTCGCGCCCCGCTCCACCAGTTCCTTTAAATCTTTCATGCGATCGGCTTTAAAAAGTTTCTTTTTGTAATTCACTTAATAAATCTCCTTCCAATGCGTCTCCCATAAAAAGCAAACGCTTTGCACATGTATAAAAGCTTCATAATAGATTCACCACCAAATTATACAATAAAATCGGCTTATTGTCACTTGATAGATATTACAAAATAATAAAAAAATTTTCACGGAAAACTCTACAAAATTAACCAAATATGTAAATGTTGTTCGTTAGGAAAATATAGCATATATATTAACGAACTGAGAATAAAAAGGAAACAAAAGATAAGGACAGGGGCAATAGCTTTAGGTGTTTTGCGTTTTCATATTTTTTTAGCTAAGGTTGGTCATAATAAGAGCTTTTGCTAATAAATATTATAATATAAAACAAGATACAGACGAGGAGTGTAAATTTTGATTCATATGCGTACAAGACAATGGTTTTTACTATTTGCCTCAATAGTTCTTATAATATCGCTTTTTTTAACCAATAATATATATAAAGCTGAATTACTTGCCGGAAATTCTGAAACAATAACACTGGAGAAGAGCTGTAAAGTTGTTATACTTGACGCAGGTCATGGAGGCTTTGACGGCGGGGCTATAGGGATTAACGGCACTATAGAAAAGGATATAAATCTTACCATATCCCTTAAGCTGCGTGACATGCTTGAAGATGCAGGGTACGCCGTAATAATGACGCGTGACACCGACACAGCATTAGAAAATGAAGGTGACAGCTCCACCCGTCAGAAAAAAGTAAGTGATATGCGCAATCGCCTTAATCTGACAAAGTTGTATCCCAACGCCATGCTTATAAGTATACATCAAAACAAGCTGGAAGGCAATCAAAAAGTGTTCGGAGGACAGATTTTTTACTCTCCAAATAATGGAAACAGCAAGCTGCTGGCGCAATTGATACAGGATGAATTCAACACATATATACAGCCTCAGAAAAAAAGAGAAATAGTAAAAACAGGAAAGAACCTTTATCTGTTTTATAATGCAAAAAATGTCGCTGTGTTGTGCGAATGCGGCTTTCTATCCAATCCTGAAGAAGAGGCTTTGCTTAATACCGACGAATATCAAAAGAAGATTGCATATTGCATTTTCAGCGGTATTATGGTATATAATGAAAGTAATACATCTGCCGATAATACGACGGCGGAATACATCGGGTCACAAAAATAAAATACAGAGCAGCTATTATTGCTGATTGTGTGGAGCACTGAAATAAGCTGAATGAAAGGTTGTTAAAAAATGGCGAAGTCCAAAAATGTATATGTATGTACCGAATGCGGCTACGAATCAAGCAAATGGTATGGCAAGTGTCCGTCGTGCGGCGAGTGGAATACGCTGGAAGAGCAAATCCGCGAAGCTGTCACATACTCTTCCTCACCAAGAAATAACTCAGTTTCAACGCTGTCATCGTATGAAGCTCCGATACAGATAAAGGATATAAGCACCTCGGACGAGGAACGATGCAGCACAGGTATGGATGAATTGAACCGCGTGCTTGGCGGCGGCATAGTTAAAGGCTCGCTTATATTGCTAGGTGGCGATCCCGGCATAGGCAAATCCACAATACTCATGCAGATTTGCGAATATCTCGGTCGCACGATGAAAATATTATATGTATCGGGTGAGGAATCCCGCCGTCAGCTTAAGCTGAGAGCGATACGACTTGGGGTAAACAGCGAGAATTTGTATGTTATGACCGAAACTGATGTTGAGCGCGTAATAGAGAATATCAAGGCAATGAAGCCCGATATAGTTATGATAGATTCTATTCAAACTATGAACCTGAAAGAATTGTCATCTTCCCCCGGCAGCGTGGTTCAGGTCAGAGAATGCACCAATGCCATCATGCGCACTATAAAGGCTCTCGATATTCCCACCATAATTGTAGGGCATGTCAATAAGGACGGCGCAATCGCAGGACCAAAGGTACTTGAGCATGTAGTGGACGCTGTGCTGTATTTTGAGGGCGACCGACATCTTTCATACAGAATCCTGCGCGCTGTCAAAAATCGCTACGGCTCTACCAATGAAATCGGCGTCTTTGAGATGCAGGAAGACGGTTTGTGTGAGGTAGAAAATCCCTCTATGATGCTGCTGTCAGGCAGACCTGTAAATGTATCAGGAACCTGTGTGGCATGCGCCATGGAGGGTACACGCCCGATTTTTGCCGAGGTGCAGGGGTTGGCAGCATCGTCAGGCTTCGGAAATCCCAGGCGTATGTCAACGGGATTTGATATTAACCGCATGAACCTTATCATAGCTGTACTTGAAAAGCGCTCCGGGTATTTTTTTGCCAATATGGATACCTATATAAATATAGTCGGCGGCATGAGGCTTTTTGAACCGGCAGTCGACCTCGCCGTTGCTGTGGCGCTGGTCAGCAGTCTGAAAGACGTTTGCGTGGGCGAGGATTTAATAGCCTTCGGCGAAATAGGACTGGCTGGTGAGCTTCGCGCGGTCAACCACGCGGAGGCGCGTATTCGCGAGGCGTCGCGGCTGGGATTCAAACGCTGCATAATGCCATATCATAACCTGCAGTCGCTCAAAAATTCTCCCAAGGATTATGGCATTCAACTGTTAGGAGTGCGCTCAGTCAGAGAAGCCATCGAGGCTTTGAGTAATTAAATTTATCGCTGGGCGGCAGGTAAATCCCGCTTGATTTCGGTTTATAATACGGACACCCCTTGAAGGATGAATTTGTAATCGGCATGTATTTTTCCAGTCGGCAAAATCCGTCACATTGATAAAAGCAATCGCTTATGCAGGGAACCATATTCAATCGTAACACCTCCAAAATTTTAATTATATTCTATGTGTAATCTCTCCGTTAGTTTTTTCAGCGGAGAGATTTTTATTCATTTGTGTTTTGTAACATATTAATTAATATAAAATTGTTAATTTTAATCAATTTTGATAGAAATATCTTTTATTTCGGCAATGATTATGATACAATAATTAAAACACGCAAATTATTTTGGAGGGGAATATGGCAAAGCTCTATTTTAAATACGGAGCAATGGGCAGTTCAAAAACGGCGCAGGCTCTGATAACAAAATTCAATTATGAGGAGCGCGGCATGAAAGTCTGGCTTATCAAGCCGTCAATTGATGACCGCGATGGAATTGACGAGGTTTCATCGCGCATAGGACTGCATCAGAAATGCCGCACGATTTACCCCGATGACAGAATATGGGAGCTTTTTGGTCGGCAAAGCGGCATTGATGTGATTATCACGGATGAATGTCAGTTTTTTACTCCCGAGCAAATCGACGATCTCAGGCGCATTGTGGATGAATGTAATCTGCCTGTGCTGTGCTTCGGTCTGCGCACTGATTTTCGGACGCGTTTATTTCCCGGAAGTGCCAGACTGTTTGAGGTGGCGGATTCAATAACCGAAATCAAGACAATTTGCGACTGCGGCTCTAAAGCCATTGTAAACGCGCGAATTTCACCCGACGGAAGAATAATTACACACGGCGAACAGGTAATGGTGGGCGGCAACGAAAGCTACAAAGCGATGTGCCACGCCTGCTGGAAGAAGAAAATTAAGGAACAGGGAGGATTATAAAAAATATGGAATACACGGATATTTTGAAAATGGTGGATCATACACTGCTCAGGCAGGACGCGACATGGGATGAAATCAAGGCGATTTGCGATGATGGAATAAAATATTCCACCGCGTCAGTCTGCATTCCCGCAAGCTATGTTAAGCAAGTGGCGGAATATACAGGCGGCAGGGTGGCGATCTGCACGGTAATAGGCTTCCCGAACGGATATTCCACCACAGCCGCTAAGGTATTCGAGACGCAGGACGCAATTGCGAACGGCGCGGACGAAATCGACATGGTGATAAATATCGGCTGGCTCAAGGATAGAAAATATTATGACATTCTTTCCGAAATCAAAGCGGTTAAAGCGGCGTGCGGCGAAAAAATTCTCAAGGTGATAATAGAAACCTGCCTGCTCACCGATGAGGAAAAAATAAAAATGTGTGAGATAGTCTCGCAGTCGGGTGCGGATTTCATCAAGACCTCCACAGGCTTCTCAACAGGCGGTGCAACAGCAGATGATATTAAATTATTCGCCCGACATGTCGCACCTCACGTCAAAATCAAAGCTGCGGGAGGGATAAGCTCGCTGACAGACGCGGAAAATTTTGTCAATCTCGGTGCGTCAAGACTTGGCACGAGCCGAATTGTAAAGATAGTTAAAAATTTATAAAAACAATTAAAGAGAGGAAAGATGATCTATGTCCGAAAAAAATTATCCCACACCCCACATCAATGCCACACCCGACGATTTTGCGCGCACGGTATTAATGCCGGGCGATCCTCTCCGCGCTAAGTTCATAGCGGAGAATTACTTGAAAGACGCGGTGCTGGTCAACAACGTCCGCGGAATCCAAGGCTACACAGGCACCTATAACGGCACTAAAGTTTCGGTGATGGCGAGCGGAATGGGCATGCCGTCAATCGGAATTTACAGTTATGAGCTTTACAATTTCTTCGGCGTGGAAAATATAATCCGCGTGGGTACGGCGGGGTCAATCAACCCGAATGTCAAGGTACGCGACATTGTAATAGCAATGGGCGCATGCACCAACTCAAATTACGCTTCGCAGTACAAACTGCCCGGGATATTTGCGCCGATTGCCGACTATGAGCTGATGAAAACGGCTATCGAAAACGCCGAAAAGCACAGCGCGAATTATCACGTCGGCAACTGCCTTTCCTCCGATACCTTCTACTGTGATGACCCTACAGCAACTGAAAAATGGGCGAAAATGGGCGTTATGTGCATAGAAATGGAGGCTGCGGCGCTCTATATGAATGCGGCGAGATGCGGCAAAAAGGCTCTCGGAATATTCACAATTTCCGACCACATTCTGACGGGTGAGGCAACCAATGCAGAGGAAAGGCAGACTTCATTCACACAGATGATGGAAATTGCTCTGGATACAGCAATTCAGATGGAAAAATAAGTTGAAAGGCGTGGTAATTTGGACAGCATAAAACGTGTGTTTTTGATAGTTCTTGACAGTCTGGGAGCGGGAGAATTGCCCGACGCCTCGGACTACGGTGACAAAGGCTCAAATACCCTGCGCAGTATTTCGCAGTCGCCTCAGATTTTCATTCCAAACCTACGCAAGCTCGGCATAGGCAATATTGACGGGCTGGGGTTTCTAGGCACTAATGAAAATCAACAGGCGGCGGTTTGCAAGCTTGGTGAGTTGTCAAAGGGGAAGGATTCTACAATAGGTCACTGGGAAATTTCGGGGATTATTTCCGACAGTCCTCTGCCGACATTTCCGAATGGCTTCCCGCAGGAAATTATTGACAAGTTCAGCGAGTTGACGGGCAGGGGAGTGCTCTGCAACAAGCCATATTCAGGCACGCAGGTTATCGCCGACTACGGTGAGCAGCACGAGCGCACGGGAGATTTAATTGTCTACACCTCAGCCGACAGCGTGTTTCAGATAGCGGCGCATGAAAATATCGTTCCGATTGAAAAGCTGTATGAATACTGCGAAATCGCCCGCCAAATCCTTGTCGGAAAGTATGGAGTGGGGCGAGTTATTGCGCGCCCGTTCGTTGGTTCGGCAGGCAATTACACCCGAACCTCTCGTCGTCACGATTTTTCAATAGAGCCGCCGCAGAAAACAATTTTGGACTCATTGAAAGCTGCCGGGCGGGATGTTATCTCAGTTGGCAAAATCAAGGATTTGTTTGCTGAGCGAGGCCTGACTGAGATGCTTGCTACAAAGAACAATGCTGACGGAATGGAAAAAACAGCAGAAGCCGCCGACAGGGATTTCAACGGCTTGTGCTTTGTGAATCTGGTGGATTTCGACATGGTTTACGGTCATCGCAACAATGTTGACGGATACGCCGCAGCCCTGTCTGAGTTTGACAAGTGGCTGGGTGAATTTTTGCCGAAGCTGCGGGATGACGATATTTTGATGATTACAGCCGACCACGGCTGTGACCCGGGAGATATAAGCACCGACCACACCAGAGAATATATTCCGCTGATGATTTACGGCAAGCTTGTTTCACCGATAAATTTAGGCATTCGCCAAACTTTCTCGGACATTGCCGCGACTTTGGCGGAAATTTTCGGTGTAAATTACACCTGCGCGGGTGAGAGCATGCTTGGAGAACTTACCGACATGAAGCAGCATCTGTGTAATCAGGCAAAACGCGCTTTGCAAAAATCCTACTCGCCATATTCAGGCTACCGTGTGGGCGCAGCACTTCTTACCGGGAGCGGTAAAATTTATACAGGCTGCAATATCGAAAATTCCGCGTTTTCGCCCACTATATGTGCGGAACGCACTGCGTTTGCCAAGGCAGTCAGCGAGGGTGAAAAAAGTTTCAGAATGATAGCCGTGGCGGGCGGCAAAGGCGGCATAGTAACGGATATTTTCCCGCCGTGCGGTGTGTGTCGGCAGGTAATGCGTGAATTTTGCACTCAGAATTTTATTATTTTGCTGGCAAAAGACTGCGGTTACGAGGAATACACCCTGTCTCAGCTTCTCCCGAACAGTTTTTCAATTTAACTTAACAGTAATAAGCCGATTTATCGCTGAGTTTGTGATAAAATCGGCTTATTTGGTGCTTTGTAAAATATTATTATTGAACAAATGCGGCGGCTGTGGTAAAATAAACCGTGAGGTGACTGCGGTGGAAGAATATATTACGCTCGAAAAAGCGTCATCAGATGAATTTGTGGAAAGAAAATCCCGTTTCATAGGCTATGCCCGACCTGTAAAAAGTGAGGAAGAGGCACTCGATTTTATAGCGCAAATAAAATCAAAGCACTGGGACGCAACCCACAATGTTTACGCATATTGTCTGCGTGAAAACAACATTTGTCGATATTCAGACGACGGTGAGCCGTCCGGCACTGCCGGGATACCGGTGCTTAATGTACTGCAAAAAAACAGTCTCACCGACTGCGCGGTAGTAGTGACGCGTTATTTCGGCGGAATACTTCTGGGCGGCGGTGGATTAGTGCGCGCCTACACGCACGGAGCGTCAATCGGCGTCAACGCGGCGGGCATCATAACAATGCGTCTGTGCGCTATCTGCTCGCTAAGGTGCGACTATAACCAATACGGACGGATAAATTCTCTGATTCCGGAGTGCGGAGGTATTGTGACCAATGCTGAATTCGGCGCAGACGTGGATTTATCATTTTCCATGACACGCGAGGATTTTGATTCCTTTTTGCCAAAACTGGCCGATGCTACCAACGGAAGCGTCAAGGCCGAAATTGTAGGGGAAGAATATATTCGTGTAATTTAGAGCCTATTCGCAAATCATCAGCACACATCTTGTTTGCATTTTTCCGTCATTTTGCTTTAAAATTTTTTGACATACGTCAGTATGCCTGCAAAATTTTAAAGCATCTGACGAAAAATCTGACTGCGCAATCTGTATACTTATAATTTACGGATAGGCTTTTAAATTAACAGAAATTTACTTGATATTTTTGTTTAATTGCAGTAAAATTATATGTCAGAAATTATATGTTAGGGTGATATGTTTGACAGAACAATTGACTATAAACAAGGAATACGGCAGAATTTCCGAGCTTTTTTTTGCTGTGTGGAATGTGAATCCGCCGATAAATTATATTTGGGTTGATTTTGAAAACAAGCGCGTTATGTGCGGTCAGAACGATGAAATATGCGATCTTGCCGGTGAACGCAGAAATATCAAAACTCAGGGCGGCAAGTTTGTGGAGCTTATTTCATATGACGAAAACGGAGAACCTATTCTTAATTTCGATAATTTCTCGTTTGAGGAGGACGCGCCTTTTGTCGAGGCGAGTCAAGCCGATCTGATGAAATTTCTCGCCGTCCTGCAAAAAATTGATATTCTCAGCTGGCGCAGCAGCTTTCCGTCACGCCGCGAGGGCATAAGCTGGCGTGTGGATATTTATTCACAAAACGGCAGCGAAAAGCATTCTAGCGGGCAAGCTCGCTTTCCGTTGGAATGGGCTGAATTCGGACGGTCGATCAGCGCACTCGTGCAGTCGGTTCAAAACGACAATAAGTGAGCTTGAGTGCTAGGAGGTTGCCCGTATTATGTCCGAACAAAAGAAAAAAAAGAACGTCAACGCGATGTTTAACGTGCTCAACAGTGAGTTTGGCGGGAAGTCAAACAGTAGAAGCTCAGGCGGTAAAAAAAGCAATGTCTCCCATAAAAAACGTAAAAATAAGTCAGATGCCAAAAAGTCAAGGTCAGCGGACAATATCGGACTTGGCTTTGTAAAGTTTCTGATACTTTTTGTCACAGCACTCGCATTGGCATGGGTCATATTCATGCCGTCGCACAGTCTTGAGGAATTGACAGCGTATCTTTCCGGAAATTTTTCTCAGTTGGTTGAGCATATACATAGTTCTGATTCGCAGACCGGGGCAGATTCTTCTGCCGAACAGACATCTTCGGCAAGTTATACTTCTGCACAAACCACTGCGGCTACAACAACAGCCTCAACATCAGCTACAACCACTAAGACTTCAGCCGCAACAACGGTTCATTATGTGGTTTCGCCTGATTCGGCAGAACCCGATAATATAAAGGTGTATTTAAAGAGCCAGCTGGTCGCGGTTTACGACAGCGAAGGCGGTGTGATAAAGGTCTTTATATGTTCCTCGGGAAAAAGCTCCACACCTACGAGAACAGGTGATTACGCCATTCACCATCAATACCGCTGGCGGCTGATGATTGGCGATTGTTACGCACAGTATGCGTCTGCATTCAGCGGAAGTTACCTTTTTCATTCAATTCCGTATAACAGGCAGGACGCTTCAACTATGTCAAATGCGTCATATGACAAACTGGGAAGCGGCGCTTCAGCAGGATGCATCAGACTTTGCTGCCGCGACGCGAAGTGGATTTATGACAATTGCAAAATCGGCACCAAGGTAAAGGTAGTGAATGAGTTTGCGCCCGACGGTCTTGAAGGCGAAGAAATTCCGGTGCGTATCAAGAAAAATAAATACAGCGGTTGGGATCCTACAGATCCTTCTGCCCAAAATCCATACAATAAATTATAAGCAAAAGACAAGCATTCTATCGATAATACGATTGACTGCTTGTCTTTTGCTTATTTAAAGTCAAAATACTGCTTGATTTCTTCATACCATTCCACACACTTAAATCTTGCCTCGTACTGTGTACCTTGTACAAATTCCATCTGTTCATCGGTCAGCACGTCATCAAGCTGCGCCTCATTGTCCGATGCCGCCGAAATGCAAAGTGGGGGAAACATAACGCACCACCAGTTGTGTCCTGCCCCTTCGCCGATTATCACGCGCAAGGCCTTATATTCTCCGGCAGGCAGTGTGATATTTTCGTATGTTCGTGTGGTAAAATAAGTATCTTCCAGCTCAACGCTTACAGGATAATTGTAACCGTTGGCAATTACCACTTTTTGGGCTTCGGACTGCAGTAAAGCTAGATTACTTTCCGTACTTTCGACAGCATCTTCACGGGTCTTTGCGTTTGAATAAATATCATTGCTTACCTCAAGAAGTCTGTCCCTTACCTTTAACTTGAGATTTTGGTCAGCCTCATCATCGGAATTGGCAAGCACGTGCAGCCGCAGAACACTTTCTCGTATATCATCACATTCAACATTAAGTGATGTTATGCTGAGTACAATGCCGAATACTAGGGCGATAAGTAAAGATATTTCAAGTCGTTTCATAGTAAAATAATCCTCCGTAACAGTTAAGTTTTGATTTGTTTTGCATGCATCAAATCATTCGCTGTAATTATTAACAGAGGATTCGTTATTTATTCAGTTAATTTAATTTTTTATTCCACTATCTTGCATCCGCAGTCGGAAGCGCATGTGATATAGGTGTTTTTGTAGTCCTTAGCAAGTGTAAAGTAACATTGCTTTGCAATCTCTGCGTCATCAAAAATGCCAAATACGGTAGTTCCGCTTCCTGTCATACAAGCACCTAACGCTCCGCCTTCAATCATAATTGATTTTATTACGTTACATTCATCTAGGTTCAGCACCTGTTCAAACACATTTGACAGTTTTTTTGCAACTTCAACTGTGTCCATTTCGCGCAGAGCTTTTTTCATACCATCAGTATCCGGGCGAACTATTCTTTCACTATCGCAGCTATCAACAGCCGCATAAGCTTTGCCTGTTGACACACCAATATCGGGCTTGCAAAGCAGAATTACAGGTTGATTCCTGAAGTCAGACATTTTTGGCAGACTGCTGAGAATTTCGCCCTTGCCCTCAGAGAGCATAGTGCCGCCGGTTATGCAAAAAGGCACATCTGCGCCGACTTTCACCCCTATTTCCCAAAGTATTTCGTCTGAATATCCTGTTCCGCAAAGCTCATTCAACGCGCAGATTACTGCCGCTCCGTCAGCACTTCCACCTGCCATGCCGGCTTCCATCGGAATATTCTTTTCAATTTGAATTTCTACACCTCTGAGCGGCATTCCACTGTATTCAAAAAAAGCCTTTGCCGATTTGTATGCAATGTTGCTTTCATCATCAGCAAGTAAAGCCGACGAGCTTTTCACAGTGATTTTACCGCTGTCGTTTAAATCAACTCTCACATCATCGTGCAGTCCCACTGACTGCATTATCATTATCAAATCGTGATAGCCGTCGGGGCGCTTGCCGACAATATCAAGCGTCAAATTAATTTTTGCATATGCTTCAATTTTCATTATTGAAAATCTCCTTCTTAAAAAACAGGACGGCCTGACCTGCCGCCCTGTTAATTTTTTAATTTTAATTCTTAATGCCTTTTTCGTCGTTAAGAAAAAGCTTGATTCTTCTCAAAGCCTCATTTATGTGGCTCATCGAGTAAGCATATGACACGCGTATGTAGCCTTCGCCGCATTCACCGAATGCCGTGCCCGGTACTACTGCAACATGTCGATGGTATAACAGCTTTTCACAGAATTCCTCAGATGTCATGCCGGTGTTTTTGATGCATGGGAAGATGTAGAACGCTCCCTCAGGCTCAAAGCAATCAAAGCCAAGCTCGCGGAATCCGCTGACGATCAACTTTCTGCGCAGGTCATATTCATCTCGCATTTTGTCTATGTCGTCATCACCGTTGCGCAAAGCTTCTATCGCCGCATATTGAGCGGTTGTAGGAGCACACATTATCGCATACTGGTGAATTTTAGTCATAATAGAGATTATAGGTTCGGGTCCCAACGCATAGCCAAGTCGCCAGCCGGTCATGGCATAGGCCTTGGAAAAGCCGTTTACTACAATTGTGCGCTCCTTCATTCCGTCGATTTCCGCAAAAGAAACGTGAGGGATACCATTATATGTCAGTTCACAGTAAATTTCATCTGCCAACACCATTATATTTGTATCTCGGATAACCTCGGCGATTGCCTCCAAATCTTCACGCCTCATAACTCCACCCGTGGGATTATTTGGATAGGGCAGAATGAGCAGCTTGGTCTTGTCGGTAATTTTTTTGCGCAGCTCATCGGGGGTAAGTCGAAATCCATTTTCCTGCTTAGTAACAATCGTTACAACCTTTCCGCCTATAAGCTCAGCAATCGGAGCGTAGCAGACAAAGCTTGGCTGAGGGACAAGAACCTCATCACCCGGGGAAATAAGCGCACGCATAGCAAGGTCAATAGCCTCAGAACCGCCGACGGTGACAACTACATCGCTTTTATAGTTATATTCCAAACGAAATTTTCTTTTGTAATAATCGCAGATTTCTCGGCAAAGCGCAGTAAAGCCTTTGTTTGGCGAATATCTCGTTCGTCCGTTTTGAAGCGATTCAATTCCGGCATCCCTTATGTGCCATGGTGTAGGGAAGTCAGGCTCGCCGACCGAAAGTGAAATTACATCGTCCATTTCAGCCGCTATGTCAAAAAACTTTCGTATGCCTGACGGAGGAATATCACGAGCCGTCCGGTTAAGCAATGACTGATAATCCATCACAGTACGTCAGCCCCTCTTTCATCTTCAACACCCGATGAAATAATGATGCCGTCTTCTTTGTATTTTTTAAGAACAAAATGCGTCGTAGTGGAAACAACGGAATCCAGTGGAGCCAGACGCTTGGCTACAAACATGGCAATGCCCTGGAAAGTCTGACCTGTGACACATACAGAAAAATCGTATCCGCCGCTCATAAGAGTTACGGATTCAACTTCTTCAAAAGCCATAATTTCATCGGCAATTGCCTCAAAGCCCGTATTCATACGAGGAGTAACTCTTAATTCTATAATAGCCGTAACCTTTTCGGTTTGCTCAAGCTTTTCCCAGTTTATTACGGTTTTATAACCGCAAATCACACCGTTTTTCTCGTATTCGGCTATTTTATCGCTGACTTCCGTTTCTGTCAGATCAACCATTGCGGCAATCTGAGCATTTGTCAATCTAGGATTGTCCACAAGAATTTTAAGCAGCTTTTCCATGTTATTAAAACACCCTTTCGTTTTTTCGCCATAGGTTTTCATAAACCGAACGCGATATAAATATATTTATTATACAATACATACATATGCATTGCAAGAAATAAAAAGCAATTTTTAAAAATGTTAAATTTTTGCTGAAAAAAGTTACAGCAGGCGTTTCTTTTTAAGCACAGCCATAGCCACAATGCATATTATCAGCGTTAATAGACATATCAGTGCAAATCCGTAATGTGAATCAGCCAGAGGCATGCCGGATGATTGCACATTCATTCCGTAAAGTCCGGATATAATGGTGGGAATAGCCATTACCAGCGTGATTGCAGTGAGATATTTCATCACATTGTTAAGCTTGCTGTCGATAATTGATGAAATAAGCTCACGGGTTCCGTTAAGAATATCGCGGTAAATGGAGGTCATCTCAATGGCCTGTCTGTTCTCGACTATCAGATCGTCCAGAAGTTCCTGATCGTCGGGATACTGTTCCAAACGGGTATATCTGGTAAGGCGGTTGAGAACACCGCTGTTTGCGCTCAGTGATGTGGCGAAGTAAACCAACGTAGATTCAAGCTCGTGGAGGTCAATAAGATCGGTATCGGTAGTATCTTCTCCTACACGTTCTTCAATCTCGGTGCGCATTTTGTCGATAGTGCGAAGCGTGGACTGATAGAGCGATATATTGCGCCCGAGTATCTGATAAATAAAGCGCATTTTCTTTTTGGTGCTGAAATCTTTTACCCTTTTGTTGACAAAGTCTTGAAGAATTGGGGTTTCAGCGGTACATACTGTAATTATGGCTGTCTGTGTGATTAATATGCCGAGAGGTATGGTGGTGTGGCGGTTTTTGTCATGTCTTACCTCAACCGAGGGAATGTCTATGAGTATGAGTGTATATCCATCCTCCAGTTCAATACGCGAGCTTTCCTCATCGTCCAACGCAGCCATTATGTCGGCGTCATCAATTTCAAAACGGTTGGCGATTTCGGTTACTTCCTGATATGACGGACTTACCATATTAATCCAGCAACCGTCTGTAAATTCATCTATTTCCTGCAAAACCTTGTCTTCAGTGCGGTACAGCTTAACCATCAATCTACCTTCTTTACGATTGAGCTTTTTATTTAATTCATTATATCACAAGTAAGAAATAAAATCCATATCTTTATTACAATTTCATAAATATTCATTTTTACAAAGCAAATTTAAAATTTATCGCATTGTCAAACAGACATATTTGTGTTATAATTCTAAGAATGATTTTGTTAGGGGAGGATATTTTTATAATGTCTGATTTAAAAGAAAGATATATAACTGCCAAAAAGAAAATTTTAGAGCGAGAATTTTCTAAAATGAATGATATGCAGAAGATTGCTGTGTTCAAGACCAAAGGACCGCTGCTCATACTCGCAGGCGCAGGCAGCGGCAAGACTACAGTGCTTGTCAATCGAATTGCCAATCTTATCCGTTACGGCGATGCTTACACGACCGATATTCTGCCCGCAGGTTTGACCGAAACCGAGGTGGAATTTACTGAAAGCTTTGCTGACGGAGCACTTTCCGAGAAATCAGAAGAGGATAAGGCAAAAGCTTCTGAGCTGATTAGCCATTTTCCGCCTAAGCCGTGGCGAATTATGGCAATAACCTTTACCAACAAAGCGGCAGGTGAGCTTAAGGAACGTCTTACAGCTATGCTCGGTGAAAGCGGCAGCGAGGTATGGGCGTCGACATTTCATGCTACCTGCGCTCGAATGCTCAGGCGTGACGGCGATCGAATCGGCTTCACAAGCAAATTCACTATTTACGATACCGATGACAGTAAGCGCATGATGAAGGATGTTATGGCCTATCTGCATATAGATGATAAGGTTCTGCCGCTCAAATCAATACTTGCCGAAATCAGTCGTGCCAAAGAACAAATGCTGACGCCACAGGCTTATGCCGTACAAGCCGGCAACGATTTCAGATTGAAAAAGATAGCTGACTGTTATACAAATTATCAGAAACGCCTTGTGGACGCGGATGCAATGGATTTTGATGATTTGCTTTTCCAGACTGTGCGCCTTTTCAAAGAACACCCCGATGTTCTGGAGTATTATCAGAATCGTTTTGAATACATAATGATTGACGAATACCAGGATACCAACCATGCTCAGTATCTCTTTGCTAAAATGCTCTCGGAAAAGAACGGCAATCTCTGCGTTGTGGGTGATGACGACCAAAGTATATACAAATTCCGCGGCGCGACTATCGAAAATATCCTGTCGTTTGAAAATAAGTTTCCAAAGGCCGAAGTTATCCGTCTTGAGCAGAACTACCGCTCAACGCAGAATATTCTGGACGCTGCAAACGCCGTAATTCAGAACAATACTGAGCGTAAGGGCAAGAATCTTTGGACTGCCAACGGTACAGGTGATAAGGTTGTTCATTATCACGCACAGAGCGAACGCGATGAGGCAGCCTTTATTGCAAAAAATATAGAAAACAATGTCGCAAACGGCATGCGCTACGGCGATCACGCTGTTCTGTACAGAATGAACGCGCAATCCAACACGATTGAAAATTATTTCGTGCGCGCGGGAATCCCTTACCGTGTTATAGGGGGGCACAGATTCTATGAGCGTAAGGAAATCAAGGATATGCTTGCTTATCTCTGCGTGATCGAAAATCCGGCTGATGAAATCCGTCTAAAGAGAATTATAAATGAGCCTAAACGCGGTATCGGCGATAAGTCGATTCAAAATGCCTCTGAAATAGCGGCGGAGCTGGGCTTGAGCATGTTTGAAGTAATACGCGAAGCGGACAAATATCAGGCATTGGCACGCAGTGCGCCAAAATTGATGGCATTTGCGGAAATGATTGAGGAATTTGAGGAAGCGGCAGATAACATGAAGCTTAATGAGCTGCTTGAATTCATTCTGCAAAAGACTAATTACATCGGCGTGCTCAGAATGTCGGACGATAAGGCGGAGGAGCGCATTGAGAATATAAACGAGCTTGCCTCCAACTTGCTGAAATATCAGGAGGAGCACGGCGATGATACCGAGCTTGGTTCTTTCTTGGAAGAAGTTGCGCTGATTGCTGATATTGACAATCTTGACGGCGACAGCGACGCTGTAGTTATGATGACCATGCATTCAGCGAAAGGACTGGAGTTCCCCGCAGTATTTATGCCGGGTATGGAAGAGGGTATCTTCCCGGGCATGCAGTCTATCCTCAATCCCACTGAAATCGAGGAGGAACGCCGACTGGCTTATGTCGGCATCACTCGTGCCAGACAAAAGCTGTATCTCATAAACTCCGACAGCCGCATGCTTTTCGGTAACGCTCACCGCAACAGAGTGTCGAGATTTGTGGCGGAAATTCCGGAAACTCTGCTGGAGGATATTCGACCCGAAGTCAAACACAATCCTGTGACGACTGCCGCTCCAAAACAGCCGAGAAAGCATTTTACTGATACAGCGTTGGCTGGCGCAGAGGAGCAGAAAATCTCCCACACCCAGGCAGCGTCATTCAGCGTTGGAGAGAGAGTGCGTCACAAGGTTTTCAAGGAAGGCACTATTGTCAAAGTGACGCCTATGGGAAATGACGCGTTGCTTGAGATCGAATTCGACAGCAAGGGACTCAAAAAAATCATGGCAAATTACGCGGGTCTGCAAAAGCTGTGATTTAATACTAATTTTCAATAAAAGTACGACAAAAAATCTTCGCAAAAAACCATATGCGCAAGTTTTTTGCTCGATTTTTTTGTACTTTTTTAATTGAAAATTAGTATAAAGCCTATCAGAAAATCAAATGAAGAAAACCGTTTTGTACGGCATTTTAAAAATGTCTGTACAAAACGGTTTTTGTTATTTATTTGCTTTCGATTTTCTTATTTATTTTTCTGATGCGAATTTTATAGCTGATATATTGAGTTATCCAGATAGTCACATAAATAATAGCAAAAATTGCGACATATTGCAGCAAACCCGCAATCGAATGTTCCATCCAATGGCAAATATAAGCAACTGGGAGCATTGTACCGGTGACAATCACAAAATTGATTGCAGTCTGCGCTAACAGGCTAAGCTTTTCGCTTTCCCATACAACAGAACCCGCCGCGAATATAAAGCCCATAAGCCCGCAGAGCAGGAATTGAATCAGTACAGCATTAATTTCACTGCCGCACATTTCGATCATTGACGGCACAGCAGGAGAGTAATATCCCTCTGCAAATATTAAAGAGATAACAATTGTAATGGAGTATCCTATTGTAACGCCGATTGGAAATCCTATCAAACCGCGAAGTATAGCTTTTTTCATAAATAAATACATCCCTTCATATACCAAGTATTTCTTTGATTTTTGAGACGTAGCGTCTCGAAACATAGGTTGATTCTTTGTTTTTGAGCTTTACATAGATTGTACCCGCAAGGCTCAGGTCAAATTTTTCCGTTTTTTTAAGGTTGATGATTTCTGAGTTAGAAATTCTGACGAATATTCGGCTGTCAAGCTTTTCCTCAAGCTGGTAAAGTCTCATACGAATATGAAACGTTCCCGTATCGGTCACTGCCAGTACCCTTTGGTTCTCCGCATAAATTCTGTAAATTTCATTTGGATCCAAAATTTTAGCGTTCGTTCCATCAAAGCCCATAATTACATCAGGAGAGGAATCTGACAATTTTCGCACTGCCGCATTGACCTCATCTGTTACATCAGCCGTGTGAATCACTGCAACGGGGTTTTTGAACTCCTCTTCGATTTTTATTTCTACCTTCATTGTGTCACCTCCTCGTGTTTGATTACGCTTAGATTATATATTAACTCTTACGAGATTTCCAGCGATTTTATATACTCGGTATTTTTCGGCATACAGGTGGTAATAATGTGATGGTCTGCATATAAAAAAATTCATATAAGCAAAAAACCTCCGCTGCACCGGAATTGATTTCCGAGTGCAGCGGAGGTCTTATTATATTACATTAAGCTATTGACAATGATAAATTAGTCAGCAAGCTTTGCTTCGAGAGTGTCAAGCTCTGCCTTAATCTTTTCGGGGAGCTTGTCTCCGAACTTAGCATAGAATTCCTTGATACCGGGAACTTCTGCTTTCCAGAGTTCCTTATCAACATCGAGTATACCTGCGAGTGTCTCCTTAGAGAAATCAAGACCGTCAAGATTGATGTCATCAACCTCAGGAACGAAGCCGATAGGTGTAACTTTAGCGCCAACCTTGCCATCGCATCTCTTGAGAATCCAGTCGAGCACGCGGAGGTTATCGCCGAAGCCCGGCCAAATGAGGTGACCTTCGTCATCGGTGCGGAACCAGTTTACATTGAAGATCTTGGGAGCCTTGTCGCCGAGCTTTTCGCCCATGTCAAACCAATGCTGCCAGTAATCAGCCATGTTGTAGCCGCAGAAAGGAAGCATAGCCATAGGATCGCGGCGAACAACGCCAACTGCACCTGTAGCTGCAGCAGTTGTCTCAGAAGCCATGATAGAGCCAACGAATACACCGTGATTCCAGCTGCGTGACTGGTAAACCAGGGGAGCAGTCTTTGCACGACGACCGCCGAAAATGATAGCACTGATCGGCACGCCTGTGGTGGAGTCGAACTCAGAAGAAACGCAGGGGCAGTTCTTTGCCGGAGCGGTGAAACGAGAGTTTGGATGAGCAAGCTTGTTGCCTGCTGCGGTGTACTCTACGCCGTCAACATGAGCGCCCTTCCACTCAACAGCGTTCTTAGGCGGATTCTTGTCCAGACCTTCCCACCAAACTGTGTTGTCGTCGAGGTTCTGAGCGACGTTTGTGAAGATGGTGCCCTTCTTTGTAGAAGCGAGTGCGTTGGGGTTGGACTTTTCGTTTGTACCGGGAGCAACACCGAAGAAGCCGTTCTCGGGGTTGACAGCCCAAAGTCTGCCGTCCGGACCAATGCGGAGCCAGCTGATGTCGTCACCGACGCACCATACCTTATAGCCCTTCTTCTTGTATGTCTCCGGAGGAATGAGCATGGCGAGGTTAGTCTTACCGCAAGCAGACGGGAATGCAGCACAGACATATTTGATCTCACCGTCGGGATTCTCGATGCCGAGAATGAGCATATGCTCAGCCATCCAGCCTTCCTTCCAGCCCTGGTAGGAAGCAATACGGAGAGCAAAGCACTTCTTGCCGAGCAGAACATTTCCGCCGTAACCGGAGTTGACGGAGATGATTGTGTTGTCCTGCGGGAACTGGCAGATGTATCTCTTTTCCTCGTCGATGTCGCACTTTGCGTGCAGACCGCGAACCCAGTCATTGCTCTCGTTGCCGAATGCGTCGAGAACTTCTTTGCCCATTCTTGTCATGATAGCCATGTTGAGAACAACATAGATAGAGTCAGTCAATTCGATACCGACCTTAGAGAAGGGAGAGCCTACAGGACCCATTGAGTAGGGGATAACATACATTGTTCTGCCTGCATAGCGACCTCTTGCAATATCATAAAGCATCTTGTATGCTTCGGAGGGTTCCATCCAGTTGTTTGTAGGACCTGCTTCTTCCTTTGTGGGAGCACAGATAAATGTGCGAGCTTCTACACGGGCAACGTCATTTACTGCTGTGCGGTGGAGGTAGCAGCCGGGGAGCTTTTCCTCGTTGAGCTTAATCAGCTCGCCGGATTCGCAAGCCTGCTTACGGAAAGATTCAAGCTGTTCTTCTGAACCGTCGCACCAAACGATAGCGTCGGGCTTCATGAGTTCAGTCATTTCGTCAATCCATGCAAGGATTGACTTGTTTTCTGTCAAAGCCATTGTAAATTTTCTCCTTTCGAGGTTGGCAAAGCATTAACTTTACCAATTGCGAGCACAAATTATTTTTGTACTTATTGATATTATACTATATCACATATGCATTTTTCAATTGCTAAAGTGTTAATTATTTGTCAAGATACAGCGAAAATTTGTTATTTTTTGCATAATTAAAGGAAACGACTGTCAAAATTAATATTATTGATATTGATAAGTGCTTTTTGAATTAACAATATTTAATTATTTGCGCTAAATCGGGAATTATTCCGTGATTATTGAAAAACACAGAAATTCAATTTTTACGACTTGTTAATAAACATATAGTTAAAATATAGTATAATAACATCAAAATAAATATCCGTCGATTTAACGGATATGCTATGGAGGATAGTTTTCACTATGGATGAGAACAGCTATAACGCTATAAACGATGAAATTGATCAAATAGCAAAGGAATGCAAAGAAAATCTCAAACAGAAAATGACTAAAATCGTATGTGATGAGAATATGACCTCTGAAGAGAGAGAAAGCTTATGCGCGGAAGTTCATGAAGAACTCAGTTTACTCAAAAAGCTGCGTGAAAAACTTATGCGGCTTTTACTCTCCATGAATGCGTTGATTGATGAATTTGAAACTTCACTCAACGAAACACAGAATGCAAACCGCAAAAAGAAAAAAATCATTCCAACCAACGCGCAGATTGACCTTAGCGAGAAAAAAAACAATCACTTCGCGCAAGGCATTACGTTTTATAAGCTCTTTTGGGTGTTCTTTATAGGCTGCTTTGCCGGCGTTGTCATCGAGGTGCTGTGGTGTATCATCAAAAACGGGCATTATGAGAGCCGCGTAGGCTTGATTTACGGACCGTTTAATCTTGTGTACGGACTGGGCGCGCTCGCACTGACAGCCTGCCTTTACAATTACCGAAATCGCAATAAAATCAATGCATTTATAGGCGGATTTGTTGTGGGCAGCGTTATTGAATATTTCTGCTCATGGTTTCAGGAGTTAGTATTTGGTTCTACATCGTGGGATTACAGCGATTTTCCTTTCAACATTAACGGTAGAATATGTCTGCTCTACTCAATATTCTGGGGATTCCTGGGGATAGCATGGATAAAGCATATTTATCCGCTTATGGCTAAGTGGATTCTCAAAATTCCAAACAAGGTAGGCAAGCCTCTAACATGGGTGCTGGCGGTATTTATGGTGTTCAATACAATTGCCACGGGATTGACTGTGTTGAGATGGTCTGAGCGCATAGATAATAAACCTGCATCCAATATAATAGAAGAATACATAGATGAGCATTATCCTAATGAGAGAATGGAAAAAATATTTGCAAATCTGGAGTTTGTAAACGAATAACATATTTTTTTAAGGTTTTTATTGACATTGTTTGGCTGAATGGTGTACAATATCTTTGCTGTCAATATTATTTCGGGAGGGCATACAATGCTGCTGGCTTTGGACATTGGAAATACTAATATTACTATAGGTGTATATAAAAAAGACGAATTATTATTCACCTCACGCGTAGCTACAGATTCTAAGCGAATGGCAGACCAGTATGCTGTGGAGCTTATGGGAATTTTTTCTCTCCGAAAATTCAGCACTGAAGATATTGACGGAGCAATAATTTCATCTGTAGTGCCGTCTGTAACCAATGCAATAGTTGAGGCAGTTAAAACGACGGTTGGCGTCAATCCGCTTATAGTAGGTTCAGGCATTAAAACAGGCTTGAATATTGCGATTAATGATCCCGGCACATTGGGAGCCGACCTCTTGGCGGTTTCCGTTGCGGCGCTTAATAAATATCCGCTGCCTAATGTTGTATGTGATTTGGGCACAGCCAGTACAATTTCCGTGCTTGACAGCGAGGGTAAAATGATCGGCGGTATAATTTACCCCGGAGTCCGCACATCACTGATGGCTTTGGTCAACAATACGGCGCAGCTTCCTGAAATCAGTTTTAATACACCGAAGCGCGTTGTCGGTCGCAATACTATCGAATGTATGCAGTCGGGTCTGATTTTCGGTGCGGCTTCATTGCTTGATGGAATGCTTGATAGGGTAGAAGAGGAACTGGGTTCTCCTGTGACGGCAATTGCAACGGGAGGATTCTCTGCTGAAATCGTGCGCAACTGCAAGCGAAAGTTTATTTTTGATGAAAACCTCGTGCTTGAGGGACTGAAAATTCTATATGAAAAAAACAGAAAAAATTAATTAAATAAAAAGCTCTGGATTTTCTGTAATTAATTTTCGATATTCAAAGCCGCAGTTCGATTTTGAATTGAGACTTTGCAATATAAATAATTTGCGCTGTATCCCAATAAAATATGTGGGAACGGCAGCAGGAGGTAATTTTTTTATGAAAAAAACAGATACCAAGAAATTGGTCGGAGTCGCACTGTTCACGGCAATAGTCGTCGTGCTTCAGTTGGTCGGAAGCTTTATTAAGCTCGGAACCTTCTCCATCTCACTCGTTTTAGTTCCGATAGTTATCGGTGCGGCACTGTATGGCGTTGGCGCAGGTACATGGCTTGGATTCATATTCGGCTTTACTGTACTCGTATCAGGCGATGCTGCAGCATTTTTAGCGATTAATCCGGTTGGTGCTGTGATAGTTTGCATTGCCAAAGGCATGCTGGCTGGACTTTGCGCAGGATTGGTCTACAAAGCTATCGAAAATAAAAACTCTACGGTTGCTGTGGCGGCTTCAGCTATTGTTTGCCCTGTAGTCAATACAGGTGTGTTTCTTATTGGATGCGCATTGTTCTTCATGGAAACCATAAGAGGTTGGGCTGAAGCATTTGGATTTGGTTCAAATGTAGCCGCTTATATGATTATCGGTTTGGTTGGTGTTAACTTCCTTCTGGAGATGTTGGTTAACGTAGTTCTCAGTCCCGTAATCGTTCGTTTGATACACATTGGGAAAAAATCCAAGATAAACTAAGATTTACTAAAATTAAAAACATTAATAAATGCGTGCAGATAATTAAATTTTATTTGCACGCATTTTTGTTGTAATAAAAATATCACATCACGGACAAAATATATGCAAATAATTTTATTTTTGGTGATGCAAAATGTCTGAAATTATAAAAAATTCATTCAGAAATCTTACGCGTAAAAAAGCGCGAACGCTGCTTTCTATAATTGCGATTGCCGTGGGTGTAACATCTGTAATTGTTATATGGGGTATAAGCAACGCCGGTACAGAGATGATATGCGATGAGTTTAAAAGCCTTGGACTGGATGGAATAAGTGTAGGAAAAAGTGTGAATAATATCAGTTCGGCAATAGGGGAGAGCGAATTTGAAGTAATTGCCGCCAATGCAAATGTAGAAAAAGCCACGCCTGTTATTTATTCATATTCGGCAATATCCAAAGTCGGAGATACAAACAATCCTACAAATTGTGTAATGTGGGGAGTCCCGGAAGATGCAGGCGATGCGGTGTCGCTTGAAATAGTCCACGGCAGAATGATAAATTCGGAAGATATGAAGGATAAATCTAATGTTTGTCTTATAGATGAAGCTACATCCAGCAATATTTTTGGCAAAGAAAATTCTGTGGGCGAAAATAT
Organism: Bacillota bacterium; assembly: GCA_029005175.1. Lineage (GTDB taxonomy): Bacteria > Bacillota > Clostridia > Oscillospirales > Acutalibacteraceae > RUG762. The sequence goes on from JAQXFQ010000030.1 coordinate 31,449, forward strand.
TCAGATAATGTCCAACGGTAAACCTGTAGAATGTAAGATAATCGGAATAGTGAGAACCGGCAGCGGAATTTTGCAAAATATGCTTGGAAATTTCATTCCGACGTTTGTGTATACGCCATTGACCTTTGCCGAAAAAATTGAAAAACGCAGCGATTACGACAGAATCACTGTGAAATTAAAGGATTCCGACACACAGGAGCTTGAGGCAATATGCTCAGATATAAATGATCAGCTTATCGGAGCGTTGGACGAAAACAGCAAGAGCAAAACATCTTACAGTGTAACAAATCTGGCTCATCACCGTGACTCGCTGATGAGCATTATGAATATTATAACTTTGGTACTCACGGCAATCGGTGGAATTTCTCTTATGGTGGCCGGAATGGGAATTATGACCATAATGACAGTATCAGTTAATGAACGCACACACGAAATAGGAATACGCAAAGCAATCGGCGCATCACGACTAAGAATTATGCTTGATTTCATAGTTGAGGCGATAATGCTTACAATGATTGGCTGCGTTGCAGGAATTGCGGCGAGCTGTGTAATTGGTTGGATAAGCGAATTAGCTTTTGGCTTTAAAATGGCTATCAATCTAAATTCGATTTTTTTAATCTCGGTGTTTTCGATTTTTGTAGGAATACTCTTCGGGGCTTATCCGGCGTTTAAAGCGTCATGTATGAAACCGGTTGATGCACTGAGGGAAGGCGGAAATTAGAGAAAAAAATAAGACTTGACATTCGATAATGCGCGATATATAATTATACTAAATGAATATTTAGTATAATTTAGGGGAGGATGAAATTCCTGTATGCGCATTGATTACATGAATGAATCACCGATGATATTCCGTGAATACTTCGGTTACATGGAAACTATTAAAGGCAAATCAGCGAAAACTGTTGAAGGTTATTTTTTTGATTTGCGTTCATTTTTTCGCTATATAAAGCTTTCCCGCGGTTTGGTGGACTCAGATTCTAAATTTGAAGAGATTTCAATTCTCGATGTTGACTTAAATTTGATTGAATCAGTTCATCTGACGGATGTTTTTGAATTTTTGAATTATGCCGCGTCAGTCCGCAGCAACAACAATAATACACGTTCACGAAAATGCTCGTCATTGAGGTCGTTTTATCATTATTTGTATTCTACCACAGGTCAGATTAAACACAATCCCGTTCAGGAACTCAGCAATCCTAAAATCCCAAAAAAACTTCCAAAGTATCTGGACTTAGAGCAAAGCATTGAATTGCTTCATGCAGTTGACGGCAAATTTAAAGAACGCGATTATTGTATTCTAACGCTGTTTCTCAACTGCGGAATGCGGCTTTCTGAGCTGGTTGGAATAAATCTAAGCGACATTCGGGCGGATAATTCTCTGCGGATTACAGGTAAAGGCAACAAGCAGCGCATTGTTTATCTTAATGAAGCATGTATAAATGCCATCAACGCCTATAAACGCGTCAGACCGGTTGAAGGTGTAATTGATCGTGACGCACTTTTTATCAGTCAGCAGCTTAAAAGAATAAGTCCTAAAACAGTGCAATATTTAGTTAAAAAATATCTCGGAAAAATCAATTTGAACGATGGTTATTCCACTCACAAGCTGCGTCATACCGCTGCTACATTGATGTATCAGCAAGGCGGCGTCGATACCCGTGTATTAAAGGATATATTAGGTCATGAAAATATGAACACCACTGAAATTTACACTCATCTGTCAAATGAGCAGATAAAAAAAGCTATAAATTCAAACCCGCTTGCTAAGCTCGACATAAAAAAATAAAAAAATACAGCTTGACATACAATCAAGCTGTATTTTTTTATTTGAAAATTAATTTGTTTATTGTCAGCTAATTATTCAGCATCTTCTGCAACAGCTTCATCATCAGCAGCCTCTGCGACCTCTGCAGCTTCTGCAGATTCAGCCTGAGCCTTGAGAACTTCCTTGATTGAAAGGCTTACATGCTTATTCTCAAAGTCAATGTTTGTGATAGCAGCTGTAACAACATCGCCAACCTTAACTACATCTGTCGGCTTCTCAACATGATCAAGGCTGAGCTGGCTGATGTGGATAAGACCGTCAAGACCCGGCAGAATATTGACAAATGCGCCAAAGCTGGGTGTACCGACAACCTTAGCCTGAATAACTGTTCCAATCGGATAACTATTCTTGAGGATTTCCCAAGGATTATCCTCAGCTTTCTTGTAACCGAGAGAAATTGTCTTCTTATCCTTTTTAACGTCCTTAACTCTTACTTCAACGACATCGCCGATAGAAAGAACATCCTTAGGATCCTTAATCTTATCCCATGAAAGCTCAGACTTGTGAATCATGCCGTCAACAGGACCGAGGTTAACGAATGCGCCGTAGCTTGTAAGAGATTTAACAACGCCTGTGTAGGTCTTGCCGGGCTCGATTTCATCCCAGAATTCTTTCTCAGCAAGCTTCTTGATAGAGCCGATAGCTCTGCCTCTGCCGCCTGTGATGACTTCGATGATAACGAACTTTACCTTTTTCTTGAGAAGACTCTCGATAGGCTCTTTGGGTTTAAGCATGCACTGAGAAGCAGGAATAAATACAGAAACGCTGTCGCAAGCAACAAGTACGCCACCCTTGATAACCTGAGTTACAACGCCCTCAAATACTACGGGTTCCTTTTCCTCTGTAACAGTTTCTTCTGTTGTCTCAGCGTCTTCATCATCGTCGCGTCTTCTTCTTCTGGTTGTAACCTTAGGAGAAGCAGCAACCATCTTATCCCAAGTCTTTCTGGATTCAAGAATCTTCTTGGAGAGATAGATATAGCCGTCCTGGTCATTGACCTTGAGGATCATAAGCTCAAGCTCATCGCCGACCTTTACAAGGTCTTCTGTTTTTGCGTTGGGATCGTCTGTGAGTTCTTTGAGTTCAACGATACCGGACTGTTTTCTTCCGACGTCTACGTAAACCTCAGTTGGTGTAATGCCAACGACAGTACCTGTAACTACCTTTCCATTTGTATTTGAATTCTTGAAAGACTCCTCAAGCATAGCTTCAAAGCTTTCTGTGTTCTGAATTTCGCTCATTGTATATAGGACCTCCTTAATTATGTCAGCCGGTGTAGATGCACCAGCCGTAACACCGATGTTATGTGCCGCACGCACATCATCAATAGGTAAATCCGCAGCGGTTTGTATTAAGATGCTTTTACACTTACTCTGACATATGTGGAAAAGCTTCGCGGTATTGGAACTGTTTGTCCCGCCTATGATGATCATAAGATCGCATTTTGCCGACAGCTCTGCGGCTTCCTGCTGTCGACTTTGTGTCGCATTACATATTGTATCAAATAATGTTGCATTTGTACAGTCTTTTTTTAGAATTTTCAAACATTTTTTCCATAATTCCGTATTAAAAGTTGTCTGAGCAACAACAGATACAGAATTTTCTTTTAATTTGGGGTGGATTTTCAGCAAATCAGCCAAATCAGCATCATCTCTGAATGTGTACACCACACCGTTGCAGTGTCCTTTAATGCCGAGCACCTCCGGGTGTTCGGCGTCGCCTGCAATTAATATTATATCACCTTTTTCTGCCGCTTTGGTTACTATACTATGAATTTTTGCGACAAAAGGGCAGGTTGCATCCTGAATTTTTATGTTTTTTTTGTTAAGCTCGTTATAAACAGACAGCGGAACGCCATGTGAGCGAATTACCAGCACACTGTCCTGCGGAACTTCGTCCGGGGTTTCGGCAATCACCACTCCCCTGTCCGCCAGTTGATTAACGACCTGCGCGTTATGAATTATAGGTCCGAGAGTGCAGACCTTTTCCCCACTGTCCACCAAAGAATACACAAGCTCAATTGCCCTGTTTACTCCGAAGCAAAAGCCGGCCGATTTTGCAAGATAAATATTTTTCAAAATTATCACATCCCGCAGATTATTTAGAGATTTTATTTTTTATCGTATCCACAACAAGCTGCACCGACTGCTCAAAATCAATTTCTGAGGTGTCCAGCAGGATGGAATCTCTGGCAGGCTTCAGCGGAGAAATCGGTTTGTTTTCATCATAATAATCACGCTCTCTGATGTCAGTGAGCACCTCTTCATAGGTAGCGTCCATTCCCTTTTCCAGCATTTCCTTGTGTCTGCGGCGTGCGCGAACCTCAGGTGATGCTGTAAGAAAAATTTTAACGTCTGCGTTCGGCAGAACTACTGTGCCAATATCCCGCCCGTCCATTATGATGTTATTTTTCTGTGCCATTTCCTGCTGCATATCGGAAAGACATTGACGAACCTTAGGATTTGCCGAAACTATGGGAGCGCAGCGTGTGACCTCTCTGGTGCGAATAACGCGGGATACGTTTTCGCCGCAAAGATAAACCTTCTGTTCGCCGTTATCGTTTTTCAATTCAATATCGAGCATAGGAAGAATTCTTCCTATGGCCTCAGCGTCTTCAGGATCGATTCGGTGCTGCATTACATAAAGGGCAGCCGCGCGGTACATTGCGCCCGTATCGACATAAATATATCCCAAGCGTCTTGCGGCCTCGCGCGAAATTGAGCTTTTGCCTGCGCCCGACGGTCCGTCTATTGCAACATTTATCATTGATAATAACCCAGCCTTTCAGCAGCAGCAATTCCGGCACATCGCCCTGTGGAAAATGCTATCTGCAAGTTGTAGCCGCCCGTATGAGCGTCAACGTCAATAATCTCACCTGCGAAAAAAAGTCCTTCGACAAGCTTGGACTCCATTGTTCCCGGCTTGATTTGCGATACATCTATGCCTCCCGAGGTGATGATAGCCTCATCGATCGGGCGAAAACCTGTTATATTGAACTCAAAATTTTTCAGAAGTTCAACCAGCGTCATTCTCTGCTCGCGTTTTATTGAATTGACTTTTGTGTTATACGGAATGCCTGTCCTTTTAATTATAACCGAAATTAACTTTTGTGGCAAGAGTTTTGAAAGAGAATTTCCGAAATCTTTGTTAATATTTTCGCCGAAATCCCGCTGAATTCTCGCATCAAGCTGTTCAACGCTCAGAGCAGGCTTCAAATCTATTGAAATTTTATATTTTTTGTCAAGGTTTCGTATGTGCGAGCTTGCGCTGAGTATAACAGGACCGGACATTCCGAAATGTGTGAAAAGCATTTCGCCGAAATCAGTGTAAATCACCTTACCGCCGTCGGCTTCCCTGACCGTAATGGCGATATTTTTAAGTGACAGCCCCTGCGCGTCCCTGCAGTCTTTCTCCTGAATTACCAGCGGAACAAGCGACGGCTTGGCTTTAACTATATTATGTCCCGCTTCGCGTGCAAATCTGTATCCGTCCCCGGTCGAGCCTGTCAGCGGATAAGACATTCCGCCTGTTGCAATTATGCATGCAGAGCATTCATGAATTTCCCCGGAATCGAGCTTAACACTCTTTACGCAATTATCTTCATAATTGACATTCGTTACGGTTGCATTAATGAAATCAACGCCGTTTGAGCGACAGTATTTTATGAGAGCATTGTTTATATCCGCCGATTTATCTGACACCGGAAAAACTCTGTTGCCGCGTTCAACCTTTAGAGCAACTCCGTTTTGCTCAAAAAAATCCATGACGTCCTGTGGGGTGAATTTTGAAAATGAGCTGAACAGAAACTTAGGATTAACTGCCACATTTGCAAAAAAGTTGTCGCGTGTACAGTTGTTTGTTACGTTGCATCTTCCCTTACCTGTTATAAGTAATTTTTTGCCCATACGGGAGTTTTTTTCAATCAATGCGACATTCATTCCGCGCTCGGCGGCAGTTCCCGCAGCCATCATGCCCGCAGGTCCCCCGCCTATTACTATCAATTCATAATACATTATTCAGCGTTTTCCTCCGGCTTCTGATAAATCTCATATTCGTCCCATATTTCTTCCATTTGGCGAAAGGTTTCGGATACTTCATGCTGATTTTTCTTGATTGCCGCTACTATCAGCGCATTGGCCAAGCTCATAGGCGCAACCAGCGAATCGACAATTGAAAGCATATCGCTCTTGGCTATAAGCGGACATTCGGAATATTTCACTATCGGGGACGACATGCTGTCTGTGATGGCGATAATGTTAGCCCCCTTGGTGCATGCATACCTGAGCGCAGCTATGGCGCTGTTGCAGTATCTCGGAAAGCTTATACCGATAACGCAGGCTTGATTGTCCACATGCATCATCTGCGCCAATGTGTCGCTTTCGTTCGACGGATCTATAATAGCCACGTTTTTAAATAGCAGCTTGAGGTAATAGCCTAAAAATACAGCCAAAGCCTCTGCGCTTCTTGCGCCGAGAATGTAAATCTTTTCAGCTGAGCAGAGCAGCTCCACAGCCTTGTCGAAATTCTCCTTTGAGGTTTCTTCAAGCGTTCTGCGAATTTTTTCTATGTCAGAGTTAAACACGCTGTCGAGAATTTCGGCATCTCCTATGCGGCTGCATGCCACATCTATGCGCTGCACGGAAGTAAGGCGGCTTCGTATCATTTCCTGCATAGCTTTCTGCAACGCAGGGTATCCCTCAAAGCCAAGCTCCATGGCGAAGCGAACCACGGTGGACTCGCTTACACCTACCGTGCTGCCCAATTTGGAGGCCGTCAGAAATGCGGCCTTGTCATAATCCTCACAAATATACTTTGCAATACGCTTTTGTCCTTTGGAGAATTCGGAAAATTTTGAATTTATGGTATTAAAAAGCGAATCACTCATATACTCACCCCTAAACAACCTTAATAAGTTGAATTTTTCCGCTAAATTAATTTCTGTCGAAGAAAATTTTAATGCGAATTTTAACGCAAACGGCACCCGCAATTATTAATTCTGCGAATGCCGTATTATTTATTGATTTTTTTGCTTGATAGCGCGGTCTATAGTGCGCTGCGCGTCACGCTTGGCCATATCGGCGCGTTTGTCATAAAGCTTTTTGCCCTTGCAAAGCCCCACTTGAACCTTTACAAGAGAGCCCTTGAAATACAGTGACAGCGGCACGATTGCATAGCCGGCCTGTTTGACCTCGCTGTAAAGATGTGCTATTTCCTTTTTGTGCAAAAGCAGCTTTCTGATTCTGAGCGGATTTACATTAAAAATGTTGCCTTGCTCATATGGACTGATGTGCATGCCCTTGATAAAAAGTTCACCGTTTTCAATGGCACACCACGCCTCTTTGATGTTTGCTTTGCCTTGCCTCAATGACTTGACCTCGGTACCGGTCAGTTCTATGCCTGCTTCATAACATTCCTCTACGAAATACTCATGAAAGGCCTTTTTGTTCTGAGCAATATTTCTATTGGAATTTTTATCCTTAGCCAAATTCTGTCACCTCATAATTCACTGCGCCCATCTAAAGCGCGTTTAAGAGTTACTTCATCGGCGTATTCCAGATCTCCCCCTACAGGAATGCCATAAGCCAGTCTCGTAACCTTGATACCCAACGGCTTGATAAGCTTTGAAAGATACATAGCAGTAGCTTCCCCCTCAACGGTGGGATTGGTTGCCATGATAACCTCACTTACTCCGCCGGCATTGATTCTGGCAAGTAATTCCTTGACGCAAAGCTGTTCAGGACCTATACCGTCCATCGGCGAAATACATCCGTGCAGTACATGATAAGTCGCGTTGAACTCATGTGTGCGTTCAAGTGCGATAACATCCTTAGGTTCGGCAACCACACATATCACGGATTTATCTCTGGCAGGATTCGCGCAGACAGGACAAAGCTCCTCATCCGTAAGATTGCAGCACACAGCGCACTTATGAATCTTTTTTTTTGCGTCAGTAATGGCATTGGCAAAGTTTTCAGCCTCAGACTGCGGCATGTCAAGCACATACAGAGCAAGTCTTTGGGCTGTTTTTTTGCCGATTCCCGGAAGTTTCTCAAACTGTTCTATCAGCTTGGTAAGCGGTGCAACACGATATGCCACTTAGAATCCCATTCCCGGAAGTGAGAGTCCGCCTGTTACAGCGTTCATCTTTTCTTCCTTGTCAGCATTAATGTTGCGTATTACTTCATTTACAGCTCCTGTAATCATATCTGCCAGAAGTTCGGAATCTTCAGGGTCTATAACCTCAGGGCTGATTGTGAGATTGGTGATCTGGAGACTGCCGAGCATTGTAACTGATACGGCATTTCCGCCTGTAGTTGCTGTATATTCCTTTTCTTCAAGCTCAGCGGAAACCTTTTCCATTTCCTCCTGAATCTTCTGTGCCTGCTTGGCAATCTGGTTCATATTGGTAGCAGAGCCTGAACCGTAACCCTTAGGTAATCTTGATTTCATAATAAAGTCCTCCTAATTTTCTTCTACTTCAATACCAGCCTCCGCCGCCCTCTGCTTTATAGCGTCAACCGGCGAAACAGTATTTGGATTTTTATTATATTGAACGCCTCCCGACGGACTGTATGGTCCTAATCGACAGTCGATTCCTGCAATTTGTTTTATAATTCCTCTGATGGATTCCTTGACCTGGGAATTACGCAGCATATCACGCCCGAAGCCGTTAGTATCAATCAGCAGATATTTACCGTTTATATAAGCGCGCGAGTCAGCCAGCACGCTGTACGCAGGCTTATTTACCGTCTGAAGCAGTTCCAGAGCCTGATTCCACTGAGCAAACGGCTTTGCCGCATTACTGAGTTCGCTGACGCTGACAGACGCTTTTGAAACATCTGTTTCGGATTTTTCGCCCGGTTCAGACGTACTGCCCAAAATCGGAATCGTTCCTGTTCTCACCGAAGATACTGCACTCATTCCCGAGCGCAAAGCTCTTTCCAGAGCCTCCACCCGTGAAAGCAGCGCATTAATTGCGCCGCTGTTATCAACAGCTCTTACGCTTGCAGTTGCTGCGGATTTGTTTCCCGAATCATCGGTACACGGGTTCTCGGATATACCGCATATTCTTATGAGAACAGTCTCCATTTCAACTCGTTTATTTACGCCGCGTGACATTATTTCATAGGCTGTCTGCAGTGTATTCAAAATGGCAATTGACTGTGGCGCGGTGAATTTTGATGCATGCTGTTTCAGTTCGCTCAGTTCAGCGTCCGAAGCCATAATCAAGCCATCTGAGTTTTTAACTGTGCATAATATCATTATGTTGCGGAAATATCCAATTAATTCGTCGCACAGTCTGAGCATATCCTTTGAATTACTGTACAACTCGTTTATCAGCCGCATCAATGCCTCTGAATCCTTATTTGCTATGTGTTCGGCAATTTCATTGATATAGCCCGTACCGGCGATTCCCACAGTTTCACATACAGTCAGTGCGTTTACCTGTTTGCTGCGACCCATAGCCTGATCGAGAAGGGATATTGCGTCACGCATGCCGCCGTCAGCAAGGCGCGCTATCATAAATGCGGCTTCATCGTCTATGTCTCCGTCCTCTTGCGCAGCGATGAATTTCAGCCTGTCTGCAATGGCGCGCGGCTGAATACGGTGAAAATCGAATCGCTGACATCTGGAGAGGATCGTTGCAGGCAATTTATGCGGCTCAGTGGTCGCCAAAATAAACAGCACGTAGGACGGGGGTTCCTCAAGTGTTTTCAGCAGTGCGTTGAACGCCTCCTGCGTCAGCATGTGAACTTCGTCAACTATGAAAACACGGTATTTAGCCTGTGCGGGAGTATAACGGATTTCCTCCATCAAATCGCGTATATCCTCAATCTTGCGATTTGAAGCGGCATCCATCTCCACTATGTCCATTATGCTTTCATCATCAATGCCGCGGCATATCTCACATTGACCGCAGGGATCACCGTTTATGGGATTAAGACAATTGACCGCTTTGGAAAATATCTTGGCGCAGGTAGTTTTACCTGTGCCTCGAGAGCCTGTAAAAAGATAGGCGTGCGCTATACGTCCCGACTGAATTTCATTTTTAAGAGTTTCGGTGACATGAGGCTGCCCCACCACATCAGCGAAGGTTTTCGGTCGCCACTTGCGGTAAAGAACCTGATACATATGCACACCCTCCCAAAAACAAAATCAATCAGTGTATGATTGCGGGCAATAAAATAAGACAGAATTTCATGCACATCGCCATACGGACACCAGATTGACTGCGGCGCACAAGACTAACCGCTTAATGCTGCTCGGTTCCCCGCCTGACATGGTTCACAGCGCCCTGTCGCACAGGATCCGGCATCCGCATGTCGATATGCACGAATATATTCTGTCTTTATTAAGCATATTCAAGAAATGAGATAAATACGCTCCAATTGAACTGCTTGAATATTATAATATACTTTTCTTGAAATTTCAACTGTTTTTTGATAGAAATTTTTTATTTTTTTGTAAAAACTAAAAAATCATTTACAAAACACTGAATTTAAGGCGTTTTCAATCTCAAAGATATAGGGAAATGCTGATTAAGTGGTTTGATTTGTTTTACACCAAGTCAACAACCAATTCAGATTTTATTCCCGAAATGCTGAGTATATTTTCACTCTCGGGACTGTCACAGGGTTCGCAGCTCTCTCCGTCTTTCTGGCAGCATATACTGCATCCGCGTCCCTTATTGAGCAGTCGGAAATCAGAATCTTCGGGAATGTGTACAATAGACGCTGCGTTCCACTGGTTTAAATCCAGCCTTCCGTGAATCGCATCGACAGTAATGTCGTAATCCGTTTTAGCGGTGAATTCAAGGCTTCCTATACAATTAACAACAGTTACATTTTCGGCGTCGCCGTCATATTCCAGACGTTCGAGTACCAGATTGACCAGATGCAGTTCCTTTGCGGATGCTTCAAGTTCGCAATGCTTAGTGTGATTTATAGGAAGTGTAATTGTAACAGAGAGCATGTCGGTTATCTCAAACTTGTTGAGTTCATTTTTCTTGTCACATTCAACATCCAGCTTGTTTCGGTTTTCGTTCAGCTTTATTTTGAAGAGTGAGCCAATATTTTCAAGTGTTTCTGAGGCGAGGTCAATGTGCAGTTTTTCATCTGTGCCCGAACATATTGTGATAGTTTTTGCGTTGCCCAAATGAATATCAAAATGCTTGCTGCAATCAATATCGTAAATTGTCTCGCTGTGGTAAGTGGGCTTTCTGATTTTGTTTTGCGGCATTGCCTGTGAAACCAACTCATCTAAAGTTGTCTTGAATATCTCCGCAAGAATCATCATGTTCTCAATGTCGGGCAAACCCTTGCCTGTTTCCCATTTTGTGATTGCCTGTCGGGATACGCCGATCTTTTCAGCAAGCTGCTCCTGAGAAAGCCCCTCGTTTTTTCTTATTTCTTTCAATTTCTGACCAAAATCCATAATGTTTTAATCTCCAATCTTCTAAAAAATTTATTCCTTTTTGTAACGATTTTTTGTACGGTCACTCGACCGTCGGGATGTTATGATTATAGCATCCGGCAAGAAAATCCACTACCAACATAGCATTACATTTACAGAAAATTTATGCTACTCAGCGTAGCATTGGGCGCCGGCTTTACAAAATAGAAACTTATTCCTCATAATACAACAACCACACACACTTTTGCCATGCAAGCCAAGTGTGCGTGATTGTGAATATTTATATTAAATCAAAAATTATCTGAAACAATAAATGACGTGTGCTTCAATTTATCTGCCAATTCCATGCGCCTTGGAGTGATTATTTTTCTTTTGCCGGTGCCGTTAAATAATATTTCGACTTTTTTTGAAAAATTAACGCTGTCTGAGTATTCCTCAATCAAAAATTCCGCCGAATATTTGTTCAATATTCGGAATGTGGTCATCATTCCTATTCCGCTGCCGCCGTCGTTGATATGAGTAGTTATTCGCTTGCTTCCAATATTTTTAAGCACTTCTATGTCGAAATTTTCGCCGCTGTCGTGTATAGTGATAATGTATATTGAATCTACAGCACTTATACTTGCCATTACAAATTTATTAGAGCATTTTTTCGTGGATATTATTGCATTTTCTATCAAATCTGCCAGCAGTGTATTTAAATCATCCTTGTCAATCACATTTTCGACCATATAATTAACATCTGCTGACAAACATAAATCAAACCTCACACCGAACTCGGCGGCTTTTTGCTGCATATAAAATATTATAGCGTCTGTAGAGACTATTCCGACAGATGGTTGTTTTTTCTGAGTTAATTCATAATTTCTTACGGAATTCATATGCCCATCACAGATACTTTCGAGTTGCTTGAGAATATCTGATATTTCAGAACTGCCGCCGCTTTCGGAGATATGTTTTTTTACTGCCATTATCATGGCGGGAATCAGCTTGTTATCTCTGTGAATAATGCCTGATAAATTTTCATTGTCTGCCTGCAGCGATTTTATAAGCTCATCTTTTTCTTTTATGGAATGTTCTAGCAACTCTATTTCTTGATTTTTCGTTTGTTCAATATACAATTTGGTTATTTGGTTTTTGCGCCAAAAAAATAAAGTGATACTGCAGACCAAACTCAAAAAAATAGGAATAACGTACACAATGTTTGAGTATCTAGTCATGCTAAGCATAACGACAACCAAAAATATAATTACTGAAATATAAATTCCAACATCGCTCGAGCCGGCATTTATTAAATGTAAAAGACCTCTTTTCATTCGCTTTGACTTTATAGAAAGCATAGTGAATATAATCTGTGCCGCCGCAATAGAGGAAAATAATACTAATTTATCAGATTTATATTCAAAATTCATATTAAACAGATTGAATACAAACGATAAGGGAATACATGCCAGCATAAGTGAAGCATAACTGAATCCAAACGACAATACAGAAGAAATAAAGGAGTGACTTAATTTTATATGATAAATCAAGCAATAAACCAGTGGAAAGGCAGTATGAATTAATGTTATATGTATGAAACTAAAGTGCAATTTGCAAATACATGCTATGAACCCCATAATAATAGAAACTGCCGTTCCCATGATAAATTCATTCCTGTTAATATCATTGCTCTGTGATTTTATATATATATAAAACGCACAGAAAAACGTAGCGCAATATTTAATAGCTGATGTAATCAATTGTATCACCATTTAAATTTAAATAAAAAATATTTTGCTGTCAATTCAATAATCATTTTTTATCTTGTTGGCATAATAACATATAAATTCCGTAAGGGTAGGAACGCCTTTCTTTGAACTTATCTTAGCTGTATAGTGAGTAAGCAGATCGGTTATATCCGCTGTGCTCCATGCACGGCAGATCGCGTTTTGCATGGCGCGCTCCACGCTGCTTTCGGTTTTACCGTATTTCTGCCCTATCAGCGTGCAGACATTCTGTATCGGCTGTTTTATAAACATCAAAATGGCGTCGACCAGATACTGATAGCCAACTGCTTTGGGACTTATTGAAACATTATCCAACTCAGTGCATATTCTCTTGATTATCCTGTTTTCTTTTTCCTGCGGTGTTTCATTAACCACATTGATGTGACTACAGACATTTGCCTTGCGGTTGTTTATGACTGATGACATCATAGTCAGAAAATCAATTACACTTGCAGTGGAATAGCCCTCCTGGTGCTTATACATTATAAAATCCGCGCCGAGCTGCCTGGCATAATCATATGTTGTCGAACTGGAATTGTTGGTAGTAATTAATATGAATGGAGGCGGATTGAGTGATAATTGCCTTAATTCTTTCAAAAACAGCAGCCCGTTTCCCGAACCGTAATGCAGTTCTAAATCCAAAATAACGACATCAGGCAGATAATCCATTACATACTCGATTGCCTTTGATGAACTGTTGGTAGACTTGATAAGGGTTATATTTTCAACTCTGTTTATAAAATTTTCAAATTCCTGACACACTGAAGCATCGTCTTCCACTAAAATTACAGATAATTTATTATTCACAAAATTCACCCCATTAATCAAATAATACCATAAAATATACTCAAAAGCAATAAATAAACCAACTGAAAGCAACTATTTTAATATCAGAAACTTATATAATGAAAATTATGTTGAAATTTCCGCAGATTTGTAATATAATATAGGAAATAATAGGGATTAAAGGAGATCATTGCTTTGAATGTACCTAGAATCATAAGAAATATTTCATGCGCAATTTCAGCGGTAATGTGTGCTGCGTTGATATTTGTATTCGGTCTGATGCCGCTGATTGGTTATGAAGTATGTCCTATAAAGACCGACGATGCCCGAAGTGTTTATTCCGGCGGCAGTGTGGCATTTGTGCATGAAATTGACCCGGCTAAATTGAAAAAGGGAGATGTTGCAGTGTATTACAGCGGTAAAAACGCGATAGGCGTTAAGGTTGTAACCAGCGACAAAAAGTCTCGGCAAATCTATGCACAGGCGGAAAATGACACAACCATTGAACTTAGCTACCGTAAAATCAGCGGTAAGGGAACATCTTTTTCCATTCCGTTTTTTGGCAATTACGCCGATTGGCTGGTAAACGGCAGTGGCTTACTAGTCAGCGTAATCATGCTTGGCACAATGTTTTTAACATTCGCCGTATCAGCTATATTAACTAAAGATGAAGATTAAAGATTCACATATGTAATAAAAACCGTCCGAATGCATTTAGCTGCGTCAGGACGGTTTTTTTATTACATATCGTACGTTTTGGGGCAAACTTCCATTATCTTTTCTCGCAGCAGCAGAAAATCGTTAAAAGCATCAGGCTTTTGAGAGGGATTTCTCAGGAGTGCGGCGGGATGAAGCGTCGCCATCATCAGCGTACCTTTTTTGTCTATGAATTTGCCGTGGTCTTTGGTTATTTTCAGATTTGGATCCATAATCTTCATGCCCGCGATTCTGCCGAGGCAAACCACAATTTTAGGCCGCATTATTGCAAACTGGTTGCGAAGCCAGCCTATGCAGGCTTCCTGCTCTGTCGGCTGAGGATCGCGATTTTTCGGCGGTCTGCATTTGACGATATTGGCGATATAAATATTGCGCTCCCGCGACAAATCAACTGCATCCAGCATCAGATCAAGCAGCTTGCCGGCACGTCCTACGAACGGTTCCCCTTGCAGGTCTTCGTTTTCGCCGGGTCCCTCGCCTACAAACATCACCTTCGCCTCCGGATTTCCCACGCCGAAAACCACATTGTGCCGCGTTTCACAAAGTCCGCATTTGCGACACTTGAGACATTCTGACTTTAACTCATCAAAATTATCATACATAATTAAATCATCCTATCTGATGTATTTATTGGGTTATATTACTATATTATTGCACTTCAATCAGCTTGTCAAGATAAAATGAATAAAGGTAAATTTTGCTGACGGGCTTGCTCAGCACCTGCTCCATTGCATAGCGATATAGGCGAAGCTGTGTTGCATAGTGCTCCACAAGTCTGTCAGGGGCGCTTATTCTGTCGGTTTTGTAGTCGATTATAACAGAGCTGTCATTATAAACCAACACACAGTCGCATTCCCCCTCAAGCACAATGGATTCATCTGTATCAACATCTGTAACAAGTCGCGCATGTTCGGCATCCAGCTTTACAGAAAACTCCTGTTCACGCATTATTTTATCAGCACTATCAAGCATCGGCTTCATAGTGTCGAAAAATATCTCAACCTTATCAATGTCCACAGCGGCCGCGTCTATTTCACTGATAAACCCTGACTTCTGAAGCCTTTCAAGCTCGTATTCGGGTTTTTCAGCGGCGGCATGGAAGTTGGCAAACTCCATATATTTGTGTAAAGCCTTTCCCCTTTCCGTCGGAGTAAGTCCGCCGCGCATCATAAACGACGGACGCATCAGGCTTATGGAGTCGCCGGAATGTTCCTGCTTGGTCAGTTCGGACGCAGTAACCTTAGTCGGCACACCAATCAGCTCATCATACGGATATTTGTATTGAAGCCGCGCTTCTATCTGAGCCATAATGTCGCTGTCAGGCTTTGCCTGCGGTATTTCTTGTGTTTCGCAAGGTGCAGTTTCTTCTTCAGTCTCATCGTCTGAATCTTCGTCATCTGCCATTTGCAAAACAATCTTAAAGTGTGAATTATCACCCGTAACAACATCAACACCCAAGTCGGCATATGAGCGAATCTCTCCGCCGTCGGGATGTCTTATGGCAGCCATCATCAGCCACGCGGCAAATGAATTACATTGAGCCAGCGCAAACGGCGGTATCTCGCCGTCGCAAACGGCCATCGCCGCAGAATTTATGCAGGAATTAACCGAGCGCGGCGCGCATACCATAATTAACTTTTCACGGGCACGCGTCAAGGCAACATACAGTACACGCATCTCCTCGCTCAAACTTTCGAGATAGGATTTATTAATAATCGCGCGGCGAATCTGGGTTTCATAATACATGCTGTTTTCCTTCATTTTCATACCCAAGCCGAGGTCATTGTGCGTCATAACACCTGCTACATCGCCGTCTTTATTGAACTGCGAACCCAGTCCCGCTATAATACATATCGGAAATTCAAGACCTTTTGATTTGTGTATAGTCATCACACGCACAACATTTGAGCTTTCAGTAACCCCCGAAGCACCGGGTAAATCTTCGCCCTGCTCCAGCATGCGGTCAACTGTGGATATAAATGAAGTCAATCCGAACGAGCCTGAATTCTCGCAATCAGCGGCAAATTCCTGAAGCAAGCGAAGACTTCCCACACGAATTTCTCCATTCGGCATTGACCGCACCGCCGCCATGTAGCCTGTGGAGTAATATATTTCCTCAATAAGCCTGTCAGCCGACATTGTGGAAGAAAGCAGTCTGAATTTATCCATGCTTTCCAAAAAAGCTGCACATTTTTCATTGCCATCCCGCGCCATGAACATAATCGCGCCGTACAACGGCGCCTGACGTTCTTTCAGACGAATTTCTGCCAGTTCGTCAGGGGTGAACGCATAAATTGGCGACATAAGCACGCACATCAGCGGAATGTCGAGCAAGGGATTATTTATCACACGAAGGAAAGATAAAATCACATTAGCTTCATCGGTCGCCAGTAAACCTCCGTCACTTGACATCCATGCCGGAATGCCGCGTCGCTCCAATGAATTGACATAATCCTCACCTTTTCCGCTCATGCTTCGGCGCAGAATGCAAAAATCGCTGTAATCTGCACGTCTCAGCTTTCCGGTAGCTTTGTCGGTCACTTCAAATCCCGAGGCAAGCATTGATTCAATCATATCTGCAATATACTCGGCTTCATATTGGGAGGACGTAAGCGGATGCCCTTGAGGTCGTGAAATAAAGTGCATTTCCGCAATCATATCGTCGGATTCCGGATAAACCGCTCTTGCGATCAATTCCTGAGATTCATCGTAGCGTACGCCGCC